>NZ_JBHZPZ010000014.1:0-93144 GCF_042787345.1 Flavobacterium xylosi | reverse complement strand
TTCAGGATAAATTAAATAATCTTCGGAGTGATTTAACTGTTTCCAATCTTTAAAACCACTGATTTTTTTCTTGTAATGACGTTGCAATAAATTAGCCTTAACACCATAATAACTGGCGATATTACTTATCGTATCTTCTCGGGTCTCGACCTGTATCTTTTAAAAAATCTGAAAGCTCAGCCGTTAATTTTGAACCTTCAGCTATAAATGAATAATCACTTTTTACTTCAATAGATTTGTCTGTTTTATTACGCCATCTACGTCTTCTTATACCTAAATAAACAGCTTTCCCTCTTATAGGAAAGTCTTGTATTAATGCTCGTTCATAGAATCCTTTTGACTCAAATTCATTGGAATCAAAATCTTTAGCAAGAATGTTTTTCTCGTCTAAATAAATATAAAAACAGTCTTTCTTGCTTTGTAAATTGACCAATTCCTTGAAATCAACAATATCAAAATGAGATAACAGTCCTTCTGGTAGAAACGAAGAAAATATCGAAAAATCCATTTGCTTTTTTATCTAAATTTATAACTTCTCCCCAACTTTTTTATGTGAGCCTATTTTTTTTTAAAACAAATGGATTTAACAACTTGATAAATAAGTATTTAAATCTGTCGTATTTAAATTTATACGGAGAAAATTAAAACAAAAAAATCGCTTTGAATATTCGAAAATACCAAAGCGATTTTATTTAAACGAAATATATTGTTAATTATATTTCAAAAAGAAATGTAAGTTTACATCCAAGCTTAATTTATGATTCGTCCTTTGTTGTACGAACCAGGCTGATACCTGATACAAAGAATACAATACCAAGTACGCCATAAATGATAAGTGTTTTTACATCCTGTGTTTCACCTGAAGTGCTAGAAAACACAACTGCAGTGTAGATTAGACCACCTATTCCGAGAGCCGTAAGTAAAGCCCCAAAGATTCTTTTAAGATTCATAATTTCCTTTTTTTAGAGTTGTTAGTATAAATTTATTTTTAATTTGATGCTTTCAATCATTAATAGATTTTAAAATAAATCGTAGAAACTAAATTTAAATCTTTTAAGCATATCATCATAATTATATCACAAATATATTTTGAAAGACTCAAAAAAGTGTTATATAATTGCCAATAAAATTTATATCATTCACACTTAAAAAAACGGATAATAGTAAATCTATATCAGTGATAGAACATTAATAAAAAAAATATGCGGAGAAAACGAATTGTTTTGACCGCATATTTTTTTAAATAAAAATCATTATCTGATCAAGCCATTAAATCACGTAAATTTTTGATTTTATCGTGGTTTGCTTTTATAGCAGAATGTTGTTCTTTTATCATAATTAGTTGTTCTGAAGTTAGATCTTCACTATGACTTAAGGCTTCGTTGTAAGTTTGAACTGCAACGTCTTCGCCATATTCACACGAATTAATTATGGCTTTTCTGTCGCTACCCGTAACAGCTGATTTTATATCCATCCATATTCGAAAGAATTTACCCGATGTAGTTGTTCCTTCAGTCGGTTTTCCACCTAATCTTTTTACTTCGGCAACAAGTTCCGCTTTGCATTTTAGACTGGTTTCAGTAAAATGAGAAAACAGTGTTTTTAAGTCTGTTTCATCAGCTTCCTTTGAAGCGGTCTCGTATCCCTCAATTCTATCGTTGTTGATTTGGATTAGGGAATTTAATACGTCAATTGCTTTTTCTGTATTCATTTTTTCTGTTTTTAAATTGTCAAATTTATTTTACTTATAACAAAGGTCTGTATTTTAAAGTTTTGATATTTATATAATTATGAATAAGAGTTGCATTATTCCCATTCTATAAAGGAGATATTGTATACAAGCTTCTCAGTTATTCTTTCGTTAGATATAACGTATTTTAAAACATTCTTATTTTGGGACTGTTTTTTAAATTTTTCCGGAAATTGCTTCATGATGCCAACTGCAACCATACCTGACATAAAATAATTTTTGAATCTTAAAGATACAAAATAAATTTAACAAAATTAGTATAAGTTATTTATTTTAAGAATGTTACATATCATTTTAGGTTAATTTAATACAATCCAAGCATGGTCTTTCCTGGAGTACTTTTTTGTTTTAGGTATATTAGTTTTCATAAAAAAGAAAATCAGGTAACTAAAAAAACCATCTAAATTCATTTTTAGATGGTTTTTATATTGGATTCGCAATTATTATACAATAAATAAATTGGCTATGGCAACCGCTTGGGCAGTGGTTAATGGCTCGTCAAATGATTCTGTTCCTGCGTTAACACCAAATAATGTGGCAGTGTTAAAACCAGCCTGGATTGTATTTTCTTCCCCATCATAAACAGGTTGTGCCTGAACCGGTAATCCGCCGCGATCTTTTCCGACAATCCATCCTTTTTGACCTCGCAGTCTTCTTACCTCAGATGCATGGCGCGCTTCAACAGAGTGAATCTGCAAAGCTGCCGTCAACAAATCAGGTGTTGAAATCAAATTTCCTGCCTGCCCTTTATAAGCTCTTACGCCTGTATCTTCAAAGGCCTGTGCCAAAGCCAGAAATGTAGGATAATCACCAAACGGGTTAAAAGCGCCACCGACTGTAAAGTCAAATGTTGGCTTTGCAACAACATTTGTCCCCAATGCATTAATTAAAAAGGTAACATGATCTGTTTCATGGGCTGAAATTTGCATAAAAACTTTCTCATCTCTTCCGCCTGTAGGGATAACCCCTGATTGTAACCCCATGATATAATACTCTTTTTCAAGGTATTCTAATGTCAGGGCAAGTTGCAGGGCGCCGATTGGCGTGTTTGGCGTAGGGGTGATGTCTGCTGCATAGGCAGTATTTGTCAATGATGACAATCCGAATGGAATTGATGCCAATGCCAGATTTTTTCCCAATTGACCAAACTGCCCAAAACTTTCTCTTCTTGAGCCTTTAGTTTGCATTAAACTTTCATTAGTGAAAGACTCTATAAATTTTAATATGTTCATAATTTCTAAATTTAAATGTTAATTATTATGGTAAAAATTGTGCTGTGAAATCGGTTGTTATAAATCCCCCAGCGATAGGAATAACTTCAGAAGGATTTTTCTTTACATCAAGTCCTGTTGTTGTATTTACTACATCATCCCCCGCAAAATCATTTGAGTTTGGGTTTATTAAGCTTCTGATTGCTGATGCATGTCGTGCTTCAACAGAGACTATTTTCCCGGCTAAAAGCAAATATTCAGGGTTTGTAATTAATCTCCCTGCACCATTGTAAGCCGCGACTCCAGTATCTTCAAGGGCTTTAGCAGTAGCTAGAACCTGAGTACGATCGCTGAAATTTAACGTTCCATAAGTAAAGGCTAAAGTAGGAAGCAATTGTGTGCTGGGATCTGGAAGCGCGGCACTCAAAGTCACTTTAAAGAATTCGCGGTGAATTAGTTCATGATTATACAGATCGTTAAGTACTTGTTGATCTGCAGTTGTAAAATTAGTAGTGAAACCTGTGGCATTTACAACTTTAGTGTAAAAATCGGCTTCCAATTGTTCCAGCGCATATGCATAAGTAAGTACGCCAAAATCGCCTCCACCTAAATCAAACACCCCATTTCTTTTTCCAGGAAGTTTAGAATCAGGAGGATTGTTATCCTCGTCATCATTACAGCCGGCTAATAATAAACTGGTGCTCACAAGTGTAAGCCCGCTTATTTTTAAAAAGCTTCTCCTATTTGTAAATGAAGGTTTTACTTCGTGAATTTTTACTTCATTTTTCATAATTTAAATGTTAAGTTTTAGGGTAAGTATAAGGCGGTAAATGGAGTTGTAATAAAACCATCAGCAATGGCAAGAACTTCTGATGGATTTTTCTTTACATCAAGTCCTGTTGTAGGATCGACGACATCATCTCCGGCAAAATCATTAGAATTTGGATTTATCAGACTTCTAATCGCGGACGCATGTCTCGCTTCAACTGAAACTATTTTTCCTGCCAATAGCAAATAATCAGGGTTTGAGATTAATCTTCCTGCACCATTATAAGCTGCAACTCCTGTATCTTCGAGCGCTTTAGCCGTAGCCAAAACCTGGTCTCGGCTGCTGAAATTTAAACTACCATAATCAAAAGCTAAATCAGGAAGTAACTGTCTTTTTGGATTTGGAAGCGCCCCACTCAAAACTGCTTTGAAGAATTCGCGATGAATTACTTCATGATAGTATAAATCGGTTAACGCTTGCTGGTCTTCGGGTGTAAAATTAGTGGTGAAACCATTGGCATTTACCACTTTAGTATAAAAATCGGCTTCTAATTGTTCCAAGGCATATGCGTAGGTCAGTACGCCTAAATCGTTACCCCCTAAATCAAATACGCCATCTTTTACACCAGGGAAATGACCACCCCCATATTTTGATGTTAAATCATTATTATTAGGGCTATTAATGAAATCGTCTTCATTATTACAGCCTGCTAATAATAATCCGGTACTCACCATTGTGAGCCCGCTGATTTTGAGAAATTTCCTTCTGTCTGTGAAGGAAGGATCTACTTCTTTAATCTTTACTACATTTTTCATAATTTATTACATTTAAAAGGTTTCCAATCGTATTAATAAATGATATAGTAGGTATATTGCATTTGGGATTATTATAAAAATGTCGGTTCTGGATAATTTCAATTGAAGATCACTTGAACTGATGAAAAATTATCATTAAATTAATGACACCCAACAGGTTTATTTAATTTATTTAAATTTCACTTTTGCTATTATTTACTGTTTATAACCAGTTTATTTTACTCCGTTTTTTTTCATTCCTTTCGTAACATCTTCTTTGGTCAATCCTGTAGTGTTTATATCGGGATCGGCAGAGTTTTCCTGTGTTGAAAAAGTAAGTTTTTGCATATATACTGGATTGCCTCCATTCATTTTTTCTTTTACAATATCACCATACGCTTTTCGTGCTTCTTCAACAGATTTTTTACCTGTAATAATATCATGAGCTAGGTTTAATGCCAAAAAGTTATTTCCTTCTTTATCACAGCGTGCGCTCATAGTTCCTTGTGTACGGTCAAATGTTACACTGCCATCGAACTTACCAAGCTCATCCATTATATCTACAGGCACTTTGTAACTTATTGTGGTCTGCATCATATCGGTATGTTCAATTGGAAAACTATGTTTGGTTTCTTTTTTATTGATGCAGATTTTTTTCCAAACGCCTTTCTTCATCCATATAAGTTCGTCTTTTGTAATTCCGTCCGGTTTGCCGTATTTGTCGGTGATTTCTTTTACAGCCATACTTGAGGCTTCAGGCCAGCCAGTTAAATCGGGTATCATCATTACTTTTTTATCTTTAGACATTTTTTTATCCTGGGCTGATAAATTTCCTAATCCTGTTATGAGAATCAGCGAAAAGAGTGTTACTGCTTTTTTCATTTTGAGTGTTTTTTAGATTGTTTATAAATACCATGTTAAAATTATTTATACTTGATTTTGTGACTTTAAAATAAGTATATGTATTATCGCACTCTATTATATCTTCTTCGGCGAATTAGCTTTAGAATTTATTAAGGTTCTGTAATTTTATAAAAACAGAGGATTAAAGCACTGTCATGGTTTTGTATTATTCTTTCTTATTTCACCGAGCTTGATTTTGGGGTTCAAGCGTTTTTTCTTATTTTTAAATTAAGGAGATGTCAGTTAAGATTTTCAAATTTTATTCAAACTTATGTTTAGTTCATTCCAGTTTCCTTTTTACTGCTGCATTTTTTATTTTGAAGGTTAAAATTACAAAAAAATAATATACAGATATATATGTAGATATATGAATATCAGGATATTAATAAAAAATTAACTAAAATTAGTTTGTAGTCTTTGCGGTAATTTTTTTTTAGATTAAAGAAGTGCAACGCTTGAAAGCAACGTTTTTTTGATTTATTTTGATATAAGTTGTCACACTGACCTCTTATACCATCGGAACACAAAAAAAAGAGGCTGCTCTTGCGGGCAGCCTCTGTTGAGAATATGTTTGTATTAATTTATTGTGGTTTCGTAACTGAGTTCATTTGTAGCGTTACTGCAGTTTGTGCCAACATTCTTCCGTTGATTGTTGCGCCAGTCTGTAAATTGATACCTGTCATTCCTAATATGTTTCCTTCAAAATGACTAGTCGTTCCACATGTAACAGCATCTGAAACTACCCAGAAAATATTTTTGGCTTGAACTCCTCCTGTTAATGTCATTCTAACTGCTGAACTCAATTTAAGAGTACCAGCTACTTGAAAAATAAAAACATCTGTTGGACTACCTGCAATAGTTATATCCGTTGGAATATTAAGGGCAGTTGTCCATTTATATAAACCTGGAGTAAGTGTTTTTCCACCAATATTTCCCGCACCTAAATTAAGAAAATCAGGATTAGTTCTTCCGGCTGCATCCGTATAGGCAGTTTGCATATCACCAATCGCTGTTGTTAATTTTGTGGCGTTTGTTACACTACATGGAAGTGGACCTGCAGCATCAACTGTGTATATTGTTCCTACTACTTCTGTACATCTAACTAATATTGCTGCACCAGTTATAGGGCTTGAACCTACATCACCTGTAATTGTTGATTTGTATACATCTGTAATTCCTGTTTTTGATAGAATTGCAAAATCTCCTGCAATTCCAAGATTTACTGCATTCAGTGAACCAATTGTTGGTGCTATATTATAAGTTTCATTAACGGGATATATTTTAGAAGTTGAACCATCTGATTTTGCAATAGCAGACGCATTAGCAGTTGAATTCTCAGTAGTATCAGTATTACAACTGGTCAAAAATACTACCGATAGCATAGCGAGGGTAGATAGTGTATTTTTTAATTTCATAACTCATTTGTTTATTTTGTGATTTATTTATCACATTGCAAAGATGGACGATGTGTCGGCTAAAGAAGTTATAAGATTTGCGTTTAATGTTGTAGGATTCACATATTTCTCATAATAATTAATTAAAAGATTAAAAATTATTTATAAAAACAAACTAAAATATCTGAATTTAATAAAAAAATGAAATTGATAAAAAAATAATTATTCGTTTTAAAATGTAAAATGAATTATTTTTTTATAAAAAATATTAATTGCAATTCAGTGTCTTTTAATGGGATTCAACTCTGCTTCTAATTAGTTGCAAGCCAGATCATAAATGGCTTCAAGTTGAGCAACTAAGTCATTCAATTCATCGATGTATATATTAAAAACAGCGAATCCAATCCATCAATAATGCTGGATTGGATTTGATACATTGGTTTAAATAAGTCAAATCAATGCATTTCATTTTTTTAGTTGATTATTTTCCTTGTCATCAGATAGTACAAGTTTTTTAAGAGTCTACTTTTTTGTTACTAATCCAATAATCTTACTATACAATAGTCTTTCATCAACGGGTTTTGTTATATAATCATCCATCCCTACAGATTTGCATTTCGTCAAATCTACTGTAGTAACATCAGCAGTTAAGGCAATTATAGGAATTTTTGAATTCATCGTTTTACGAATATATTCTGTAGCTTCAAATCCATTCATTACAGGCATTTGCAAGTCCATTAAAATAATATCATATGTTTCTGCCTGAAGCATTTCGATAGCTATTTTTCCGTTTTCGGCAATAGCACGTTCAAATCCAAAATCATCCAATATTGTTTTCATCAATAGTTGATTGAGCGCCATATCCTCAACAACCAAAACTTTTATTTTTTTCATGGAAATATCTAATGGTTTTATATCATCTTCTAATTCAGCAGTATCTTTTGTTTTTTGAAAAGGCAGTGTAAAACTAAAAGTAGAGCCTTCATGTATTTTACTTGTAACACGAATACTTCCACCTTGTGAGGTTACTAATTGCTTAACGATAGCCAGCCCTAAACCTGTGCCTCCATAAAGGCTGGAAGATCCGTTAGAAGCCTGTTGAAAATTTTCAAATATTAAATCGATATTATCCTCCGAAATGCCAATTCCTGTATCAGTAACTTCAAATTCAATAATTACTTTTTCTTCATCGTCAAACAACATATGGACATTAATCGAAATTTGCCCTTCAGAAGTGAATTTTACCGCATTACTTACTAAATTTAAAATAATCTGGTGCAACCTGATTGAATCTCCTAAAAGGACTTCAGGTATTTTTTGATCATAATTAGTAAGTAATTTTAAATTTTTTTTATTAATTTTTGTGTCAAACAATTGGAGCATTGAAGATATGGAAACGGCTAATTTGAATGGTTTTTGTTCAAAAGTCATTTTACCGGCATCCACTTTTGCTAAATCGAGTATGTCATTAATTAATGCAATTAAGGTATCACCACTCATTTTAATGGCGTTTAAATATTCTTTTTGCTTATCTGATAATTCTGTTTTTAATATCACTCTGGTAAATCCAATTATAGCATTCATGGGAGTCCGGATTTCATGACTCATATTAGACAAAAATTGTTGTTTTGCCTCCATTGCATTTTCTGCAATTCTTGTGGCATCCTCTGCATTACTTTTTTCTTCTTCCGCTATTAAAGTAGCCAGCTCTGCAAATACTTTTGCTTCCATTAATTCGGATTCAAATTTTTTCTGATCCGTAACATCCCTGGCAACAATAACTACGCCCAAAACATTTTCGCTGTCATCTTTATAAACCGATCCATTTAATAATACATCGGTCAGTTTACCATTTTTGTTACGCAGCTTAAGCGGAGAATTTGTAATGAAGCCTCGAGCAAATACTTCTTGATAAACGGCACGCGCTTTTTCCGGTTCCGTAAAATAACTGAAGAAATCAGATCCTTTTAAATTCTCACGAGATACGCCAGTAATATCTGCCGTAGCGCGATTCATATCCGTAATCTTGCCTTCATTATTTATCGTAGTCAGTGGATCAAGACTGGCTTCAATGAGACCACGGGCATAATTAGCAATCCTTAATTCAGCCGCCCGTTTTTCCTTCTCTTCATTTTGAAAAGCAAGTTCTTTATTAGCTATCCTTAACTCAGCGTCCCGTTTTTCTTTCTCTTCGTTTTGAAAAGCAAGCTCTTTATTTGCACTTTCGAGCTCAATATTATTTTGTTCTAATTGTATTGCCCTAAGTTTTAATTCCTCTCTATTTTTATTTTGAATGGTAAGGTCTGTAAGAATAATACTTGAAACAAAATTATGATCCAATTCAAATGTCGTAACAGACATAAGCACTGGTAAAACGGCACCATCATTCGCTAGGTAAACTTCATCATTTATATGGGCTTCCCTGCCTTGTTTAAATAAGGTATCAAAGGTTGTTTTTGAGGTATCAGCAATAAAATCTTTTAATTTTGTTCCTATTACTTTTTGTAAAGGGACTTTTACCATGTTGGCAAAATAAGAATTGGCATAAAGAATAGTTCCGTATTCATCAAGAGTAACTGCACCTTCATGCATTTTTTCAATTAAAATGCGATATGTTTTATCGGCTGTTTTATCGGTGTAAACGGTAAAGTCTTTTTTACTGGCATCCACCAATGCATCAATATTTCCCGTTTTAATTAGTTCAATAGTTTCCTTTGCTTCACTAAGTTGTTGTTGAAGCTCTGCATTTTCTTTATTTAACTTTTCCGACTCTTCTAAAAATTGCTTACTATTTTTAATCATCTCTTTGAAAATTAACTCAATTAAATAATATGAAGTCCTTTGAGAACCTTTTCAACATCAGACAAATCTCCGATTACTCTTCCTTCAGGTAATGGAAACTTCTTTATCAGGACAGGTATTGCAATTATTTCTTCGGTAACCGCCAACGATGGTTGTTGGTAAATATCAATTATTTCCAATTCATATCTGTCCTTTAAATATTCTTCACAAATTGCTTTGCTATTTACAATTGCACGAACAGAATTGGGTAAAATACCGGTAACAAATAGCCTGAGGATATATTTTTCCACTTCGGTACTTTTAGCCTCTACCTTAACTTTTGCTTCTTTCGGTGTTTTTTTTGACATAGCAATCAGCTTATTTTTCAAATAAATGTTCAATCCAAATTAAATTAATTTTTTGCGTTTCAATTAGCGCGCATCTTCTTTACATCATCCGATTATTTGGATGTGGATACATTTCTATTCTCTATTAGTGCTTCTTTTGGAATCGTCTGAAGCTTCTTTTTGGTTTCTGATTATTGGACTTAAAGTAATTCCATTATCTGTAATATTAAACTCCTTCACAAATTTGGAATGGGGCATACCTCTGGATTTCATGATTGATAAACTTCGAAATCGTTTCTCTTCGGCCTCTATATCCTGAAGCATCATCCAAGTGTCTACCATAGATGAAATTCCTTCATCGCTCGGATTACGTTCTATGGAACCTATTGTTATTGCTGCGGTAAACATGACGGTTATTTCCTGGGTCTTTAAAAAATCGACAAATCGGGTAAGCATCGACCGAATATCGCTATTCGCACCTTCTGTCATTAAGTTTGTGATCGGGTCAAGAATAACAACCGAGGGTTTTATTTGCGTTATGATTTTTTTGATGGCAATAAAATGCAATTCAAGATTTTGTAAAGTAGGTCTTGAATAATAGAACGTTAACATTCCTGATTTTACAAACGAATCTAAATCCAATCCGATAGATTCCATATTCCGGATTACCTGATTTGGCGCTTCTTCAAAGGCACAATACAGTGTGCGTTTTTCAGCTTTACAAACGCTATGAGCAAATGAAGATGCTATACTCGTTTTGCCGGTACCGGCTGTTCCTGAGATAAGAATACTGCTTCCGACGAAATAGCCTTTATTATCCAGCATTTCGTCTAAATCTGTAATGCCTGAAGAAATTCTTTTTAAACTTGATTTTTGCTGGAGTGCTTCACTTATAATCGGGAAGACAGTGATTCCTTTTTCATCAATTATAAAAGGATATTCATTGTTGCCATGTATCGAACCACGGTATTTAATAATCCTTAAACGCCGGGTTGTAATTTGATTGCTTACACGGTTGTCCAATATTATTACGCAATCCGCTACATATTCTTCCAATCCATGACGGGTTAGATATTTATCTCCGATTTCAGCGGTAATTATGGCGGATACTTTCTTTTCTTTTAACCAGGAAAAAAGTCTTTTAAATTCGGAACGGAGAATTTTATAATCCAGACCATAAAAAAGAGTGTCTAAAGAATCGAGCACTACACGCTTCGCTTTTACTTTATCAATGGCATGTCCAAGCCTAACAAATAAGCCTTCAAGATCATAGTTGCCTGTTTCTATAATTTCATCCCGATCGATTTGTACATGCTCCAGGTATATTTTATTTTCTGCAATATGAGTATCCACATCGAAGCCTAACGATTTTACATTTATGACCAGTTCATCCGTTTTTTCCTCAAATGCCATAAATACAGCAGGCTCATCAAACATGGTGATTCCATTTACAAGGAATTCCATTGCCATAATTGTTTTTCCGCATCCTGTATTACCTAATATAAGGGTAGGACGGTTTTTTGGCAGTCCTCCAGTTGTAATATCATCTAAGCCTTGAATGCCCGTTTGAGATTTGGGAAATATAAAATTGGAGCTGTTTGATTTGTTCGTTTTTGGCATAAGGGTTATATTTAATATAAACAAAAGTAAGCAATAATAAAAAAATTATTACAACTTACCGGTACTTCTTGTTAAGTTAACTCATTTTTTTATAATATCAGCATTAATCTAAGAAGGTTTTATTTTACTTTTTTACGGTTTACTATTTTTTAAAATATTCAACTCTTCTTCTAATGCGTTGCATGCTTGTGCACATATATTTTCAAGCGATATAACCAAATTAGGAATCTCATCCCTATGGTCGCTTGTGTTTGCATATTCCTGAATTTTTTTTGCCATATCTTCATATTCTTTGTCAATCCCGACTATTGAAAAAGAAGGAATCATTTTATGTGCTGCAGCTCCTAATAAAGCCCAGTTTTTATCCACTAAACTTTGTTTTAAAGTAGTAACTAAAGGAGGTGTATGTATTAAATATAACGATATCATTTCCATCATTAATGCTGGATTAGATTTTGTGCGTTTGTTTAGATAGCTCAAATCAATACATTTTAATTTTTCGTTTTGACTATTTTCATTTCCGCTGGAAACTTCGGATTTTTTAAGGCTCGAATTTTTTACTAACTCAACTATTTTACTATACAAAACTTTTTCGTCCACGGGTTTTGCGATATAATCATTCATCCCGACTGTTTTGCATTTTGCTACATCGATAGAAGTTACATCAGCCGTTAAAGCTATAATTGGAATTTGAGAATTCATGGTGCTCCTAATATATTCCGTTGCTTCAAAGCCATTCATTTCGGGCATCTGCAAGTCCATCAGGATGATATCATACGATTTGTTCTGTAGCATGTCTATTGCTATTTTTCCATTGCCAGCAATATCCCGTTCAAATCCGAAATCATCTAATATGGTTCTCATCAGTAGCTGGTTGAGTGCAATATCTTCCACTACTAATACTTTTATATTTTTAATTTCCGTATCTAATTTTGTTGCTATTGTTTCTGATTCAGCTTTCGCTTTTGTTTTTTGGAAAGGTAATGTAAAACTAAATGTTGAACCTTGGTCAATTTGACTTGTTACCTGAATAGAGCCACCCTGTGTTTCTACTAATTGTTTTACTATAGCTAATCCTAAACCGGTTCCACCATATAATCTTGAGGTATCGCTGGTAGCCTGTTGAAAATTTTCAAATATTGTAGTAATTTTTTCTGAATCGATACCAATTCCGGTATCTGTAACTGCAAACTGTATAATAACTGTTTTATTATCTTCATGTATCAAATCAACGCTAACCGTAAGCTGTCCTTTCGTAGTAAATTTTAAAGCATTGCTTACTAAATTTAAAATAATTTGGTGTAAACGTACTGGATCTCCAACCAAGACTTCAGGAATTTTAGTATCATAATTTTTAACCAACTTTAAATTCTTTTCCTGAATTTTTGTTTCAAATAAATGCAGCATTGCTGATAGAGACGTTGCCATTTTGAATGGAGTTTGCTCAAAGGTCATTTTTCCGGCATCTACCTTTGCCAAATCTAATATGTCATCAATGAGTACAATTAAGGCATCCCCCGATACTTTTATGGCATTGAAATATTCATTCTGTTTATCAGTCAAATCTGTTTTAATCAATACTTTTGTAAATCCGATAATCGCATTCATTGGCGTCCGAATTTCATGACTCATGTTCGACAAAAATTGCTGTTTCGCTTTCACTGCATCTTCGGCTTTACTTTTTGCCTCTTCTGCAATTAAGGTGGTTAACTCGGCAAATACTTTTGCCTCGGTCAATTCTTTTTCAATTCTTTTTTGATCCGTAACATCTCTGGCGACAATAACAACTCCCAGCACTTTTTCTTTATCATCTTTATATACTGATCCATTGAATAAGACATCAGTTAATTTGCCATTTTTATGGCGAAGTATTAGTGGAGAATCTGCAACAAATCCTTTTTTGAACACTTTCTGATATACTTCGCGGGCTTTTTGTGGTTCAGTGAAATAATCAAAAAAATCTGTTCCGATTAATTTCTCGCGTAATATTCCGGTCACATTCACCGATGCATTATTCATATCGGTTATTTTTCCTTCAGCACTAATTGTAAATAAAGGATCATGACTTGCCTCAATAAGACTAAGCGAATATTCGGAAAGTAATTTTTGGGCTGTTAGTTCGCTGTTGAGTTTTTTCAGTTGTTCTGCCTGAACTAATAATTCCTGATTTTTTTTATATAAATCGACAAAAACGGCCACTTTTGCTTTTAATATTTCCGGTGAAAGCGGTTTAATCATATAATCTACTGCACCAGCCTCATATCCTTTGAAAATTTGCGCGGGATTATCCATGCTGGCCGTTAAAAAAATAATCGGGACATGTTTAAGATTTTCGATTTGACGTATTAATTCTACAGTTTCAAATCCGTCCATCATCGGCATTTGCACATCTATCAATATGATGGCAAAATCCTGTTCGTGGAGAAGGATTTTTAAGGCGTCATTACCGGAATTTGCTTTCACGCATAAATAATCCTCAGTGGAGAGAATTACTTCCAAGGCAAACAAATTTTCGGGTAGATCGTCTACCAATAAAATTTTAACAGGGCTATTTATTTTCATTTTCAATTGTAAAATAAAAGTTTAACTTAATGTATAGGGGATGTACCGCCTGTGTAATGACGTTCTGTTATTTACTTAGCCATACACGCATCAATGATAGCAGGCGTTCTATATCAATAGGCTTAGTGATGTAATCATTTGCACCAGCATTAATACATTTTTGTTTATCGTCTTTCATGGCTTTTGCGGTGAGTGCAATTACGGGCAAGTTTCTGAATTTTACTTGAGATCGTATTCGTTTCATTGCTTCGTAACCGTCCATTTCCGGCATCATAATATCCATTAATACCATATCAATGTCAGCATGTGTATCTAGGGTTTCCAATGCTTTTTTCCCGTTTTCTGACTTTATTACCTCCATTCCGCGCTCTTGCAAAATTTTGGATAAAGCAAAAACATTTCGCATATCATCATCTACCAGTAATATTTTTTTTGAATGAAATATAGCGTCCTTATCGTGTAAATTATTTATTATTAGTTGTTTCGATTTTGGCAAATTACTGATGGTTCGATGCAGAAAAAGGGCTGTTTCATCCAGTAATCTTTCTTCGGATTTTACACCTTTTATAATGATGCTCTCCGCATATATATGAAGCAAATCATTTTCTTCTTTTGTGAGTTCTTTCCCGGTGTAAACAATAATAGGGGGCATGTTATGGCCTTTTATATCCTCCAGTTTTTGGATAAGATCAAAACCGCTCATGTCTGGTAAACCAATATCCAATATAATACAATCAATGTTATTTTTTTCGTACAATTCCAAAGCTTCTTTGCCTGTTGCCGCTTCATAACATTTTACATCGCCATTGCCAATGAGTATTTTCATTGCTTTTCTGGCATTTTTATTGTCTTCTATAATCAACAGGTTTTTTATTTTTCTATTGACAAAATTTTCGATTCGGTTAAAAGCTTCTTCCAGACCGTCTTTAGATATCGGTTTCATCAGATATTCTACCGCGCCTTCTCTGATTGGTTCCAGTGAACGATCATTAGCCGAAATAATATGAACCGGAATATGTCTTACAGCTGGATTTGCTTTTAACTCATGCAAAACTTGCAGCCCTTTGATTCCCGGTAGGCCCATATCAAGGATGATCGCTTGGGGTTTATATTTTGAAGCAAGCACCAGACCATCTTCTCCAGATGCTGCCGATAAGCATTTGAATCCTTTTTTGTTGGCTTGTTTTAAAAGGATTGCAGCAAAATTTCGATCGTCTTCAATAATCAGTACCACTTTATCATCTTTGATTATTGTATTTCGATCGTCTTCTATGGTTGAATAATTCAGATAGTTTTCGTCATTTTTAGAGCGTGGTGTATATAAAATAGGTTTTACTGTGGCTGTACTGACAGCTTCCTGTTCAGGATGTATTTCAAGTGGAATAATGAGCGAGAAAGTAGAACCTTGATTTAATTCGCTACTTAATTTAATTTCTGCTTCTAATAATTTTGCCAGTTCACGAGAAATAGAAAGCCCTAGACCCGTTCCTCCATATTTTCTTGAAGTACCGCCTTCAGCTTGCTGAAAAGCTTCAAATATAGCCGTTTGTTTATCTTCTGATATTCCAATACCGGTGTCGCTAACAGAAATGTTCAAAGTAGTTGCTGTATTTCGATCAATACTGATCGTTACACTTCCTTTTTCGGTGAATTTTATAGCATTAGATAGGAGGTTTTTCAATATCTGATTCAAACGTTGCGCATCAGTATGGATGAATTCTGGTAAATCAGCACTCAATCTACAAACCAATTTTAATTCTTTCTGTTCCGCCTGGTGTGTAAAATCGCGAAGCAAATCATCTGTAAAATTTTTGAGTGCTATTTTTTCAATGTTTATAGACATTTTACCTGCTTCAATCTTGGAAAGATCCAATACTTCATTAATTAATACCAGAAGGTCATGGCCACTTTTATAAATGATCTCAGCGCTTTCAACCTGAACATCATCGAGATTTTTCTTTCTGTTTTCCGATAAATCTTTGGAGAGGATCAGTAAGCTATTAAGTGGTGTCCGCAGCTCATGTGACATATTGGCAAGAAATTCCGATTTGTACTTGCTGCTAATCTCTAGCTGTTTTGTTTTTTGTTCAATATCATTTCTAGAAGCTTCAACTTCTTTGTTTTTCTCTTCCAATGACTGAGTCTGCTCTTCCAATTCTTCATTGGTCATTTGCAATTCCTCCTGTTGTTGCTTTAGATTTTGTGCTTGTTGTTCTAATTCTTCATTAAGTTGTCTCAGCTCTTCCTGTTGCATTTGAAGTTCTTCCGCTTGAGTCGAAAGCTCTTTGTTAGCAAAACTTAACTCTATCGCTCGTTTTTCTTTCTCCTCATTTTGAAAAGCAAGTTCTTTGTTTGCAATTCCTAATTCAGCAGCTCGTTTTTCTTTCTCGTCATTTTGATAGGCGAGTTCTTTGTTGGCAATACCTAATTCAGCAGCTCGTTTTTCTTTCTCGTCATTTTGATAGGCGAGTTCTTTGTTAGCAATACCTAATTCAGCAGCTCTTTTCTCTTTCTCGTCATTTTGATAGGCAAGTTCTTTGTTAGCAATACCTAATTCAGCAGCTCGTTTTTCTTTCTCGTCATTTTGATAGGCGAGTTCTTTGTTTGCAATAGCTAATTCTGCTGCTCTTTTTTCTTTCTCTTCAGCTTGTTGTACCGTATTAACGCTAATAGCGATACTGTTCATAGAAACATTGATAAATTCTTTTTCTGTTTCATTGAAATCAGTCAACTTACCTATTTCTATTACGCCTAGCGTTTTACCATCTAGCAAAAAAGGAGTAATGAGTAAATTTTTTGGTTTTGCATTTAATACAGATGAAGTAATGCGTATTTGATCTTCGGAAATATCTGTCAGAGAAATTTGTTTCTGTTCCCATGCGGCCTGACCGATTAGTCCCTCATTTAATTTAAATTTTTCCTGCGTGTCATTGAAGGATGAAAAAGCAAATTTTCCACCAAGAATTAGAGTATTATCCTTTTCATTAAACAAGTAAACAGCTCCTATGTTGGCTTTGAGGTAAGTACATAAAAAACTAATAGTATTGTTTGTTAATTGTTCGATGCTTTGGTCTCCTATTAATTTTTCATTAAGTTTTGAGTTACCTGTCAGTAACCAGTTTTTGCTGGCAGTTTCTGATTCGGACTTTTTAAGTGTTTTCAAATTTGCAGCAACTATAGAGTATACAATGACAAGAATTGCAACAATAATAAACAATAAAATGATGAAAACTAAATTAAAATTGTTCGCATCGTCTGCACTGGATTGTATTCTTTCGGTAAGTAGAGTACGTTCTGTTTGCTGTGCTTTATTAATTGTTTCTCTTATCTCATCTTGTATTTTTTTTCCTTCACCAGAGACAATAAGTTCCTTGGCAAGTTCAAAATTATTTTTGCGAAGATTAATTATGGTGTTTAAATTATCAAAACGCATTTTTAGTTCTTTGGTAAGTTCCTCAATGTTCTTTTGCTGATTAGAGTTGTCTTTTGTTAATTCCTTTACTTTAGCAAGCAATTCCGTCGATTTTGCTTTAGAAGATGAAAATGATTCCAGAAAATTATCATTGCCTGTAATGACATAACCGCGTACGCCGGTTTCAGCATTTACAGAAGACATTAGTATTTGCTCAAATTCATACAATACCTGATTGGAATGATTTACCAAGACATTTGATGCGACAAATTTTTCACTGGTTTTAAAAGAAAAAATTGCAACTACTACAAGTACTACCGCACAAGCAGCAAATCCTACTACTATTTTTTTACCAAGGGTCATTTCCATTCTGTTATTTATGAAATTTATTGAAATTATTCTTTTGATCGTCAATTTTTATTAGCAACTCGACTATATCTTCCAATGCTAAAATATAATCAGCTTCAATAGCATCAATTGCTGACTTTGGCATATACGGGGCTTCTGCTGTTTTTGGATCTTGAATAATGGTCAGACCATCGCATTCCTTTATTCGTATTATCCCATTAGTACCATCATTATTTGCTCCGGTAAGCACAATCCCAATTAATTTTTTCCTGTAAACCTCAGCAGCTGATTCAAACAATACATCAATTGACGGTCTTGCAAAATTTACACGCTCGTCAATCGTAAGTGAAAAAGTTTTATCATTTTCAATCAACAAATGATAGTTAGGCGGAGCAATGTAAATTGTTCCTTTCTCTATTTTTTCTTTTTCATCAGCTTCCTTAATATGAAGATTACTTTTTTCATTTAAAAGCGGTATCCATAGACTATCGGAATGTGCTCCTACATGTTGCACTATGATAATTGGTATTTTGAAATCAATAGGCAACGCCAAGGATATGATTTTTAAAGCATTCATACCTCCAGACGAAACTCCGATAACAATTGCTTCATAATGCATTTAATATTTCTTTTTAAATATTCGGTGCTTGATATCCAGCACATTATATTCTTCATACAAATCGGAGTATCGCAAACTTTCTTTAGATCCTAAACATAAAACGCCTCCATTGATAAGGCTGGCATAAAAAAGAGATTGGACTTTATTTTGTAAATTTTTATCAAAATAGATCAGTACATTTCTACATAATACCAAGTTTACTTCAGCAAATACACTATCGGTTACTAAATTGTGATTGGCCCAAACAATATTTTTTTTCAAGGATTGATTCATAATCACGTTATCATAATTGGAGGTATAATAACTCGAAAAAGATTCTTTCCCGCCTGACAATTGATAGTTTGCAGTGTATTCCTTTATCATTTTGTTCGAAAAAATGCCATCTTTCGCTCGATTCAAAGCAAGTTGGTTAAAATCAGTCGCATAAATAGTGGTACGGTCATACAAGCCTTCTTCCTGCAGAAGGATAGCCATAGAATAGGCCTCTTCTCCAGTAGCGCAGCCAGCATGCCATATTTTTATAAAGGGATATGTTTTTAAAATAGGGATAACTTTTTCTCGCAATGATCTGTAAAAAGCAGGGTCACGAAACATTTCGGTTACCGTGATGGATAAATCCTGTAAGAGTTCTGCAGCAAATGTTTCGTCATTCAAAACTTTAGATTGCATTTGAGAAACATCTTCGAATCCCGAAATTGCCATTCTGTTCATAACCCTGCGTCGGATATGAGCTTGGGAATACTGTCTGAAATCATAACCATGTTTTCTATAAATAGCTTCCAATAGCAATGAAATTTCTAAATCTGATGTATCTTTATACCGCATTTTTGTAGAATAAATTTGGTTTTAATTTCAACCAAATTGGGAATAATTAATAGGTTTATTGATGAACTTAAAGAAAGCTAATATAGAGAAACAGATTACATTCTGTCCATGTACCAACTTAATTCTTTTTCCATTTTTTGGTATTTAAAAATAGAAGTGATTATTTTTTGTAAGCGAACAAATGCAGTTTCACTTTTTACAACATAATCAAATGCCTTATGATGCATGCAGTTTATGGCCACTTCAATTTTATCCTGAGAAGATAACATTACAACTGGAATTTCTGGATTGAAAGCTTTTACTTTATCTAAAGTTTCCAGTCCGTTCATAGCATTTTCTACAATACCATCAAGTTGGTAGTCTAATATTACCACATCAGGATTATTAGATAAATTAGCAACACACATTTCGCCCGTTGGAAAGGTTTCAATAGTAAAATCAGCGTTTTCTAGAAATTCAATTTCTAAAGATTTTAAAAATAATGCATCATCATCTACTAAGAATATTTTTATTTTGGTATCGTTTTTCACAATTAAGTATTTTTTATAAGGTTAAATTCTTCTTCTAGTTCAGTACAGGCCTGCATACAAATTTCTTCAAGTTGTCTGACTAAGTCGTGTATGTCCTCTTTTTCTTCTTGAGCTATTGCATATTCCTGAATTTTTTTGGCCATGTTTTCAAAATCAGGATTGATGCCCATTATTGAAAATGAGGGAATCATTTTATGCACAGTTGAGCTTAATAATAGCCAATCTTCATCAATTAAACTTTGTTTAATGGTGTTGATTAAGGAAGGGGTTTGTTCTAAATAAAGTGAAATCATCTCCATCATTAATATTGGATTAGATTTTGTTCGTTGATTTAAATAAACCAAGTCAATGCATTTTATTTTTTTCTCTGAACCATTTATATTCCCAATATTTTCATTCAGTTTTATACTAAGTTTCTCCAATTTTGGTTTTTTTAGTATTCCAACTATTTTACTGTACAACACTCTTTCGTCAACAGGTTTTGCAATATAATCATTCATTCCTACGGCTTTGCATTTAGCTAAATCTACGGTAGTAACATCAGCAGTTAGAGCAATAATGGGAATTTTTGAATTCATAGTATTACGAATATATTCTGTGGCTTCAAACCCATTCATCACCGGCATTTGCAAATCCATCAGAATGATATCATACTTTTTGGTTTTTAGTTTTTCGATTGCTATCTGACCGTTTTCTGCGATATCTCTATCGAATCCAAAATCATCCAACAACGTTTTCATTAATAATTGATTGAGGGCAATATCTTCAACTACCAGTACTTTTATATCTTTTATTTCGGTATCCAATTCTAAAATTTCGTTTTCTAGTTCAGCATCAGCATTTGTTTTTTGAAAAGGTAATGTAAAACTAAAGGTAGTTCCAATATCAACAGTACTTTTCACACGAATTTTACCTCCTTGAGGTTCAACTAATTGTTTTACGATTGCTAGTCCTAGTCCAGTTCCTCCATAAAGCCTTGAAATATCGCTAGTTGCCTGTTGGAAGTTTTCGAATATGGTATCTATTTTCGCTTGGGGTATACCAATTCCGGTATCTGTGACTGCAAATTCAAGAATTACATTTTCATCATCTTCATGGAGCATATGAACTCCTACAGTTATATTTCCTTTATTAGTAAATTTCACAGCATTACTCACCAGATTTAAAATTATTTGGTGTAATCGAACTGGATCTCCCACCAAAACATCAGGAATTTTGTAATCGTATTCCTTTATTAATTTTAAATTTTTTTCTTGGATTTTGGTTTCAAATAAATGAATCATAGAAGATATGGAAGCCTTCATTTTAAAAGGAGTTTTTTCAAACACCATTTTACCTGCATCTACTTTTGCTAAATCAAGTATGTCATTTATGAGTACGATTAATGCATCGCCACTCATTTTTATTGCTGTTAAATATTCTTTTTGTTTGGCAGACAATTCTGTTTTTAAAACCACTTTCGTAAAGCCGATAATAGCATTCATCGGTGTGCGAATTTCATGACTCATGTTCGACAAAAACTGTTGTTTTGCCTTCACTGCATCTTCTGCTATAGTTTTAGCGTTTTCAGCATTTAGTTTTGCTTCTTCAGCAATTTCTGTGGCTAATTCGGCAAAAAGCCTTGCCTCTATTGATTCTTTTTCAATCCTTTTTTGGTCTGTGATATCTCTTGCTACCACAACAACCCCAAGTACTTCGCCCTCTTCATTTTTGTATACAGAACCATTGACCAGTACATCAGTTAATTTATGATCTTTTATCGTCAATAGGTAATCAGCGATAAAACCCTTGTCAAAAACTTCCTGATATGCTTTTCGAGCCTCTTTTGGTTCAGTAAAATAATCAAAGAAATCAGAACCAATTAAATTTTCCCGTAAAACTCCTGTCACTCTTACAGACGCCTCATTCGTATCCGTTATTTTTCCTTTTGGACTAATCGTAAATAAAGGGTCACGACTTGCTTCAATTAAACTTAAAGAGTACTGAGAAGCTAATTTTAAAGAATTACTAAAATCTTCCAATTCTTTGTTTTCAATTTTTCGTTTTTCTTTTTCTTTATTTTGAAAAATCAGTTCTTCGTTGGCAATCAGTAATTCTGCCGCTCGTTTTTCCTTTTCATCGTTTTGAAAACGAAGTTCTTTGTTAGCAATTATTAACTCGTTTGCGCGTTTTTCTTTTTCATTATTTTGATACGCCAATTCTTTATTGGCAATTACTAATTCATCAGCACGTTTTTCTTTTTCATCATTTTGATACGCCAATTCTTTATTGGCAATGACTAATTCGTCAGCACGTTTTTCCTTTTCATCATTTTGATATGCTAATTCTTTATTGGCAATAACTAATTCGTCAGCGCGTTTTTCCTTTTCATCATTTTGATACGCCAACTGTTTATTGGCAATAACTAATTCGTCAGCGCGTTTTTCCTTTTCATCATTTTGATACGCCAACTCTTTATTGGCAATAACTAACTCTTCAGCACGTTTTTCTTTTTCATCATTCTGGTATGCCAATTCTTTGTTGACAGAACGTAATTCAGTTGCCCATTTTTGTTCTGCGATATCACGGGCTACAATCACAACTCCTAAAACATTCCCTCGCTCATCTTTATAAACGGAACCATTGAATAATACATCTGTCAATTTACCCTCTTTATGACAAAGGGTAAGGGGAGAATCAGCAACGGAACCTTTAGCAAAAACTTCTTGATATACTTCACGAGCTTTTTGAGGTTCAGTAAAATAATCAAAGAAATCAGAACCTATTAACTTTTCACGGTCTAGACCAGTAATATTGACTGTAGCTTGATTCATATCAGTGATTTTACCACTGCTATTTATAGTAACCAGTGGATCTAAACTGGCTTCAATTAAACTACGAGTATGTTGAGGATCCTGCTTCCTTGAAATTTCCATTTTAATTAGTTGTTTCGTTTGAAGTACCAATTTCTTCAATTGGATTTCGTCTTTTATCTTTCAATTGTTTAAAATGAGAAGGGGAGAGACCCGTAACTTTTTTAAACTGACTCGATAAATGGGCAACACTGCTGTAGTTCATTTTCCAGGCAATTTCAGTAATATTTAATTCACCATAAATAATCAATTCCTTTATTCTTTCCGTTTTATGGGAAATTATAAATTGTTCAATGGTGGTACCTTGGACTTCTGAAAATAAATTCGATAAATAAGTATAATCATGATTCATTTTTTCACTTAAATAATCAGAAAAATTCACTTTTATATTTTCCGTGGAATGATGTACCATTTCAATAATCACATTTTTTATTTTTTCAATCAGCATAGACTTTTTGTCATCCATCAATTCGAGACCTGAGTCTAAAAGCGCTTTTTTTAATTGTTCCCGTTGATTCATAGAAATATTTTCCATGATTTCAACTTCCCCTAAATCAACAACAATGAAATGTAGTCCGAGTTTTTTTAATTCCTCTTTTACCGCCATCTTGCAGCGATTACTGACCATGTATTTGATATATAGTTTCAAATTATTTTTTTTAATTGATTATGTAAAAATCGAATAAACTTTCTTGAAATTACTTACATAACTTCCAGAAAAAGTTGTATAATTCACACATTATTAATCCTGAAAAATCTTTAATAATGTTGGCCGTCAAAGAAAAAAGTACTTAAATGGAGGCTGTTTTTTAAACCTATAATTCCCAAAATAACTTTCTTTAAATTTACGAATAAACAGAGACAAAGGGAAATTAATTTAATTTTAATAAAATGTGAGTGTTCAAAGACCAGTAGTAGCATTGAATCGTCACAAGGTAACTACGGGACATAATAATTCATTCAAAATAATGAATTGTATCCCATATCAAGTTCTTTGAAAAAGTTAAAGCTAAATATTCAAGATGAGTTATTAAGTCAGTTTTATTTTTTAAATTATTTATTTTGAAAAGTATCTACCCAATCCAATGATTTAATAGCCGAAACTTTGTTTTCTTCATTCATTGAAACACGGAGTTCTTTGTTTGCTACTTTCTTTGTGTATAAAGCTTTATAACGAAAAATCAGTATTTTGTCACCGTAGTTTTTATACATTTCGACTAACTGTAGGTCTTTGAAAGTTCCATAATATTGCCGAAATTTTGTACATGTTTTGGTTAATCTTTCTTCGGTAGTGTTTTGAATTACCGAAGCGGTAGCTTCACTTTCGTTAAAAGGTTTAAACTTGGAAGTGTTGCAGGTCATCAGTACTCTTTTACCGAGTTCATACGCTTTGTCTTTTTGAAGTTCACTGACATCTGACAGCATTATTTTTGCGATTTTAGCTTCGGCAGGCTCTGGTGCATCAACAACCTTTTTAGATTTACAACTAATAAATAAAACGATACCTAAAATAAGAATTATCTTTTTCATGATTTATGTGATTTTTAATAATATGTTTGGATCTGGACAGTTTTCTAAATAATAATCGAGATCATTTTTGCTGCAAACTCCCGGATAATCGCCAAAATTATCTCCTATGTTTTTTATAATTTGGAAATGTAAATGTGGCGAATAATCTCCATTAATGTCTGATTTACCCAAAGTTGCTAATTGTTGTCCTTTCTTAAAAACGGCCCCAATTTCAATTTCTGTAATACTTTTTAATGAAAGATGTCCATATAGCGTATAAAAAGTATGACTTTCTATGGTGTGTTTTAAAATAATAGTTGGACCGTAATCCCCGAAACCTACATTGCGTTTAAAACTGTGGATTGTCCCGTCAAGTGCCGCTAGTACCGGAGTTCCGGCTTTTATCCATAAATCTAATCCAATATGAATATTTCGTTCTTCTGTTTCGGCATCATTAAAAACGGCGCTTCGCTTGTATAAATTGCGTTCTTCATTGTAACCACCAAAAGCTACTTTTGAATTTTCTTTTGCTAAATATTTTTCAATAAATTCTTCAAAATCGCTTGATGCGCTAATTTCTTGTTTTGAAAAAAAACTATTTGAAACGGATAAATCCAAAAGAGTATAGTATTTATTATCAACAGAATCATCGATTACTTTGACGTTTTGAATGCTTTCTAAAATAGTTTCTAATGTGCTCATTTTGCAGTATTTGTAATAAAGTTTAAAATAAAATAAAAAATGCCAACATAAAAAATTTACATTGGCATTATAACTTTTAATTAAGAGAATATAGTTGAATGTTATTTTTTCACCTCAATTTTTGCTGTACCACCGGAAACATTAACACTAGTTTTAGTAGCATCACTTTTAGTAGTAACATTCACGCCATTTGTACCAACTATTATGGAAGTACTGTCTTTCGCTTGCCTTGAAGGAGCATGAGTAGCGCGAGTTGTTACTGTAGTTGTTTCTACCTGTGGAGTCATAGGTTTGTCGTCTTTTTTCTTGCACGAAACAATGGTCATAATCGAAAGTACTCCTAAAAGCAGTGTTATTTTTCTCATAATATTTTGTATAATGGTTATTGACTGATTAATTGGATACCAATTTAGTATTTTAATTTAAAAAAAAAAATATTAATTAAAATTCAAAAAAAATCCCAACCTGAATGTAGATTGGGATTTCATTTTTATAAAAAAGCTTTTAATACAAACTTGGAAACTTTGAAGGATTTACCTCATTCATCATTGCGTATACTTTTTCAAAAATATCTTCAGTGGAAGGTTTTGAGAAGTAATCGCCATCTGTTCCATATGCAGGTCTGTGCGCTTTTGAAGTTAACGTTTGTGGTTTACTGTCTAAGTAATTGTAAGCATCTTGTTGTTCTACAATTTGTTGCAAGATATAAGCGGAAGCACCACCTGGTACATCTTCGTCTATTACTAAAAGACGGTTCGTTTTGGCAATACTTTTTACTACATCTTGGTTGATGTCAAACGGCAATAAAGATTGTAAATCGATAATCTCACAATCAATTCCAACTTCAAGTAATTCTTTGGCCGCTTGTTGTACCAATCTCAAAGTGGAACCATAAGAAACTAATGTAATATCTGTTCCTTCTTTCAATGTTTCGACAACGCCAATAGGTGTTTTAAATTCACCATAATTCAACGGCATTTTTTCTTTTAATCGGTAGCCATTCAAACATTCGATTACTAGAGCTGGTTCGTCACATTCTAACAAAGAATTGTAAAATCCTGCAGCTTGTGTCATGTTTCGTGGAACTAAAACGTGAATTCCTCTAATAGCATTAATAATCATTCCCATAGGAGATCCTGAATGCCAGATTCCTTCTAAACGATGACCACGTGTGCGTATAATTAAAGGGGCTTTTTGTTTACCTACCGTACGATATCTTAATGTTGCTAGATCATCGCTCATAATTTGGATGGCATACAGCAAATAATCTAAATATTGAATTTCAGCGATTGGGCGTAAACCACGTAATGCCATTCCGATACCTTGACCAATAATGGTTGCTTCACGAATTCCTACATCGGCGACACGGAGTTCTCCATATTTCTCTTGCATTCCCTCTAAACCTTGGTTTACATCACCAATATTTCCTGCATCTTCACCAAAAATCAATGTTTCCGGATATTTGGTAAAAATAGCATCAAAATTATCACGCAAAATCATGCGTCCGTCCGTGTCTTCTGTCGCATTTTCTGAATATACCGGTAAAACTTTGTCTACTGAAAATACATTCAATTCGGTTTCAGAAAATAAGTTACTGCTAAAATTTACCTGTGTTTTTTTAGTATATGCCTTTATCCATTGAGACAATTCCTCTTTTCCGTTTTCATTCATTACTAATCGTAATGTTTTTCGGGCCGCAACAAGAATTTCTTTTTTCAAAGGAGATTTATTGCTGCTTAATTCAGAAATGAATTTTAAGATTGTGTCTTTATTTTTACTTGTTTCTGCTACTTTTTGCAACAAAGAAACCAGTTCTTTTTGTTCTTCAATTACAGGACTCAAAAAGGCAAGCCAGGCCGCTTTTTTTCCTTCCAATACTTCTTTTCTGGCTTCCTGATCAATGGCTTCAATTTCTTCTGGAGAAGCAATGTTAATGGCAATCATCCATAGTTTCATTTGGCGAAGACAATCAAAATCTTTCTCCCAGGCTAATCTGGCTGCATCCTTGTATCTTTCATGGGATCCTGAACTGGAATGACCCTGTGGTTGTGTAAGTTCGTTTACATGTATTAAAACAGGAACATGATTTTCTCTTGATATCGCCGCTGCTTTTTCATAAGTTGCAACTAAGTCAACATAATCCCATCCTTTTACTCTCAGGATTTCAAACCCATTGGTATCTTCTTCTTTTTGATATCCTTTTAGAATTTCAGAAATGTTTTCTTTAGTAGTTTGATGTCTTGCATGTACCGAAATACCATATTCATCATCCCACACGCTCATAACCATCGGTACTTGCAAAACACCCGCAGCATTTA
Organism: Flavobacterium xylosi; assembly: GCF_042787345.1. NCBI lineage: Bacteria > Pseudomonadati > Bacteroidota > Flavobacteriia > Flavobacteriales > Flavobacteriaceae > Flavobacterium > Flavobacterium xylosi. The sequence goes on along the minus strand of NZ_JBHZPZ010000014.1, from coordinate 65,898 downwards.
TGGTTTCAAAAAACAACCCCTCAGAGGTGCTGGCATTTCCTATCGTTCCCCATGCAATTTCATTACCTCCATTAGAGAAATTACTTGCGTTTTTTATTCCTGAAACCTCTCTGTAAATCTTTGAAGCTTGTGCAAGTCCTAATAATCTAGGCATTTGCCCGGCTGTAGGGGAAATATCCGCACTTGAATTTTTTTGTTTTGTTAAATCTTTCCAAGATCCGTCTTCATTCAAACTGTGTGTGGCAAAGTGCCCACCCATTTGCCTTCCTGCTGACATTGGTTCTTGTTCAATATCTGTATGACCGTACAATCCTGCAAAAAATTGTTGGACGGTTAATTCACCAATGGCCATCATAAAAGTTTGGTCACGATAATATCCCGATCGAAAATCACCATCTTTGAAAGCTTTGGCCATAGCTAACTGTGGCACTTCTTTTCCGTCTCCAAAAATTCCAAATTTTGCTTTTCCGGTTAATACTTCTTTACGTCCTAATAGACTACATTCCCGACTTACTATGGCTATTCTATAGTCATTTAATACTTCGGTTTTGAAATCTTCAAATGTCAATGTAGAATTGGTTTTTTCTTTTATCATAATTGAAAAGTATAACTTTGTGAGGCAAATTTAATTAAAAACTAGCTATTTTCATAATTCATTGAAAAAAATATAATTTAATTATTGCAATAAATTGGGTCTAAAACGCAGCTCTTTTTTCATTATATTTATTAAAATAGCTGTTTTAATGATAATTACGTAAATAAAAATCATTTTAGCAATCGATTAGAACCATTTTCGATTAAAAAGATTGATTAATGTTTTTGGTGAAAAAGTAACTAAAAATCTTATTTTTTCATTGTAATTATTCTGCGCTATTTCCCATCCGTTATTAGAATATACAGGGAAATACAATTCGAAATAATCGGTAACCAAATTAAGACGAATACCGCTGTCGTAAACAAATTTTGCATTTTGATACCTGCTTTTAACTAACCCCATATCGCCATAGATTTCAATCCAATTCCAGATATTAAAACTTCCATTTACCGTTGTCATCCATTGATTGGCATAAGGAGTTGCCAATTTAGATTTAAATCCACCTTCCGCTAATATAAACTGCTGACTAAATAGACCGGTACTTTCCGATCTTCCATAATAGCCATAATCAAACAAATAATCCGTAGGTCTGTCTAGTGCAAAACTAAAGAAATCAGAATCGGTTTTATTGTATAAAAAGCTTCCGGCGTACCATCTAAAATTGATTTGGAGGTTATTTTCAAAGAGTTTACGATATTCCAATTCACTTGTAATTTTTCCGAATTCGCCAGAGATTTGGAAGTCTGACATAAAACTGAAATGTTCGGTGACTTCTGTTTTTGAACTAAAGTATTTCGCATCAAAAACCGAATAATTTTCGGTGGAATTATCAACGACAAAGGCACTCTCTTCTCTATTTACCACTACCTGACGCAGCAGTATTAATTGTTTTCTGTTGTCTCTAAAATTTTCTTCTCTGATTCGCATTTGAACCATTGGATTGATCTTGAGGTAATAAGCGTCTGGAGCATAATGAAAATAAGAACTTGAAAAAGAGTATCGTACATTATAAAGTCTGTTTTCTCTATAATTTTGATTAATTGCAAACCCACCAGAACCGGATAAATTATTAGTTTTTGTAGAATAAGATGGATTTATATCAAAAATAAAGGGTTTGTCTAATATCGTTTTGTTGTGTAATCGCAGTCCCGGTGACAAACCATCGTATAAATTATAAGTTAATGTGGGTACATATAAAATTTGATTGTAGTAGGGATCTTCTAAGTCCTTCATAAAATTAAATTTAAAAGGACGATTGTTTGGATAAAAACTGCTTAATGATTTCCAATTATTTCTTAAATTATATTCCGGAACTTCGTTTTTATAATTTAAGACGATTTTATCAGCACTTTTTCTTTCTATTGTAAAACTGCTGTCTATTTCAGGGATATCGAGCCATTTTTTAAAAACAACTTCTCCTTTTTTAATCCCATAAACAGGAATAGGGACTAGAGCTCCTGTTTTACTTTTTACGGAAAAGGTAATACTGTCTTGTGTCCTTGAAAGGCTCGAAAATTTGTAGTCAATGATATCTCGGGAATTGATGATAGTTTTAAAAAACCAGTCAATATCTTTGTTTGTATTTGATTTTAACAGGACTTCAAAATCATTTCTTGATGTTTGTTTTTCCTTGTTTTGAAAGTAAAATTGACGAATGCTATTGTTTACCGTATTTTGGTTTAAATAATCATCCAAAAATAAAAGACTTAGACCCGCACGATATTTACTCGCAATTTGTTCATTGAATTTTATTAAGGTGTTTTTTGGATCTCCTAATGGCTGATCTAAATTTTTCCGGGCCATAAGCATATAAAAATAGCTGTATTGCTCGTTAAAATCTAAGTTGGTCAAATTATAACTTTTCAATAATCTAAATTTAGAAATGCTGCCAAACATCTTCGTATTTGAATGATTTCCTTCAATATATTTCATCATCGCATAAACCTGAATCCCATCATAAATCCAGTTGTCATTTCTAGGATTTAATCGTAAACTATTTTTCAAATACGAATTCAGATAGGTTTTCAAAAATTTAATTTCAAAAATAAATTCATCCGGAAATGGGCTTAAAAAAGAAGGTAATTGATTCAAACCATAAAATGGATTTCTCTCGTAATCGGTTTGCGAAACAATTATTTTTTCATGTGGATATTGGCCAATTTGCTTAGTGACATAAATCATCACACGATCCATAATAATTGCCTTTTGAACTGCACTTATTTTATTTTCTTTAAGATTGGTCAGCACCTCGTTAGTACTGTTTTTAAAACTGATGTAACTGGATTTTGGTTCTATAAAAAGACTGAAATCTGTTCTGTTTTTTCCAGATAATTTATAGATATAAAAACCTTCCCTCTTGATTGGGGTATTATTATTTAAATCGGAAGTAGCTTCTAAAGTAGCAGGAATCTTCAAATCAATATCAAAGTCCGAAACAGCGTTCGAGATATCATCCAGATTGTTGTTGCTGTATCTTATAAAATCATGATTTTCATAGCGCGCAGGAGTTAGGAACCAGTTTTTTAGGTTCATTTCGCCTTTATCATTATAACCGTATTTGGTAAATTTATCGCTTGGAATTTTAACAATATAGGAGAGATGTAAAGTGATTTTTTGGTTTGGAAATAATGTTTGGTCCAATTTAACAACGATAAAATCTGGATTTTTATCAGTTCGTTCGGAAGTAAGTACTAAATGACTTTTATCCGTAATCGTCAAATTTTTGGTATTTCCTCGTTCTTCCTCTTTTGCTAAATGAAAACCTCTGTAAAACTCATCCGAAAAGCGTTTGGCCAATGGAGTATTTTTATCAGAATAGGCATTGTTCCAGTCATTCAAAACAATCGATGTCAAATTATCATTCGACTGATTGAAAAAAGTCAGTTCTTGTTCTACATGTAGCGTTTTAGTCTCTGTATTCAATTCTACAGTCATTGTAGAATGATGTTGTCCATATTGTTTTATTGAAGCCAATAAAACAAGAACTAAAACGATGATTTTATAGAATGATTTCAAGTAAATGATGTAAAATTTAATAAAAAATAAATGTACTTATTATTAAACATTAAATGAAGAAATGTTGGTTCAAAATAAAATAAAAAAAGCTGCTTTTAGGCAGCTTATTCTTAAAAATTGGGAGATAAATCGTATTTTTTATAAAATTTATCTAAAACTTCAACCACCTCATCTTCGGTGTCAACAATTTTAAATAAATTCAAATCTTCCGCGTGAACTGTACCTTCTCTTTCTACTAATACTGTTTTAATCCAATCAATCAAGCCCGACCAAAAACTGGTTCCAACGAGTATAATAGGGAATCGGGCTATTTTTTTTGTCTGAATCAAAGTCATGGCTTCAAACAATTCGTCCATAGTTCCAAAACCTCCTGGCATAACAACAAAACCTTGGGAATATTTGACAAACATTACTTTTCGAACAAAGAAATAATCAAAATTCAAATTTTTGTCACTGTCAATATAAGGATTGTAATGTTGCTCAAATGGCAATACAATGTTCAGTCCTACTGAGGTTCCACCGCCTAAATGTGCACCTTTATTACCTGCTTCCATAATTCCGGGTCCGCCGCCAGTAATCACGCCATAACCCGCTTTACTTATTTTATAGGCAATTTTTTCGGCAAGCAAATAATAATCATGCTCTGGTTTTGTTCTGGCAGAGCCAAAAATAGTTACGCAAGGACCTATGCGTCCCATACTCTCATAACCGTTTACAAATTCGGCCATGATTTTAAAAATCGCCCAACTGTCATTGGTTCTTATTTCGTTCCAAGTCTTTCTTTTTAATCGGTCTTGGATAACTTTATCCTCATCATTATCAAAATCTTCTAATCTCATTTTCTATATTTTATAATCTTATTTTTTTGGATCTTTTTCCTGCTGTACGCTGTATCTTTTGCTTGCAAAAAAGCAAGAAAAAGGATGCCGCTTCCATCAGGGCTAGGGAATCCGAAATACTAAAGTAATTCTTTTTTCAAGAATTGCGCCGTATAGCTTTTTTTATTTTTTATAATTTCCTCTGGAGTTCCTTTGGCAATTAGCTGTCCGCCTCCTTTTCCGCCTTCAGGACCAATGTCAATTATGTAATCTGCCAGTTTGATAACATCCATATTGTGTTCGATAATCAATATCGTATTTCCTTTATCAACCAGTTTATTAATCACTTCCATCAATACTCTAATGTCTTCAAAATGCAAGCCTGTTGTGGGTTCGTCCAGAATATAAAACGTGTTACCCGTATCTTTTTTGGATAATTCTCCAGCCAGTTTGATACGTTGTGCCTCACCGCCGGAAAGCGTTGTGCTTTGTTGCCCAAGTGTAATATAACCCAAACCAACATCCTGGATGGTTTTTACTTTTCTGTAAATCTTCGGAATCATTTCAAAAAACGGAACCGCTTCATCAACCGTCATATTCAAGACATCCGAAATGGATTTCCCCTTGAATCGAATCTCCAATGTTTCTCTGTTAAAACGCTTTCCTTGACAGGTTTCACATTCCACATACACATCAGGTAAGAAGTTCATTTCAATTGTACGAACTCCAGAACCTTGGCAGGTTTCACAGCGTCCTCCTTTTACATTAAAACTAAATCGACCCGCTTTATAACCGCGTATCAAACTTTCAGAAGTCATGGTAAACAGATTTCTGATTTCTGTAAATACTTCGGTATATGTTGCCGGATTCGAGCGTGGCGTTCTGCCAATAGGGCTTTGGTCAATATCAATCACTTTATCGATGTGCTCCAAGCCTTCAATTTTTTTATACGGTTGCGGTTTTTTGACACCGTTGAAATAATACGCATTCAAAATAGGGTAGAGCGTCTCATTAATCAAAGTCGATTTACCACTTCCTGAGACTCCCGTTACGCAAATCATTTTACCCAAAGGCAATTCTATCGAAACGTTTTTCAAGTTATTTCCCGTTGCTCCCGTTAGTTTCAGGAATTTTCCATTTCCTTCTCTACGTTTTTTTGGAACTTCAATTTTCATTTCACCATTCATATACATTGCTGTAATAGTATGATGTTTCAGGATTTCGGCAGGTGTTCCTTTACTGATTATTTCGCCTCCATATTTTCCTGCTTTTGGTCCAATGTCAATTACATAATCCGCACGTTCAATCATGTCTTTATCATGTTCCACCACTATCACCGAGTTTCCAATATCGCGTAATTGTTCGAGTGAATGAATCAGTTTGTCATTGTCTCTTTGGTGTAAACCAATACTTGGTTCATCCAGAATATATAAAACACCAACCAACTGGGAACCAATTTGAGTTGCCAAACGGATACGTTGTGCTTCACCACCCGAAAGTGATTTAGAACTTCGGCTTAAAGCCAAATAATCCAAACCTACATTCATCAAAAAGTTCAATCGGTCCTTAATTTCTTTGATTACTTCCGTTGCGATACGCTTTTGTTTATCTGACAAGTGGTTGTCTAAATCGTAAAACCAAGTCGTCAGATCCGAAATGTCCATATCGCACAATTCGGTAATGTTTTTTCCATTAATTTTAAAGAACTGTGCTTCTTTTTTCAAACGGGAGCCTTCGCAAACCGGACATTTTATTTCGTCCATGAATTCCTTGGCCCAGCGTTTTATACTGGTGGAACCACTTTCGTCATGTTGATTTTTGATGAAATGTGAAATCCCTTCAAAATCAATTTTATATTCTCTGGCAACGCCTAAATCTTTAGAATTGATGGTAAATTTTTCTTTTCCGCCATTCAAAATCATTTCCATCGCTTCCTGGGGAATGGTGCTAACTGGATCCGTTAATTTGAAACCATATTTCTCTCCAATTATTTCCAATTGCTTGAAAATCCAGGATGATTTGTATTCGCCCAAAGGAGCAAAACCACCCGCTTTTATTGATAATTTTGGATTTGGAATAATCTTCTTCGGATTAATTTCATTTACCGTTCCTAATCCGTTGCAATGATCGCAAGCCCCTTTTGGGGAATTGAAAGAAAATAAATTGGGTTCCGGATTCTGATAAGAAATTCCGGTAGAAGGACACATTAAATTCCGACTAAAAAACCTTACTTCATTAGAATCTTGATCCAAAACCATCAACACATTCTCCCCATGATGCATGGCTGTATCAATGCTTTCGGTCAAACGTTTTTCATTTTCAGGCGTATCATCAATAACCATTCTGTCCACAACAATTTCTATATCGTGTGTTTTGTAACGGTCTAATTTCATTCCTAAAGTGATATCCAGTATATCACCATTCACTCTAACTTTAAGAAACCCTTGCTTAGCAATTTGTTGAAAAAGTTCGGCATAATGTCCTTTTCTTGCTCGAATAACCGGTGCCAAAATATTAATGCGTTTTCCTGTAAAATCTTGAATAATCAAATCCTTGATTTGCTCATCAGAATAGGAAACCATTTTTTCGCCGGTATTGTAGCTGTACGCATCAGCGCCACGGGCGTACAATAAACGCAGGAAATCGTAAATTTCAGTGATAGTTCCCACGGTGGAACGCGGACTTTTACTGGTAGTTTTTTGTTCGATGGCAATTACAGGGGAAAGTCCGTCAATTTTATCTACATCGGGTCGTTCCAGACCACCTAGAAATTGACGCGCATAAGCAGAAAAAGTTTCTACATAACGGCGTTGCCCTTCGGCATAAATTGTATCAAAAGCTAAGGAGGATTTTCCAGAACCTGAAAGACCGGTAATCACGACCAGTTTTTCACGAGGAATGGAAACATCTATATTCTTTAAGTTGTGAACGCGAGCGCCTTGAACTTCAATGGTATTGTCTTTGTCTAACATAGTTTTTGCAAATTCCGAATGGTCGGAAGCAAAGTTACCATTTTGATTTATTCTTTCGATACAACAGTTTAGAAGTTTATGTTAAATTAGGATATAAAAAAACGCCAACCTAAGTTAGCGTTTTATTTAAGGAATTTTGATAAAATATTATTCGGTTACAAATTCATTAAAAGGTTTAAGCACAAAGGGAATATTACTTTCTTTTGCTTTCTTTTGATAAGAAGCTTGGTGTTTTGACTTTAACGTTTTAAATTCGTTTATTGAATTATCAAATCGTTCTTTTATTGCTTCCATGTTCTCCAGTTGTGAAGGAGAAGGTGCCGTAAAACTACTGGCGATATTAGAATATAATGCTCCCAATTTTTCTCGTAATTGTGGCTCTGCTGAACCTACATAGTTATCACCAGTTGTCACCACCAATTTGGCTTTTAAATTATCAAAAGCCGTTTTTATTTTGGTAGCTTCTTTTGTATATCCTTTGTCTTTTTCCATAAGTTCGGTTAGCAAACTATTGGTTTGGTCGATTTCATAAACTGTGTAGGCCAACTCCTCGTTCATGTTGAATAATACACGCGTAATTTCTCTTTCTTTTTGACGGTCTGCTACGGAAATACTACTTTTCGGGTCGTTTGCTACTTTTAGCATGTACGTGTAGGTTTCTTTTCCTTTTGTAAGGACCGCTTTGTAGTTTCCTTCGGCTACTCTTGGTGCTGTAAATCCATAATAGGAGAGCGTTTTTCCTGCTGCAATTTTAGGGTTTTTCATGTTGTAATTCCAATTTACAACATTGATCCCTTTTTGTTTACCAGGGGTAAGAGTATTTATTTTGTTACCATTTTCATCTTGAATTTCAAGATCCATTTTTCCTAAAGTATGACGTTTTTTTAGATAATAAATAATCTGGGCACTCGAAGATGGATTATTTCCAACAAATTCCAATTCGGTTGCCGTTGTTCCAAAATTTGACTGTTCTTCTATTACCGCTGGTTTTAAATCAAAGAAATGCAAGTCTTTATTTAATACTACTTGGTTGATTTGGCGTAGTGGACTAATATCATCCAGAATGATAATTCCTCTTCCGTGGGTAGCCATAACCAAATCATTGGTTTTCTTATTTAACTCCATGTAGTGAATCGCTACCGATGGCATTTTGTTTGTAAAATGCGACCAATTGCTTCCGCCATCAATAGTTATATATAATCCTTTTTCGGTTCCTAAAAATAATAAATTTTCATTTATATAGTCTTCTTGAATGTTACGTACAAATCCGTCCACATCAGCCGTGATTATTGATTTCCAGGTTTTACCAAAATCTGTTGTTTTATAGGTGTATGGAGTGTAATCGTTATTGGTATGTCCTTCGAAAACGGCATATGCTGTTCCTTCTCCAAAAACACTGGCTTCAATATGGTAACACCAAGTGTTTTTTGGCAATCCTGTGATATTAGCCACAACATTTGTCCATGTTTTTCCACCATCTTTTGTAACGTGAATATTGCCATCATCACTTCCTGCCCAAATGATATTTTCGTTTAGCGGTGATTCTGCAATGGTGAAAAGTGTACAATGATTTTCGGCTCCCGAGTTATCTTTGGATAAACCTCCCGAGTTTTCCTGATTCATTTTTTTAGGATCGTTTGTTGTTAAATCCGGTGAGATTTTTGTCCAAGTGCGCCCCATATCTTCGGATTTATGAACAAACTGACTTCCTATATAAAGGCGGTTTGTTTGCTTTTTGCTGACTTCCATAGGAGTATTCCAGTTGAAACGCAGTTTAGGATCTCCTTTTATGGCAAGTGGCTGTATAGTAATAAGTTCTTGACTGTCAATATTGAAACGCCAAACGCTTTCGGCTCCTTGCATTTCGCTGTAAATGATGTTTTTTGAAGGGTGTTTCACCACTCTAAAGCCATCTCCATAACCCACTCGAGTCCAGTCTCTTGCTTCAATACCACCCGGACTTTTAGAAGGGCCGTACCAAGAACCATTATCTTGTAATCCACCATATACATTATAAGGTTCATTATCGTCTATACTCACATGATAAAATTGGGAAACGGGTAAATTACTCACCATTTCCATGGTTGAGCCACCGTCCCAGCTTCTATATACACCGCCATCGGTTCCAGAATACATACGATTGCTGTCATTAATATCAAAAGTAACATCGTGAATGTCGCCATGCATATTTCCTAAACTCTTAAAAGTCTTTCCGCCATCTCGGCTAATAGAACCCATTAACCCACCTTTAACAACGATGTCAGCGTTTTTTGGATCTACCACAATTCTTGAAAAGTAAAAAGGACGTACCACCAAACCAAAATCACTGTTTAAATGTTTCCATGTTGTGCCTGCATCATCGGAACGATATAAGCCATTTTTATCACTTTTTTCAGTTTCAAGTACGGAATATAAAATATTTGAATTTGTAGGCGCAACGGCGATTGCGATTCTTCCTAATTTGCCCTGAGGGAAACCATTGTGGATTTTGTTCCATGTTTTTCCGCCATCAATCGATTTGTATAATGCAGATTGTGTCCCACCAGAACTAAATGACCATCCCGTTCTTCGGAATTCCCAAAAGCTGGCATACATGATGTTAGCATTTTTTGGATCCATAATTAGATCCGAACAACCTGTTTTTACATCAACGTAAAATTCTTTTTTCCAAGTGGTTCCGCCGTCTGTAGTTTTATAAATACCTCTTTCTTCGCTGTCTCCCCATAAGGCTCCTAATACACCCACCCATACCACATCACTGTTTTTTGGATCGATTACAATAGAGCTGATACGGTCAGATTTTGGCAATCCCATATTTTTCCAGTTCTGTCCTCCATCTGTAGATTTGTATATTCCGTCACCTACGGATACGCTGTTTCGTGTCCAGGTTTCACCAGTTCCTACCCAAATATTCTGATCAGGTTTTGATGGGTCAATGGCGATACAACCGATAGACTGAATGTGTTCATCGAAAATTGGAGCGAATGAGGCTCCGCCGTCATAACTTTTCCAGACACCACCACCAGCGGTAGCCGTATAGACTATTTTGTTATTGGTTGGATGCATTTCCAAGTCGGTAATACGACCGCTCATCAACGCCGGACCAAGATGTCTTGCGGAAATGTCACCAAATAATTCTTTTCCTTTAAGGATTACTTTTTCTTGTGCATTAATTGTTGATGACACAAAAAGAAGTAAAGTTGCTATTAATAGATTGGTTTTTTTCATACGTAGATAATATTTTTTTATAGGAATAGGTTATGCACCATGAAGAAAAATCGTTAGACACAATTTGTGTTTTAAGAAACATGGCTATTTCATAAAAAGAGTTTTAAAAAAATCCCCAACGCAGGTTGAGGATTGATTGTTATAGCTTGATATTATTGCGCTGGAAAAGCAAAAGCGCTGTCAGCAACAGTAGGGTTTAAAGTTACTTTTTTAATTTTCATATCTTGACCTCCCATATTCATGGCAAATGGAAAAAATACACCATCAACTTCTTGATAATCACTCATTGTTGAAACTGATTTTTGACCTTTCATTGGACCTTGTTTAATCTCTGTTTCTGTGGCTATTGGTAAATAATTTTCAGTGTCAAAATAGTAATAGGATATATCATCCATTTTTACACCTTCAACAGTGACTGGTTTTTTTGTGAATTTTATCTTGAAACATTCCGTACCTTCTTTAGTTTCTTTGCCTATAAATTCTGCTGCGTATCCTTTAGCTTTATAGTCTAACAATGCATCCGGAAAGTCGTTGTTGCTTAGAATAGCATTTGCCGTTGTCTCAGCATCATTTTTTTCCGCTTTCATCGTCATGAAATTAGTATTCCAAATGGTTTTACCGTCCGATGCCATTTGTGTGATTTCTTTTCCTTGTAAAGAAATTTTAACATACATCTTACCTCCAGCTAATTGTACCATTTCAACTGGAATTTCCATACCCTGAGCATTAATGGTCATTTCCATTTTAACACCTTTAAGGGGTTTTAATCTTTCTACACCACCAATAGTTGTAAAGTATTTAGAGATAACTTCATCTGCACTTTGTGCAAAAACAGAAGTACTTACAATAGAAAATAAGAATGCAACGATTGATAATTTTAATGTTTTCATAATTTTTTGTTTGGTTTATTGTGTTAGTATAAATTTATTTTAAAATGTTACAAGATGAAATGATATTCTTGTTAATTAATTTAGAGATTATAATTATGCCTAAAGATATTAAATAATAATGTATGAAAGAAAGAAAATATAATTAGAACATTATGAGATTGTTAGGGACTCAATCAACTATCATATTTCGTCGGAAAGTACATTTTTATTTAATCTTTCGATAGAAAACTTTAGAAGTTTATGTTAAATTAGGATATAAAAAAACGCCAACCTAAGTTAGCGTTTTCTATTCTGTATGTGGATCAATAATATCATTTTAATATTAAAATTTATTCAATAGTCATAGATTTTAATTTGGTTCTATAGGCCTCCAGAGCAACAGATTTAGAGATAAAACCATAGTATTTTCCGTCTTTTAGTACCGGAAGAAATACCACTTTTGCATTTTCAAATTTATTCATTACAATTTCCATACTATCATTAGGAGTAATGATTTCGATGGGTTGAATCATAATTTCTTTTATCAGCGTGTATTTTACTCGATAATGATTAAATATAATCTCTCTGATTGTATTAAAATGAACAATGCCAACCATTTTTTTGTCTTTATCAACTACAGCAAAAATAACCTGATTAGAATGTGAAATTAAATCAACTAACCGTTCTAAATTTTCGTCAGGGGAAACGGTTAAATAATCCGTTTGAATGATGGAATTAGTATCTAATGTCGTTAGAATGTTTGAGTCTTTGTTACTCGTAAACGCATGTCCTTTTGCCGCTAAACTCTTGACGTCCATGGAATGTTTTTCAAAACGTTTTGAAATTGCAAAACTGATAGAGGCAACAATCATAAGAGGAATCATCAAGTTATAACCTCCGGTAATTTCAGCAATCAAGAAGATGGCTGTCAATGGTGCATGAAACAATCCACTTAGAATTCCTGCCATCCCAACCATTGTAAAATTACTGATAGGTAACTTCGTCAATCCCGTTAGATTTAGAAATTTAGAAAAGAAAAACCCCACATATGAACCCAAAAATAGGGAAGGAGCGAAGTTTCCGCCATTACCACCACAACCTAAAGTAATTCCTGTTGCAAAAACTTTCAACATCATTGTTAAACCAACAAATATCAAAAGGGCCCAACTATTATTTCTAAAGCCGCTGAAAAGTGTATTTTCAAGTAATTGACCTGGATCACTTTCAGACAAAGTTTTAATACTCTCATAACCCTCTCCAAAAAGCGTGGGAAAAACAAAGATTATAATTGCCAATATCGAAGAGCCAAATAAGGCTTTTTTATAGGGAGATAATTTAAGTCGGCCAAAAAAATGTTCTACCCTTGCGAAGTTTCGGGAATAATAGACAGAGATAAATCCTGTAAATATACCCAGAAGGATGTAAAAAGGAATGTTGTGAAAATCAAATGTTTGTTGCTGTTTGAAAGACAATAAAATACTTTCATCTAAAACAATTACAGATACTAAGGCACCAGTAGCTGCAGCAATCATAATTGGAGTAAATGCTGAAATACTCACGTCAACAAGCAACACTTCAATTGCAAATAGTACACCGGCAATTGGAGCATTAAAAGCCGCAGCGACACCAGCCGCAACACCGCAACCAATAAGTAAGGTCCTGTCTTTATAACTTAATTTGTATCGCTGGGCATAATTAGATCCAAAAGCGGCACCAGTAATCACAATTGGGCTTTCTAAACCAGCTGAACCTCCTAAGCCAACGGTAAGCGAGCTCGTAATGATTTGAGCATACATCTGCTTTTTTGGAATGATACTCGCTTTTTTTGCAACAGTATATAAAATCTGTGAAGTTCCCTTCTCAATTGTGCCTCCCAGAACTTTTTTGACTACAAAAATAGTCAAGAGTATTCCAATTATTGGTAAAATACTATTGATGAAGCTTAATTTTAAAATACCATTAATATAAGTCGCAAAAGAGAACACCCAGTGAGCAAATGATTTTAAAACTATTACAGCAAAAGCGGATGAGATACCAACCAAAACAGCAGATAAAAATATAAACTGCTTTGGCGTTAAAATAGATTGTGCAAAAGCGATTACGATTTCTAATTTCGAGAGATATTTTTTGAACATTCTATTTTTTTAAAGAGTGCTAAAGTACAATTATTATAAGCTCAATTACTGTTTTTTAATGCTTCTTTTGTGCTCAAAGGCATTAAATTATTATTATAAACAAAATTTTTCACTTCTTCGGGATTTGACTTTGCATATTTTCTTAACGCCCAGCCAATAGCTTTTTGAATGAAAAATTCTTTAGACATTTTGTGTTTATTACATTCAACTTTTGATATGTCAAAGTTTGTCTTTTGTTTATAGTTTAATTGAAATAGAATTGCGCTTCGATTCAGCCATATACTTTCTGAATTTGAAAATCGCGCAATTACATTTTTGGTTTCTAACGGAAATTCCAAGAGATATTCACCCAAAATGTACTTTGCAATTGTATCCACACTGTCCCACCAAGCATTGTTGCTTATCAGTTTTTCAATCAGTTGAATATCTTCTTTTTTATAATTCCCCTTGAGTCCTTTTATTAAAATTTCAATGGCACAATAATGAAACTCTCGTTGTGATTTATAAAATAATTCTAATGCAATTTCTCTTGTATTTTCAGCAACCTCGTTTTTCTTTTATTTCCAAATTTCCTTGAAAATAAGTCTTCTGTCCTCGGTTTTTATTCCAAAAAAAGGAAAGTTGTTCTTCATGTATTTTGCCATCGCAAAAGCATTTTCGGCGTTACTGTTTTTTTTGAAAGCTAATTCCAGGGTGTTTATAAAACTCATCTGTCTAAAATCCAACTGCTTTATCATCTCCTCTGAAATCGGCTCCTCCTTCCAAAGTTTTATTTGGCAAAGCCAAAATCGCATCTACTTTACCAATCACTGGTGTTGTTTTTTCATTGATAAGATATCCTTTTGATTTCAAGGCTTCAAAGGTTTTACTATCGAAAGTGTTCGGTTCAAAAGTAATAAGATCAGGAAGCCATTGATGATGAAAACGAGGTGCATTTACCGCTTGCTGCATGCTTAAACGATACTCGTAAACATTTAATATTGTTTGTAAAACTGAAGTGATAATCGTTGACCCTCCCGGTGAACCCAAAACCATAAATAATTTTCCGTTTTTCTCGACAATTGTTGGAGTCATAGAACTCAACATTCGTTTTTGTGGTGCAATGCTGTTGGCTTCGTTTCCTACCAACCCAAACATATTTGGTTCACCTGGTTTGGCACTGAAATCATCCATTTCATTGTTTAGGAAAAAGCCCAATTCATCACAATAATATTTAGAACCATAACCGTCGTTTAATGTTGTAGTTGACGAAACTGCATTACCAAACTGATCCACAATAGAATAATGGGTAGTCTCCATACTCTCGTTATAATTTACTTTTCCTTCTTTTATTTCCGATGATAGAGTGGCTTTCTTGAAACTGAAATTTGACATTCTCTTTTTCAAATAGTCATCTGACATTAATTCCTTTAAGGGTATTTTTACAAAATCAGGATCACCCAGATAATAACTTCTGTCGGCATACGCCCTTCTTTCGGCTTCTACAATCACTTGAATGGCTTCTGTTGAATTATGTCCCATTTTAGCCAGATCAAAAGGCACTATCATTTTGAATATTTCAGCCAGACAAATTCCGCCGCTGCTTGGTGGAGGCATGGAGATTACCTTTAAATCCTTGTAGTCAAAAGTTAGTGGTGTTCTCCATTTAGCTTCGTATTTGGCCAAATCTTCCAAGGTGATTATCGCTCCTTTTTCCTGAAGATATTTTACTAATATTTCAGCAGTTTTCCCTTTGTAAAATTCATCTCTTCCATTTTTTGAAATCCTTTTTAAGGTAGCCGCTAATGCAGGATATTTTATAAAGTCATTTTCTTTAAAAACAGCAGAAAATAAAGAATTTGGCCCGTTTTTTTTCAATATTTCAGCTTTATAATCATTAAATCGAAGTTCTTGTTTTTTGGTAACAATGACACCTCTTTCTGCTAACTCAATTACGGGTTTCAATATTTCTTCGATAGGCAAGGAACCTAGTTTTCTATATACTTCAAATACACCTGCAATAGTTCCCGGTATCCCAATGGCGAGTGCTGTAGTTGTACTTTTTCCTTTTATAACATTTCCTTTTTCGTCAAGAAACATATCTTTCGTGGCTGCTAATGGCGCTTTTTCTCGGTAATCCAAAGAACCAATTTCGCCATTTGCTTTTCGATAGACCATGAAACCGCCTCCGCCAAGATTACCTGCAAACGGGTAAGCAACTGCAAGAGCCAATTCGGTTGCCACCATCGCATCAAAAGCATTACCGCCTTTTCTCATGATTTCGACACCTATTTTTGAAGCTTCTTCCCGTGCCGAAACTACCATTGCCTTATCAGCAAATAGTCCTGTGGGCTTTATCATTACATTTTGGGTTTTACAACCAATAGAAAAAACACTCAATAGAATAATAATTTTTTTCATTCGAAATAGTATAAATTTAAAAACCAACAGCTTTATTATCACCTCTTTTATCTGCGCCACCTTCCAGTTTGCCATTTGGAAGAACTAAAACAGCATCTACTTCACCAATGATTTCTTTGTTTTTTTCATTGATAATATATCCCTTTTTCTTCAAGTTGTTCAATAATTCTTTATCGAAAGAATTGGGTTCAAAAGTAACTTCATCAGGCAGCCATTGATGATGAAATCTAGGAGCATTTACTGCATCCTGCATGCTTAAGCCAAATTCATAAACATTCAATATCGTCTGTAAAACCGACGTAATAATCGTTGAACCTCCCGGAGTTCCTACAACCATGAAAAGTTTCCCTTCTTTCTCTACAATTGTTGGAGACATGGAACTCAGCATTCTTTTTTCGGGAGCGATGCTGTTAGCTTCGGTTCCTGTAAGTCCATATAAGTTTGGAACTCCGGGTTTAGCGCTAAAATCATCCATTTGATTGTTTAAAAAGAAACCCAATTCATCGCAATATATTTTAGAACCATAATTGTCATTTAATGTGGTGGTTACCGATACTGCATTCCCTTTTGAATCCACAATAGAATAATGGGTCGTTTGTTTGCTCTCATATCCTTTGATTTCCCCATTAGCGATATCCGAAGATTTTGAAGCTTTATCGAACGAAAAATCGCTCATTCTTTTTTCTAAATAGGCTGGATCGACTAATTCTTTTATCGGAAGCTTTACAAAATCAGGATCACCCAAGAAATAATTCCGATCAGCATACGCTCTTCGTTCCGCTTCCGTTATTACCTGAATCGTTTTTTGACTGTTATGACCCATTTGTGAAAGGTTGTAAGGCTCAATCATTTTCATAATTTGATTCAAACAAATCCCGCCGCTGCTTGGGGGAGACATAGAGGTAATCTTTAATTCTTTGTATTGAAATGTAATGGGAGCTCTCCATTTAGCCTGATATTTTTTTAGATCTTCCATTGTTACATTTCCGCCCTTTTTAGCCAAAAAAGCAACTAATTTTTGAGCAGTTTCTCCATTGTAAAATTCATCACGACCGTTTATGGCAATTCGTTTTAATGTTGCTGCCAATGCTGGATATTTGATAGTATCATTTTCCTTGTATTCTTTCGAAAACAAACTGTTACGCCCGTTAGCCTTGATGAAAGAAGCTCTGTAATCAGCTAAACTTTGCGCTTGAAATTTAGTGACAATAACACCTCTTTCTGCCAAAGCGATTATAGGTTTTAAAATTTCACTTATAGGTAAAGAACCATATTTTTTATGTACTTCAAATATTCCTGCAATTGTACCGGGTATTCCAGATGCCAAAGCAGTTTCTGTACTTTTACCTTCAATTACATTTCCATTTTTATCCAGATACATATCTTTGGTAGCGGCCAAAGGTGCTTTTTCTCTGTAATCTATAGCGCCTGTTTTGCCATTGGCTTTTCTGAAAACCATGAAACCACCTCCGCCAATATTTCCCGCCTGTGGATGTGAAACTGCTAAAGCCAGTTCAGTGGCTACCATAGCATCAAATGCATTTCCGCCCTTTTTCATGATTTCAACTCCTATCTGTGAAGCTTCCTCGCGAGCAGAAACCACCATCGCTTTTGAAGTTACTAAACCAGTTGGTTCAACAGTTTTTTCATTCGATTTGCAACCCAAAACAGTAAAGGCAAGGAGAAAAAGTATTTTTTTCATAAGGTCATTATTTTATCATTCGAAAATAGTATTAATTCTTTAAAAAACTCGGTAAACTCAGTTTCAAATTCTGAATAAAATTCCGAAAGTTCATTGGTGGCAAAACGCATTTTGGATTCATTATTAGTTCGATGATCCATTTGTGTCAAAATTCGATTGATTCCTTCCACTGTTTGATAACTCACCAGCCAATTATGTTCAATCATATAGGGCATAATTCCTTTGGTTCTTTCGGAAAGAATGTCATTATTATCATATAAAGATTGATAAAACCGATCTACAAAAATCTTTAGTTTCTCATCAGAATATTTGGCCCAGTTTTTTGCCAAAAAATGATCGTAGAAAACATCTACGATTACACCCGCATAATGATGGTAATTTTCATGCAGGCGTTTGGTGCTTTTTCTGAATGTGGGATGCGCATCCGTAAAAGTGTCAATCGCACGGTGAAGAATGATTCCTTTTTGAACATCAGTGGGATAACTTTCAAAATGTTTCCCCCGAATTCCATCGGCCATAAAATTGCCAATTTTTATTAAATCATTATCGCCAGAAAGGTATATGTGTGCTAGAAAATTCATTCGCCTAATTTAGGAATTTAAATGATGAATTTTGAATTCAAAATGACTTTTATAAACCGTCAATTATTATATTTGTGAGCAATTTAAAATTTATAATTCAAAAATTAAAATAATAATCAATGACTTTAATAAAATCAATATCAGGAATTCGTGGAACTATTGGCGGGAAAGTAGGGGATAATCTTACTCCGGTTGATGCGGTTAAATTTGCTTCGGCGTATGGAACTTGGTTGAAAAAATATATTGGTAAAGAAAAAATAACGGTAGTTGTAGGTCGTGACGCCCGTATTTCGGGACCAATGATTCACAATTTAGTAGTAAACACTTTAATTGGTTTAGGAATTGACGTGATTGATTTGGGGCTTTCAACAACACCAACTGTTGAAGTGGCTGTTCCTCTTGAAAAAGCGGAAGGTGGAATTATTCTTACTGCTTCCCACAATCCAAAACAATGGAATGCCTTGAAATTATTGAATGAAAAAGGAGAATTCTTAAACGGAGAAGAAGGCTTAAAAATTCTAGAAATTGCTGAAGAGGAAGCTTTCGATTTCTCGGATGTGGATGATTTGGGAGCCATTATGATTAATGATGCGTACATGGATATTCATATTGATGAAGTATTGAATTTGCCTTTGGTAGATGTTGATGCAGTGAAAGCGGCTAAATTCAAAGTGGTAGTTGATGGCGTAAATTCTTCGGGTGGAATTATTATACCAAGATTGTTAGAGTTAATGGGTGTTGAAGTGGTAGAATTATACTGTGAACCAAACGGTCATTTTCCTCATAACCCGGAACCTTTAAAAGAACATTTGACTGATATTTCGGAATTGGTTGTCAAAGAAAAAGCTGATTTAGGAATTGTCGTTGATCCTGATGTGGATCGCTTGGCTTTCATTTGCGAAGATGGAGAAATGTTTGGTGAAGAATATACATTAGTAGCTTGCGCCGATTATGTATTGAGTAAAACACCGGGAAATACCGTTTCTAATATGTCGTCTTCCCGTGCGTTACGCGATGTGACCAATGCACATAACGGAAATTACGAAGCCAGTGCCGTAGGTGAGGTTAACGTAGTCGAGTTGATGAAAAAAAATAATGCCGTAATTGGTGGCGAAGGAAACGGCGGAATCATTTATCCGGAACTGCATTACGGTCGTGATAGTTTGGTGGGAGTGGCGCTATTCTTAACGCATTTGGCCAACAAAAAAATGACAGTTTCTGCTTTGCGTGCTTCGTATCCGGAATATTATATGAGCAAAAACAAAATCGAATTGACGCCACAAATTGATGTGGATGCGATTCTTGTTGCCATGACGGAGAAATACAAAAATGAAGATATTACTACTATTGACGGAGTAAAAATTGACTTTGCTGAAAATTGGGTTCACCTAAGAAAATCGAACACAGAGCCAATTATTCGTATATATACGGAAGCGGCTTCACAAGAAAAAGCGGATGCTTTGGCATTACGAATCATTGACGAAATTAAAGCAGTAGCTGGAATTTAAAATCACTTTTCCTAACAGAATAAAACCCTTTCAAATTCTATTTTGAAAGGGTTTTGTTTTATCAAACTTGATTACTTATCGAAAATTAATTATTGCTTCATTCAATAAAAAATTGCTGGTTGGTGCTTATTTGCAAATGCTTTTTAGTCAGTAGATTAGAAATAATTCATTTAAAAAGTCTTTCATAATCATACTAATTCCTTTAAATAGAAGTTTGTCTAATAATGAAAACGAATAATTTTCTAATTTTTTGGGATTTAAATCCAACTGACACTTTATTTCGTAAATCAACAACGGATTTTTGATTCTATTATGTTGTCAAAAAAGTATAGCGTTAGCTGATGGAATTATTTGAGTTTTAAACTGAAGAATGAATTAATAATTAATAATTAAAAAATAAAAATTGAAAAAAATATTTGCAATACTAACAGTTGGTTTTTTCCTATTTGTATCCTGTTCAAAAGAAGATGATCCCATTGATAACTCAGTCACAGTAAATCCTAATACGAATAAACAGGCAACTGGAAGTTCATCTAATGATTTATTGTCTGATAAAACATTTAAAAGTACCATTATTGAAGTGGTATATGTAGCCGGTTTTGAACCAACAACTGCTACAATAAACAACTTCGTTGCATTTCTGGAAGCCAGAACCTATAAACCTGGAGGAATCAGTGTAATTAAAAGAGCAATTGCCTCACCTGGAAACGCTCCTTACACAATTGAAGAAATCGCAGCTATTGAAGATGCCAACAGAACAAAATACAATACTGCAAATCAAATCGCGATATGGGCATTTTTTGCTGATGGACAATCAACGAGTGACACCAGCACAAGTGTTATTTTAGGAACAGCTTATAGAAATACTTCATTTGTCATTTATGAACAAACAGTTCAAGGCTTAAGTGACAGCCCATTTGAACCCAACAGAACTTTATTAGAAACAACAGTAATCACCCATGAGTTTGGACATATTCTGGGCCTTACAAATCTTGGTGCAACATTACAAAGTAATCATGAAGATGCTGCACATCCAAAGCATTGTAATGTCGAAAGTTGCCTGATGTTTTGGTCATCAGAAACAGGTAAAGGTATTACTAATATGGTATCAGGAGGTACAGCACCACAACTGGATGCGCAATGTATTGCAGATCTTCGTGCCAATGGGGGAAAATAAAATCAATTTAATTTAATAATTCAAAACAATAATTTTATGAAAAAACAGAATTTAATAATCGCTTTATTTTTTGGGATGGTAGCATCAATAAGCGCACAAAATAGAACTACTCCTAAATCAAACGCAGGTATAAAAGGAGGTTATAATTTAGCTGCTGTAAATTATGATGGCGAAGGTGAAACAGGACAGCGTCATGGATTTCACATTGGTGTTTATGGAGAGGAATTTTTAAGCGAAAATTTTTCTATTCAACCAGAATTAATGTATTCTCAACAAGGATATGAGATAAAGAACAGTAGCGGGACCTTTACCCAAAAGCTGAATTATATCAATTTACCGGTAATGCTTAAAGCGTATCCGTCTAAAAACTTCTTTCTTGAAGCGGGTCCGCAAGTAGGATTGGCTATTTCTCATAAAGAAGAGTACGATGGTTTGTTTAGTAGTTCACAAGAATACGACCCTAATAATTTTGATTGGGGAATGAACTTTGGAGGAGGTTTTAAAACTAATTCAGGTGTAAGCTTGGGAGTTAGATACCACTTAGGTTTAGGTGATTTGTATGACCAAGGGAAAGCGCACAACAGAGTTTGGCAGTTTTCAGTAGGGTTTGATTTATAAACCCAACGGTTATAAAATAAAAAATCCTTTCAGAGTGTAAACTTTTGAAAGGATTTTGTTTTTAAGCTGAACTTGTTTTTAGTTTTTGGAGCGAATGATTGGGGCTTTTTCAGGAATAATGTTCCCGTTTTACGTTTCAATCTTTCTAGTCCTGAAACAAGTTCAGGACTAGAAAGGATTTTCACTGCAACCGGGGCTAAATTGGGAAAGATTGTTGTTTTTTTGGGCGCGGTTTAGAAATTCAAACTGTCCCGTTTCAAAAGCGGCCATCCAAATAAATTTCTAATTTCAGAAATTCCAAGAAAACCTATATCTTTGAACTCAAATTAAGAATACAATGAATACCACAGAAACTCCAACTCAATTAGAACAATACTTCCAACAGTTTCGCAAGAACATTATTGGAATCAATCAAAAATTTGAAACACCTTACGGGGAGCAACAAATTATTTATACGGATTGGACAGCCAGTGGTCGTTTGTATCGCCCTATTGAGGAAAAATTGATGAATGAATTTGGTCCTTTTGTTGCCAATACTCATACAGAAACTACTGTGTCCGGTACAGCAATGACTAAGGCATATCATCAGGCACGTCACATTATCAAACATCATGTCAATGCAAATAGTGACGATGTTTTAATAACCGATGGAACCGGAATGACAGGTGTTGTGAATAAATTCCAGCGTATTTTAGGATTAAAAGTCCCAGAAAATCTGAAAGATTTTATCACAATTCCAGTCGAAAAAAAGCCAGTTGTTTTTATTTCTCACATGGAACATCATTCCAATCAAACCTCTTGGTTAGAAACTATTGCTGATGTTGCCGTAATTCCGTCCACTGAAGATGGTTTGTTCAGTATTGAAAATTTAGAAATACTGCTTGAAAAATATAAGGACAGAAGTTTCAAAATTGCTTCAATTACTTCTTGCTCTAATGTTACCGGAATTAGAACGCCCTATCATGAAGCAGCAAAATTGATGCATCAACATAACGGACTTTGTTTTGTGGATTTTGCCTGTTCAGGACCTTATGTAAAAATAGACATGCATCCCGAAGATCCGGAAAGTTATCTGGACGCAATTTTCTTTTCCCCACACAAGTTTCTTGGCGGACCCGGGACTTGCGGTATTTTAGTATTCAATAAAAAATTATATCAGAATTTAGTGCCTGATTGTCCTGGAGGCGGAACCGTAAGTTGGACTAACCCTTGGGGAGAACACAAATACATAGATAATATTGAAGACAGGGAAGATGGTGGAACTCCAGGTTTTCTTCAAGTCATAAAAACCGCATTGGCTGTTCAGTTGAAAGAGCAAATGGGGATTGATAATATCCTGAAACGCGAGCACGAGATCGTGGATTATATTTTTGAATCATTAGGAAATATACCAAACATTAAAATTCTTGCCGGTCAACATCATGATAGGTTAGGGGTAATTTCTTTTTTTATTGAAAACCTGCATTTTAATTTGGGCGTAAAATTGCTGAATGATAAATTCGGAATTCAAACACGTGGCGGTTGCAGTTGCGCCGGAACTTACGGGCATTTTCTGTTGCATGTGGACCAGGAAACATCCCATAAATTGATTGACGAAATTACTTTGGGCGATTTAATCAGAAAACCGGGTTGGATCAGAATGTCGATTCATCCAACAACTACAAATGCTGAAATTGAATTCGTCTGTAACGGAATAAAAGCATTGGCAGAAAACCATAAAACTTGGGCTTTGGATTATGATTATAATCCTCTTACTAATGAATTTATAAACAAACAGGCAAAACCATTAGAAGATGAATTGGTAAAAAGCTGGTTTTTATTATAAGAGTTGAGGTTTTAAGAAACTAAAAAAAGCACATATTATAAACGCTATTGTTTATAATATGTGTTTTTTTTTTAACTGGAAACTGCGACTGAACACTATTTCCTGTGTTTCCATCTTTTATGGGTCCAGAAATAATATTGGGGTGCATCGTTAATTTGTTTTTCTACTTCTTTTATGAAGGTATGCGTAATTCCAAAATCCGGAACTGACTTAGGATTGTCTGTGATAGGGACGAAGGTCGCTTCATAATACCCTCTTTTGACCTTTTTTACTTTTACAAAAACGACACTCAAATCATATTTTTTTGCAATCATTTCGGCACCGGTATGCACCGGAACTTCAACACCCATAAAGGTGTCCCAATGAAATATTCTATCAAATTTTGGGGATTGATCACTGGCTAATCCATAAATACATAAAATTCCTTGTTTTTGGTTTTTTGCTATTAAAGGAATAGTTTCTCTAGTTACAACTAATTCAGCATCATATTTTGACCGAATATCTCTTATAAGTTTATCGAAATATTTATTGGCTATTTTTTTATATACTCCGATTCCGCGGAATGATGTTTTATCATTAAGCGTTATCAACCATTCCCAACTTGCATAATGGGAGGCTAATAATACAATACTTTTTCCTTTCTTTTCATATTCCTTAATAACTTCCAGATTTGTTATTACGAATCTCTTGTTCATTTCTTCCGATGAAATGGTCATGGTTTTTATCATTTCCATGAACATATCGCATAAATGCTGATACGATTTTTTCTCAATATCAAGACGCTCCTTAGGACTAAGATGAGGTAATGCTAAAGCTAAATTTTCTCTAACAGTTTTCTTTCGGTAACCAATAATATAATAGACTATGAAATAGACTATATCCGAGAGCAAATAAAAAATACGAAAAGGAAGAATGGAAACAATCCAAAGAAAAGGATAGGCTATTGTAAATATAAGAAATTGCATTCAGTAAATTTTTCTTGCAAATATAAGTCAAAAATGAATATCCATATAAATTTTGAACACTTACTAGTGAGATCTAAGAGAATCACTACATTTACAATTCACAATAAACAGACTTTATGAATGCCATTTTAATAGGAATAATAGTTGCCAATGTACTGATGAGTTATAAAGGTTTTAATGATCTTTCTTTTTTTAGAAAATATGAATTTCATGTGGGCAGTATTCGTGCAGGAGAGCAAATTCGAATGTTTTCATCAGGATTTCTTCATGCAGATTTCCCACATTTGATTTTTAATATGTTGACGCTATATTTTTTTGCACCGGTTGTTATTGATCATTTGGGGGATTTCTCTTTTGCTTTGATTTATATCGGGAGTTTGATTTTCGGAAGTTTATTGACCATGCTTTTGCATAAAAATGATTATAGCTATAGAGCAGTTGGAGCATCGGGAGCTGTGACTGGAGTTTTATATTCGGCCATTTTATTACAACCGGATATGATGTTGGGTATATTTTTCGTTATTCCTATACCCGCTTATCTTTTTGGAATTCTTTACCTGATGTATTCTATTTATGGTATGAAAGCCAAGAATGATAACATTGGTCATACCGCTCATTTTGGAGGTGCTATTGGAGGTTATGTGATTACATTGATAAAAGAGCCTCAATTGTTCGTAGATCACACCTTAATGGTAGTTTTATTAGCTATTCCTATAGTTATTCTTTTTGTGATGGAAAAGATGGGGAAACTATAAGTAATGGCACAGCTTTTGAAAGAATAGTAAAACAAAAAACAATTAAATAATATTAAGATGAAAAAAGCATTACTAGTTCTGTCGATTCTGTTTCTGACGGTATCCTATGGTCAAGAAATCAAACAAGTCCCTCAAATAAGTGTAAATGGAGAAGGCAAAGTAAAGGTTGTTCCGGATCAATCAACACTAGTTGTTACTATTGAAACAAAAGGTAATAATGCGAAAGACGTTAAAAAAGACAACGATCAAAAAATGGAAGCAGTTTTAAGGTTTGTCAAAAAAATGAACTTGGCTCCCGCTGATTATAAAACGCAACGTGTGTCTTTGAATCCTCAATACGATTATGAAAAAAAGAAACACAGTTATAATGCAACTCAAACCCTTGAGATCTTACTAAAAGATTTATCAAAATATGATGAATTAATGGAAGGATTGGTTGATCAGGGAATTAACCGAATAGATAATGTGATCTTTCAATCCTCAAAGTTGGCTCAATACCAATCTGAAGCAAGAAAACTAGCGATGAAAGAGGCAAAAATGAAAGCGGAGGACTATGTTGCTGTTCTTGGACAAAAAATAGGGCGCGCTATGACGATATCTGACAATTCACAGACTTATTATCCTCAACCCGTGTATATGGCCATGAAATCAATGGAAATGAGCGATACGAAAGCTCCAAGGGAAACGCTGGCAGTTGGCGAAATCAATATTACGGCCAATGTAACTGTAAGTTTTATTTTAGAATAAAAAATAATTCCAATAAATTGTAAAAGTCCCATCTCAGTAAAAATGAGATGGGACTTTTTTTTGGGATTATATTGAAATAAGGGCTTATTTGATTCATGTTTATTTTCACAAAAAAAACGTTTCAATTGCTTGAAACGTTTTAGTGGGGAGAGCAGGATTCGAACCTGCGAAGTTTACACAGCAGATTTACAGTCTGCCCTCGTTGGCCGCTTGAGTATCTCCCCAAGACTCAACAAGCATTGCTTATTGTGCTAACCGGGTGCAAATATAAAAACTGTTTCGAAGTTTCCAAACTATATTTACACTTAATTTTAGTATTATTTTTAAACCATTGGTATTGAATAAAATAAAAAAACCTCCACTAGGGAGATTTTTTAGTTTATTCTGTTAATTGGGCTTATTTAGCTAAAAGTTCGATAATTTTTGCTCTTAATTCGGCACCTCTTAGATCTTTTGCTACTACATTTCCTGATTCATCAAGAATAAAAGTGGCAGGAATAGATTCTACTTTATATTGTCTGGCTATTGGCTCGTCCCAAAATTTTAAATTTGAAACATGATTCCAAGTCAATTTATCTTTTGCGATAGCTTCTTTCCAAGCTTTCGCATCTTTATCTAAAGACACCCCAACGATATTAAGACCTTTTGAATGTAGGTCTTTATATATTGCTACAACATTTGGGTTTTCTTGACGACATGGACCACACCAGGAAGCCCAAAAATCAACTATTGTAACTTTTCCTAAACATTCTTTCAGGGATATTACTTTCCCTTCAGGATTAGGACCAGAAAAATCTGCTCTTCATTTAGCTTCAGCTGCTGGAGCTGGAGCAGGTGCTGGAGGAGTAGCTCCAACAGATGGTGATTTCATTTCAGTAAGTTTTGTTTTTACCGCTTTACCTGGTTTAGTATTTTTTAAAGACTCATCAAAGCTATTGTATATTTTTTCTGATTTTTTAACATCAGCACTTGGATCATTCAACATTCCTTGAATAATTAAGACAGAAATAAATGATTTTGGGTGAGTTTCTGCATAAGCTACATATTTAGCTTTTGAGGCTTCGCCAACTTCTTGTTGAATTTTGGCGAAATCTTTCATCAATCCATTGATTACAACAGTATCTTTAGCTTGCTGAGCAGCGTTCATCGCTTGCATGTTTTTCGTTTGGAAATCCATTAATTTCTTTTGAACTTGATTGATTTCCTTATTGAAAGTCACATACTCGTCATTATTATAGGTACCAGAAACTTTCGATTTTTGAATACTGTCTTTATTTACAATTATGGTAATATCTCCATTTTCTAAAATAAAAGGAATTTTATCTTGTGCACCCTCAATTTGTAATGTATGAAAAGAAGGCTCTAAAGATTTTCCTTTAATTTCAAATTTACCGTTTTCAATTTTTACAGTATCGATAGCAATCATTCCCATACCATTTTCATTCTGGGTTTCCATGATTACTGTTTTTCCATTTTCAAATCCTGCTGCAGTTCCAGAGATGGTGTATTTATCTTTAGTACAAGAAGTCAATAGCACAACAGCCGAAAGTAATAAAATTATTTTTTTCATTATTTATTAGTTAATTAAGTTAAGTCAGCAAAAGTATTTAAAAAAATAAATTATATACAATTTTAGTACTTAAATTTTTGTTATTGTTTTTTATTCTTAATAAGTATTTTGGGTCTTTAAAAAGGAATAATTAGACTTCACGAATTAAATTTAATTTGGCACTTTTATTAAATTGTTATTTTGTAACCATTCATCTTGTTTGAAAAAAAACATAGTTATGAACAATTTTGCCTTTCTGCTTTTGGAAAAACAGCTTTATTGTGAACAATTGTTGATTACTAATTAATAACTATTCGCTTGATTTTCTTTCCTTTCTGCGGGTGTTTGTTTCCTTTGCGTCAGACAAATAGAAATTGAACTCCGACAAAAAACGTGTTGCTAAATTAGAGACCAAAGTTACTCGATTAGAATCATTAGTTGAAAAATTACTTGATAAAATCGATGACTTAACGCATCGAAAAACAGCCGTAATAGGTCAGTTTCACCCTCTAAAGACGAAAATAGGCCTTTAAAAACCTAAAGTCTTCGCGCCAATCAAGGCAAAAAAGTAGGCGGACAACCCGGGCACGAAGGGAATACCTTGGAAATGATTGCCAACCCATATGTTATCATTGAACATCAACCAGAATTTTAAAATCATTGTGGTGATGATTTGTCTGATGAAACAGCAACATTTATGCTATGCAGACAAGTTGTTGACATACCACCGATTACTGCTGAATTTACTGAGCACTGTATATTTCAAAAAACTTGCCCTTGTGGACATCATACCAAAGCTTTGTTTCCTAGCGGAGTTAACTCGCCTATCAGTTATGGATCTAATATTCAAGCCACATTTGCTTATATGCACACTAGGCAATACTTGCCATTTGATAGAATGAGCGAGTTTTTCAGCGATGTTTGTAATTTAAAAATCTCACAAGGCACTCTTTGTACCTTACTCAAAGGCTTTGCCCAAAAAGCCTAACCGGCCTACGAGTTGATTGCTCAAAAAGTAGAAAATGAAAAAGTTGTTGGAGGTGATGAAACAGGTGCTAAAGTCAATGGGAAAAAGGAATGGTTCTGGACTTTTCAAAGTCAAGTTGCCACTTACATTACATTTTCAAACAATAGAGGAACTGCTACTGTAGACGAAAATTTCCCCAACGGTTTTACAAACTCCATACTCGTTCATGATTGCTGGCGGAGTTATTTTTAAATAAAATGCAAAACGCAACAGATATGCATCCCGCATTTACTTCGAGAACTTGTTTTTTTTGAAGAAGGTTATGAATCGCAATGGGCTATAAATTTTAAGGAATTGCTATATGAAGCAATCGAACTTAAACGGAATTTAACCCCAATTCAATATCTCAATCTAATACTTCAAAGGGATAAAATCATGGAACGATTGTCCATTTTGCTGCTAACTCCTGTTTCCAAAAACAGGAAGGATCTTTGTGCATTCCGCAAGCGAATACATAAATACAAGCAATATGTCTTTACTTTTTTATTCCACAACCAAGTCCCTCCGGACAACAATGCTTCTGAAAGAGCAATCCGAAATGTAAAAGTGAAACAAAAAGTATCCGGACAATTCAAAACCGAAAACGGGGCGCAATACTATGCGGTTATTCGTTCGGTAATAGATACCTGTACCAAAAACGGACAAAATATCTTTATCTTTTCCCTAAAGTTGCATTAATTAGTTGAATCTAGTCTATAAAAAACCCTTCAACATAATTTATGTTGAAGGGTTTTAATTTAGTGGACTGTTTATTACTTATGCCAAGCTACCTATTATGAATAAAATTTAGCTTTTTTGTCATTTCGAGGAAGGAGAAATGACATAACGAGAATAACTAATGAGATTTCTCCTCCGTCGAAATGACAAAATGAAATACATTGGTATTATAAAATGACAGTCCTATTAATTTATAACTCAAAATTCATAATTATTTCAAGCTTCCTACCATGTCTTCCGGTTTCACCCAAGCATCAAAATCTTCTGGCGTTACATAACCCAAACGAACGGCCTCTTCTTTTAGAGTTGTTCCGTTTTTATGAGCGGTTTGAGCAATTTCAGCCGATTTGTAATATCCAATTTTAGTATTCAGCGCCGTAACGAGCATCAATGAATTATCAACCAATTCTTTAATTCTTTTGTAGTTTGGTTCGATACCTTGTGCGCAATGTTCGTCAAAAGACATACAAGCGTCACCTAATAATCTCGCTGATTGCAGGAAGTTAGCCGCCATCAATGGCTTGAATACATTCAATTCATAATGACCTTGCATTCCACCAACTGTTATGGCAACATCGTTCCCCATAACTTGTGCGCAAACCATCGTTAAGGCTTCACATTGCGTAGGATTTACTTTTCCCGGCATAATGGAGGAACCCGGTTCGTTTTCTGGAATAATAATTTCACCAATTCCTGAACGTGGTCCTGAAGCCAGCATACGAACGTCATTTGCAATTTTATTTAATGAAACTGCCAATTGCTTTAAGGCGCCGTGAGTTTCTACAATTGCATCATGAGCGGCAAGTGCTTCAAATTTGTTTTCAGCAGTTACGAATGGATGTCCCGTAAATTCAGCAATATATGCCGCTACTTTTACATCGTATCCTTCAGGAGTATTTAATCCAGTTCCTACAGCTGTTCCGCCCAAAGCTACTTCAGATAAGTGTGCCAAAGTGTTTTTGACCGCTTTCAAACCGTAGTTCAATTGTGCTACATATCCTGAAATTTCTTGTCCTAATGTAAGTGGCGTAGCATCCATTAAGTGGGTACGACCAATCTTAACGACCGTATTAAATTCTAGCGCTTTAGCATGAAGTGTATCTCTTAATTTTTCAACACCCGGAATAGTAATTTCTACTACTGCTTTGTATGCGGCAATATGCATTCCTGTTGGGAAAGTATCATTAGAAGATTGTGATTTATTAACATCATCATTAGCTTTGATGAATTGTTCGCCTTCGCCAATGTTGAATCCTTTTAAGACTTGTGCACGATTAGCAACAACTTCATTTACGTTCATGTTGCTTTGCGTACCAGAACCTGTTTGCCAAATCACCAATGGAAATTCGTTGTCTAATTTACCAGCTAGGATTTCGTCACAAACTACAGCGATGGCATCTCTTTTTTCGATTGGTAAAACGCCTAAATCACAGTTTGCATAAGCGGCTGCTTTTTTTAGATAAGCAAATCCTTCAATAATTTCTTTTGGCATGGAAGCCGAAGCTCCGATTTTGAAATTGTTTCGGGAACGTTCTGTTTGTGCTCCCCAATATTTGTCTGCAGGAACCTGCACTTCACCCATCGTGTCTTTTTCTATTCTGAATTTCATTTCGTTGTTATTTATAAGTATTAAGTAGTTTATTCGATTTTTAGCCCCGATAAGAGTGAAAATCCTTTTATGCCGGTGTTCGGCATAAAAGATTGCAACGGATAGCGGGATTAGCTCCAAATTCTGAGCTCAAAAATACGGATAATTCCCTTTTTATAAAAATTGATTGATAGTTTTTGTTGTTTTTTATTGGTAAGAAAAGGAATTAAACCTACATTTGTGGCTACATTCAAAATTCCGGAAAACATGTTTGAATTTTCACAGTACTTAGGCTTTTTACTTTTCTTAACCGTTCTTACTATAGGATTCTGGTTGATGTTTTTTTTAGTTGGTTTCGTATCTTATTGGATAGGTGGAGCAACTTGGGAAGCGTATAAAGAGAAAAGAGCTAAAAAGAAGCAAGAACAATCAGTTTAATCTTTTTGTTAAATAAAAAAAGGACTCATTTATGGGCCCTTTTTTTTATGCTTATACTTTAGCAGTTTTATTGGATGAACTGATTTATAAAAAAAGGACCCATTTTCATGAGTCCATAATTTTGTTATCCTTGATAATCCCCTTCATTGTCATTTTGCATTTTACGTGGTTGCTTTTCTCTTTCGTTTTTTTGTTTGTTAAAACGATACGTAAATGAAAGTGTAAATTGTCTTTCTCTCCACTGCATTTCACCATAAGAATTAGCAAATTGAGGTAGGTAGGTTTCCATTATTCTTTTTCTCGAATTCAATACGTCACTGATATTGAATGAAAGTGTTCCCTTGTCTTTCATTATATCTTTGCTGAATGCTAAGTTTGCTGCAAAAACACCTAAACTTCTTCCTTGCGCATTATTTTGCGGACCGTTGTAAGTAGCATTTGTCTGCCAATCTATTTTGTATGGCAATGTAATTTTAGAGGTAACTCTAGTGAACCATGAAGTTGCCGTGTTGTCGAAATTTTGAGTTATTTCATTGTCATTGAAATCCGTGTAAACATAATTACCTTGTGTTTCATTTCTGAAGAAGTTGAAATTACCATTTAATTTCCACCATTTATATGGAGAATAATTTAACGTGAATTCAAAACCTGCTCTGTACTCTGTCGCTAAGTTAATAGGTGAGCTTATTGTTATCGGTATTCCGTTCACAAAATCCCCAGATTCTCTTCTTGCAAATTGAAATACATCAGTAGTTTTATTTACGTATAATGAAGTATTGAAAGTCAGTTTTTCCCATCTTTTGATGTATCCAAAGTCTAATGCATCAGTAAATGCCGGATCTAAATCAGGATTTCCAACAAAAATATTGATGTTACTTGATAAGTTGTTGAACGGGTTTAACATTCTTCCTCTTGGTCTTTGAATTCTTCGGCTGTAGCTTACAGAAGTACTACTTTTATCTGATAGTTCGTAAGTAAAGAAAGCACTTGGAAAAAAATTATTGTACTTTTTTGTATTGAAATCATTAGTTGCTAATTGATTGATATCAATATTAGAATCCTCAAAACGCAATCCGAAAAGCGCTGAAAATTTATTTATTTTCACTCCATATTGAGTGTAAATTGCGTTTACTTTCTCCTTGTATTCTAAAGTATTGGTGAAATTTTCATTGATCATCCCATCATTCTCAACTCTATAATCTGTAAGCAATTTTGAGAAATCACCACGGTAACCTGCTTCAAATTGACTTGCTTTTCCAAAAGGCAATACATAATCCAATTGAAGTAAATTTCTATTTTGAGTTTGATTGTTAATGGTATTGTCAAACTTTAAGACAGTCGTATTCGTTGCACGATCAGTTATTATAGCATCATTTAAATCTTCACTAGTAGAGAAAGAACCGTCAACAGTTAATTTATGACCGTCTTTTTTGAATTTTTTCGTGAAGTTTGTTGCAAATTCTACACTTTCGCTATCACTGCTTTCTTCATTGATTCTATTACGTCTGTAATCAAAACTTCCGTCTCCATTAATATTATCTTGAAAAACATTATCAATATTATTACCATTACTTTTTCTGTAATTGAATGTGTTTGTCCAGGCAGAGGTTTCGGTTAAGTACCATTCCATGCCAAAATTTCCATTGTATCCTTTATTTAATCTTTCATTTTTCCTGGATTCATTTACAGAGTTAATAATTTCATTATTATCGTTTAGATAATCCGTGTTGGTTATTGCATTTCCAGGATTGCTGCGATCGTTGTACCCTTGGGTAGTAAATAAGTTAAAGTTCTTTGACTTGTAATTTATTGTTCCGCTTAAACCATAATTTTCAGGATATCCCGCAGAGGCAATTAACGTCCCGTTTAATCCTTGGTTTTTACCTTTTTTCAAGATGATGTTCAATAATCCACCGCCACCTTCCGCGTCATATCGTGCAGATGGATTGGTAATTACTTCTACTTTTTCAATTGCATCGGCTGGAATCAATCGTAAAGCCTCAGCAATGTTTATTGCATTTGAAGGTCTTCCGTCAATAAGAACTCTTACATTTTCATTTCCACGAAGGCTTATGTTTCCTTCCACATCAACTGAAACAGAAGGAATATTGTCCAGAACATCACTTACAGTTCCACCTTTTACCATAAGGTCGCTGCCAACATTATATACTTTTTTGTCTAGTTTAATTTCAACGGTCGTTTTCTCAGATCGAATAACAACTTCATTTAATTGATTAGCATCTTCCTCTAAAGCGATTTGCCCTAGATTTGTACTTGTCTGAAGGCTTTTTTGTTTAATTTCATTCAATTTGAAAGATATGAACTCAATTTTTATATCATAAACACCTGGGATAACATCAATATCAAATTCTCCTTTTGCATTTGTAATTCCACCCGCAACAGGTTTTGGATTATTTGGATATTGAAAAGTAATAGTTGCGTATTCAAGCGGTTGTTTGCTTACTTTTTCGATTACTTTTCCAGTAATTTTAATTTTAGGTTTTGAATTGGGTCCTTGCTGCGCAAAATTTATTAGGCTAGTAAATAAGAATACAAAGGATAAGAGTTGTTTCAATTTTTTTGGCATTATAATAGTTTTAGATATGCGGTTTTAGATTGTAAAAAATGGGTTTGGTTTAAAAGCCAAATCACAAAAAAATGTTAATTAAATTTTGATGATATAATTATAAAATCAATTACGGAGTCTAATTCTCTTCCTATTATGGCTTTGTTTCCAATAATGACAATAGGTCTTTCGATAAGAATGGGATAAGTAACCATTGCTTGAATGATTTCATCATTGGTCATTTGTTTATTTTTGAAATTTTCTATCCAGATTTTCTCTTTTTGTCGGACCAATGAAATAGGTTCAAAATCTAATTTTTGAATAACATTTGCTAATTCATCAAAGGTAGGGCCGTTTTCGAGGTAGTTAATGACCTGATGTTCTTTATTGGATTCTTTTATCAGAAGTAAACAGTTTCTTGATTTTCCACATCGAGGATTATGGTATATTTGTATCATGTGATTGAGAAAAGAGAGTTTTAAATGCTCACTATCAGTGTAACAAAAGTAGAATTTGTTACTCTAATTTTAATAAAATATAAAAACAGGCAATATATGTTCATAGAACAAGGTTTCAAGTCAGAGAATAAATTTTGGAAATATATACTAGGTTCACTACTGATAATTGTTGCTTCTTTTTTAGGCCAATCTCCTTTATTAATTGCTTTATTGTATGACACTTTTGTCAATAAAAAGGCATATCCTTCTAATAATGATGATATTATGCGGTTTTTCGAGCCTAATATGACCTTGTTTTTGATATTGATTTCATTTGTTTTTGCGATGCTCGGGATTTTGTTCGTGGTGCGCTATTTGCATCATCAAACGATGCTTTCGATTACGACTTCAAGGGTTAAAATAGATTGGAAAAGAGTTCTTTTTTCATTTTCTATTTGGGCAATTTTTACGATTTTATCCACATTGGCTTTCTATTTTTCTAATCCAACTGATTTTGTGATCAATTTTAAACCTATTCCTTTTGCAATTTTGGTTTTATTAGGCACGGTCTTAATTCCAATTCAAACCAGTACGGAAGAATATATTTTTAGGGGTTATTTGATGCAAGGTTTTGCTAATCTCGCTAAAAACAAATGGTTTCCATTAATCATGACGTCTGTTATTTTTGGGGCCATGCATATTTCAAATCCAGAAGTAGCTAAAATGGGAAATATCATTTTAGTATATTATATAGGAACAGGATTGCTATTGGGAATAATCACTTTGATGGATGAAGGAATGGAATTAGCATTAGGATTTCATGCTGCTAACAATTTGGTAAGTGCTTTGCTGGTGACATCAGATTGGTCGGCCTTTCAAACGCATTCTATTTTCAAAGATATTTCTCAACCTTCAGCTGGTCTAGATGTTATATTTCCTGTTGTTGTCATTTACCCAATACTTTTATTTATCTTTAGTAAAAAATACAATTGGACGGATTGGAAAAAGAAGTTAACCGGAAAAATTGAGTAATATTCTTCTTTTAATGACTTAAATTCAAGCAAAAATAATATGAATACAATCACTTACAAAAACGTACACAATCATTTTAAACTGAATGGATTTCATTTGGATCGAAAAGATTTATGCAGAGTAGCCTATAGTTTTATAAAAGAAGGTGAAGACTATGAAAAGTCTGTCGGCGATTTTATATTGGACTGGTTTGACAATAAACCGTATATTGAACTTAATACATCCGGGACAACTGGTGCTCCAAAAATTATTAGAATTGAAAAACAAGCGATGGTAAATTCAGCCTTAGCGACAGGCGATTTTTTTAATTTGAGTCCTGGTGACAAAGCACTGCATTGTTTGCCGACTAAATATATTGCCGGAAAAATGATGTTTGTAAGGGGTTTTATTCTGGGACTTGATATGGATTTTGTAGCTCCCAGTTCACACCCGATGCTGCACAATGATACTAAGTACGATTTTGTTGCGATGGTTCCCTTACAAGCTCAAAATTCTTTGGCTGAACTGAAAAATGTTAAAAAAATGATTGTTGGCGGTGTTAAAATAAGTAAATCTTTAGAAAAAAGTCTTTCTAAGTTGAAAACGGAGACCTATGAGACTTATGGTATGACGGAGACAATCACTCATATTGCAGCCAAAAAAATAGGGGAGAAATTTTTCACTACTTTACCTAATATTAAAATTTCTCAGGACGATAGAAATTGTTTGGTGATTGATGCTCCAAATATTTCAAACGACAGTATTGTTACTAATGATTTAGTCGAATTAATAAATGAAAATCAATTTGGATATTTAGGTCGAATTGATAACGTAATCAATAGTGGCGGAATTAAATTGATTCCAGAACAAATTGAGGATAAATTATCCCATAAAATTCATTCAAGATTTTTTGTAACCGGAATTCAGGATCCTGTTTTGGGAGAAAAACTAATATTGGTTATCGAAGGCGAGAATCAGGCTTTAAATGAAAGTACTTTTGATGCATTAGATAAATACGAAAAACCAAAAGAAGTTTTTTATGTTTCAAAATTCATTGAAACACCTAATGGAAAAATAAAAAGAAAAGAAATTCAAGAAAGTCTTTAGACGAATTTTTTAAACTATAAAAAAAGCATCTTTAGTATCGAGATGCTTTTTTATGGTTTGTTATTTTTGCATTTTAAAATAGTAATCCGCTGAATGTTTTCCACTACCATAAAATAGGAAAAACACACAAATTGCTAATGTAACTAATGCTAAAAATAGATTTTGAGAATGCATTTCTCCCATAAAATTTATAATTACAGCAGCGATCAATACAGGTAACTGTGCAATTATTGCCCATCTGGTCAGTAAACCAAAAACAATCATTATTCCACCTACCATATGAGCTGGAGCAATATAATGGATAAGAAACATTCCCCCTCCAATTTTATCAATAGGGGATATTAAATCCGCCAGATATTGGATGTTGGTTATAAAAGAAATTCCTTTCATAAATAAAAAAATACCAAGTGCCATTCGTAACAAATCAATCGGTAAATAAGTGTGGGTATTAGCCCATTTATTTAATTCTTTTACGCTGTTCATAATACTTAGTTTTTAAAATGATACACTAAGTTACTAATTTTTAATAACATATGGAATTTTCTGTAAAAATAAAATGTAGTATTTTTTGCTTTAAAAATAAACGTTGAAAAGTGATATCATATCAGGGAAGTTTTATTTATAAAAACAGTAATTAAACTTGAGTCCAAGCGTATTTTCAGCATGACCATGAGCTATGAAGTTTGTTAAATTCAAAGATATATTCATTTTGTATTTAGGAATATATTTTCCTAAATACAGTCCAGAACAAGAACCGTAACGCGTGGGACCATTGAATTCATTAACAAAACCTAATCCAATTTTTGGGTCTTCGTCAGAAATTGCATAACCCACACCACTTTCGGCTCCTAAGAACCAATTTGATTTTAAGTTGACTTGTATATTAGGTTTAAGGGCAAACAGACTGAAATTTCGATATAGCGCCCTTTCTTTTACGGTACTTTCCGGAGGAACTTCCGGATGATTTTTTTTAGTGAATCGATAATCGTATTCAGCTCTAAGCCCAAACTCTGTTGTGGGTGTAATTTTCTCTGCAATCCTTAAATTGACACCAATTCCGAGCCGATGTGACCGATACATCTCTATATGAACTGGTAATGAGAGATTAATACCGGATTCTAATACAAATGAATTGTCTTGTTCTTTTTGTGCAAATGCAAACGAAACAAAGAATAACAATAGTAAAGTCATTATAGCATCTAAAATTTTTTTCATTTTTTTCTTCGAATTAAAATCTAACTAGTAGTAAAAAAAATATTTTATAAAAAAATAATGAGTAATGATAAGTTACAATTTGGGGTTTTGCATCTATAAATAGTAATCAAAGATACAAAGAATAATCTTCCAAAAGTACTGATAATCAGCTTTTTACGAAATACTTAGTTGTTGTATTAATCAAATAATTTTTAAAACTAAATTTTGAAAATCTTATAAGATTTTTTTAGATTTTTTATTAAGTTATTTTGTACTAGAAATAGTTGGTTTTATATCATTCAGAATCCAATCCATTTCCGGGTCGTTTCCTATAATTCGGTCTTGCAATGTTGGGATTATTGGTACATCAGGAAAAATACCTCTGCCGTTAATTTCTGTTTTATAATGAGGGGATATCAACATCAGACCTATCCGAATTTTTAATTCAGAGTTGGGTAATTTTACAAGTGGCATAAATCCGGCAACCGTTCCGTTATAGGCTCCTCCAGTTTCTTCCCCTACAAAAGTGGCTCTTTTTGAACCTTTTAAATTGGAGGAAATAATACTAGAAGCCGAAAAACTCATTCCGTTGATCAGAACATAAATGGTTCCTTTAAAAGAATTTTTATTTACTTTTTGAGGTTTTGTTTGAGTGGCATAAATATTTTTTCCATTCTTGTTCGCATGAACGCTCAAAAGTAAATAGGTGTAGACTATCGGAGAAAAAATAGTTTTTATAGTTTTTACGGCGAAAGAACCTCCATTAAAATAGGCCCCTCCGAATAAACTTGATTTTGATACCACTTCAGATTTATCCAAAAACACAAAAGTAGAGTCGGATAAATAAGAATATAAATTGTTGATTTCAGTTACACGACCGCCACCATTATCTCTTAAATCAAGTACAAATGTGATCGATTTATAGTTCTTAATTTTATTGAAGCTTTCTTTGTAAAAAGTTCGAAAATCCCCATTCTTAAATCCTCTAATTTTCATTACAGCAACACTGCTGTCTTTTTCTTCAAAATGCAAGTTTCGGTTGTAATTTTTCAAATCTGAATTATAACCATTAACTCTTTTCTTCTTTTTGAATGCTTTTGTTTTTGCTCTGTCAACCTCTGTTACCCTTTTTTTATCTTTCTTGTTTTGCTTATCAGTTTTGTCGTCTTTATGTCTTTTGATTGTAATTACTTTTAAACTGTCATTAAATTTAAAAGTAAATTTCAGGCTGTCTTTTACGCCATTTTGATTCGTGAAAAAGGTAGTAAATCTCTTGCCTGAACTTCGGGTTTTTAGAGTAGTATTATAACCATCGGAACTATAGAACTTATTGTATTCCTGAATTAAATCTATTGGTTTAGTTCCATTTACATCAATGACTTCGGTTCCTGGTTTTATTTTTTTGTCATACGATTTATTTTTTATTACATACAGTTTGTCATTAAAATAATCAAAATCAAATTGAGAAAATGGTCCAGTCCCTTTTTTAAGAAGTGCTTTGGTTTCCTTCTTTGTTTTTAATTTTGTAGCGGGATATACAAACGTATGACCTTGCCTTACAGCTGCAACCACAGGACTCAGTTTTTTGTAAAAATCGAGACTCGTCATTGGATTTCGAATAGTCATTTTTAAACTATCGAATTTGTAATCAAGGTCTTTTTTAGAGATATACCAGTATAAATTGGGATGTAACCGCTGTAATTTTTTATAAGTAAAATCAACATCAGATTTTAAATCTTTTTCAGAGATTAAATCGTTCAAATGTTCATTGTGTTTTTTTATGGAGGCACACTGACTAAAGAACAATAATGTAAAACCGAATAGAATTATTTTTCTCATTTTTTTAACTACGAATGTTTTTTACTGAACACTGATTACTGATTACTGAATACTGCAATTTAAACCTGAATTACTCCTAAGTTAAATTTCTTTTCAATAGGCGAGTGGTTTGCCGCTTCAATGCCCATAGAAATCCAAGTTCGGGTGTCTAAAGGATCAATAATGGCATCTGTCCAAAGTCTAGAAGCGGCATAATAGGGAGAAACCTGCTCGTCATATCTTGCTTTGATTTTGTCAAAAAGCGCTTTCTCTTTGGCCTCATCAACTATTTCGCCTTTTGCTTTAAGCGAAGAAGCTTCAATTTGTGCCAATACTTTTGCAGCCTGTGTACCGCCCATAACGGCTAATTCAGCACTTGGCCAGGCAAAAATTAATCTTGGGTCATATGCTTTTCCACACATGGCGTAATTTCCTGCGCCGTATGAATTCCCTACAATAACGGTGAATTTTGGAACAACTGAATTAGAAACGGCGTTAACCATTTTAGCACCATCTTTTATGATTCCGCCATGTTCTGATTTGGAACCCACCATAAAACCGGTAACATCTTGGACAAAAACTAAAGGTATTTTCTTTTGGTTGCAATTGGCGATAAAACGAGTGGCTTTATCCGCGCTATCCGAATAGATTACGCCTCCAAACTGCATTTCGCCATTTTTAGTTTTAACCACTTTTCGTTGGTTCGCAACAATTCCCACGGCCCAACCGTCAATTCTGGCATAACCAGTAATAATGGTTTGGCCGTAACCGTCCTTGTACGCTTCAAACTCAGAATTATCAACCAAACGATTGATGATTTCCATCATATCATATTGTTCATTTCTAGCTTTAGGTAAAATACCATAAATATCATTTTCGTCTAATGCTGGTTTTACCGCTTTTATTCGGCTGTAACCTGCTTTATCGAAATCACCAATTTTATCAACTATATTTTTTATTTTGTCTAATGCGTCTTTGTCATCTTTGGCTTTATAATCCGTAACGCCCGAAATTTCGCAATGTGTAGTTGCTCCGCCTAATGTTTCGTTATCGATGCTTTCGCCAATTGCTGCTTTGACTAAATAGCTTCCTGCCAGGAAAATACTTCCTGTTTTTTCGACAATCAAGGCTTCATCACTCATAATTGGCAGATAAGCTCCGCCAGCAACGCAACTTCCCATAACAGCAGCAATTTGAGTAATTCCCATGCTGCTCATTTGAGCATTATTTCTAAAAATGCGACCAAAATGTTCTTTGTCAGGGAAAATTTCATCTTGCAAAGGCAAATACACTCCGGCACTATCCACTAAATAGATAATTGGCAATCTATTTTCCATGGCGATTTCCTGTGCACGTAAGTTTTTCTTGGCGGTAATTGGAAACCAAGCACCTGCTTTTACAGTAGCATCATTGGCCACAACTATACATTGTTTTCCTCTGATATATCCTATTTTGACAACAACTCCGCCGGAAGGGCAGCCACCATGTTCAGCATACATTCCTTCACCAACAAATGCTCCGATCTCTATACTTTTCGCTTTGGGATCCAGTAAATAATCAATGCGTTCCCGAGCAGTCATTTTACCTTCGTTATGTAATTTTTGAATGCGTTTTTCACCGCCGCCCAATTTAACCAGGCTTAATTTTTGGCGTAATGCTGACAGTAAAAGTTTATTGTGGTCTTCGTTTTTATTGAAGTTCAAATCCATGATGAAATAGTTGTTAAATAATTAGTGCTAAATTAAAAAATTTATTGAGATAAATCTTTTAAACGCTGTTAGTTTAGAAAGAAAATCGAATGTATTATTGGTATTATAGCAAAAAAACAGAATTTAAGTTCTGTTTTTTTATGAATTTAACAATTAATAAAATTGATTATTTTTTTGAATCGGCAACCATTCTTTTTAAAATTGCCCATTGTTTTAAGGCATCACGTGCTTCGACAGCCGGATATCCCAACATGGTTTTTCCAGCAGGAATGTCTCCCGTAACACCGGAACCAGCACCTACAATGGCACCATCGCCAATTGTTGTGTGGTCTTTTATAGATGCGCTTCCTCCTATGATCACTCCATTTCCTAAAGTTACGGAACCAGCC
This sequence comes from Flavobacterium xylosi, assembly GCF_042787345.1. Classification (NCBI taxonomy): domain Bacteria; kingdom Pseudomonadati; phylum Bacteroidota; class Flavobacteriia; order Flavobacteriales; family Flavobacteriaceae; genus Flavobacterium; species Flavobacterium xylosi. The sequence goes on along the minus strand of NZ_JBHZPZ010000014.1, from coordinate 24,438 downwards.
AATCCGCTGTTTCCAGCCATAATACAAAATTTGCCTAATTTACTGTTATGACCAATCTGCACTAAATTATCAATTTTGCAACCATCACCTAAAATGGTAGAGCTGAATTTTCCTCGGTCAACGCAAGTATTAGCACCAATTTCAACACCATTGCCTATAATTACATTTCCAATTTGTGGGATTTTCACCAAACCTCTTTCAGGATCAGGGCGAAAACCAAAACCATCCGCACCAATAGTTGCATTGGGATGTATGATGCAATCGTTCCCTATGTGACAACGCTCTCGGATTACTGCTCCAGACCAAATTACAGTGTTTTTTCCTAGGGTACATTCATCGAGAATAGTAACATTTGGATATAGTGTTGTATTGTCTCCAATTACAACTTTAGGTCCTATATAACAACCTGCGCCAATTCGAACACCATTACAAATAATAGCGCTGTCATCTATAACTGCTGTCGGATGAATATCAATAGTAAATATTGGAGCTGGAGGTGCAAAAAGAGCTAAAACTTGTGACATGGCTAAGTCAGCATTTTTAACTTTTATAAAAGCCCGGTTTTCGCCTGGTTCTATTGATATGTCCTCGTTGACAACTGCAACGGCAGCCTTAGAAGTTGACCAATATTTTTCGTATTTTTTGTTTCCAATAAAAGAAATTTCGGATTCATTAGCCACTTCGAGTTGCTCCGGAGCAGTGATTTTTTGGGAAATTTTCCCGACAATAACCCCTTTTAAAATTTCATTTATTTCTTGGATTGAATAGGATTTCATTATGCGTAGATTGGATTTTGTTTATGGTATTTTTACCAAATAAAACGATTTCGAGCTGTAATTCCAAATCTTTCGGAATTCTTTAACACGTTGTAAGTGGTATTTATATAAGGAATAAAGAGAAATATGCAACAAATGACAGTTTTAAATAATTACTTTTACCCGTTAATATGCGATTATTGATTATGAAATTACCACAAATAAAGTTCTCTGTTTTTTTACTTTTATTTTCTTTTTTTACTGCAAATGCTCAGATACAAGCTTTGTTTAATAATAAAACCCAACTCCGAAACATGACGGAACGTTGGGAATTAGACACAACGGCAGTTAGAGGAACCTTTTTAGTTACGCCCTATAAACCTATGTATGTATTACCGGTTCACTGGACCAGTTCTCCTAATGAGCAGCCTATTTCCGGAAATGTAGATCCTGATTATATTGCACCCGCAGGAGTTGATTACAATAAGATTGAATCTAAATTTCAATTAAGTTTTAAGACTAAAGTTTTGCAAAACTTTTTTTGGGGACATGGTGATTTTTGGGTCGCTTATACGCAAATATCACATTGGCAGATTTATAATAATAATTTGTCGCGTCCTTTTAGAGAGGTAATTTATGAACCGGAACTGATTCTGAATTTCCCGGTTAAATTTAAACTTTTTGGATTAAATACCCGAATGATTGGTGTGGCAGTGAATCATCAATCAAACGGGAAAAGTGATCCTTATTCGCGAAGTTGGAACAGAATTATCCTTCATGCTGGCTTTGAATACAATCATTTGAGTATTTATATCAGGCCTTGGTTCATTTTGCCTGCAGCAAAAAACGACAACCCTGATATTGGAGAATATATAGGAAGAGGCGATCTGAATATTATTTATACTAGAAACGGTAATATTTTCTCTTTCGTTGGAACTCATAATTTGAATTTTAATTCAAAATCAAGAGGTAGTTCGGTATTTTCTTGGTCTTATCCCATAAAAAATAATCTGAAAGGTTTTCTTCAAGTTACTCATGGTTACGGAGAAACGCTGATAGATTACAATCATCTGCAGACAACCGTTGGTGTTGGTGTTTCTTTGATTGAATGGTTGTAAAAAAATAACTCATTTAATTATAGTAGCTAAAAGTAAATGAGCTAAACAGTTAATTTTTTTTTTGTAATCTTTAACTTATTGTAATTGGGATACTAAATTTTACACGGGCATCTTTGCCGTCAACTTTACCAGGAATCCATAATGGGCTAGTGAATAAAACTCTTAATGCTTCAACATTCATATCATAATTAAGCCCTTCTATGATTATGAAATCTTTTAAAGAGCCATCTATCTCAACAACAAAACTAACTTTTATTTGTCCTTTAGCACTATTTGGAGACTTAAAGTTTTTTCCAACATATTTATAAAACTCATTTATTCCTCCTGGGAATTCGGGTTTTACATAAAAAGGAAAAAAAGCAATTTCAGTTCCGTTTTCATCGAAACATGTACCATCAATAAATTCGCCGTTTTTATAATTTTCATTACGCTTTACTTGACCGCTTTCATAATATCGGGTTTGAACTCCCTCTTGTTTTCCTTTTGTATAAAGTAAAACAGATTCTTTATTTCCGTTTTTGTACCAATTTACGGATGTACCATTTAATATTTTTTTGCGAAAATTAGAGAATTGATCACTATTTCTAACCCTGCCATCTATATAATAAGTGATTCTTTGTGTTCCTTTTTCAATATCCTCATAAGTACTGTAGTAAGTTGCATCTTTGGCTGTAGGTAATTCTTTAAAGTGTTCGGTATAATATACTTTTTCCTGAGCAAAGAATTGTACGGAACAAAATAAGACGAATAATAAAAGTAAATTTTTCATGGGAAATCGATGATTTTGGAACAAAAGTAATAAAAAAAATCCTACAATATAAATTTTTTTATAGTGTAGGATTTTTTTTTAAATAAGGTAAATTTATTCTTCCTTTTGTCCCATCATCATCAGATAAGCTTTTAAGAATTCATCGATTTCTCCATTCATTACGCCATCAACATTGCTGGTTTCATGACCGGTTCTAACGTCTTTGACTAATTTATAGGGTTGCATCACATAATTCCTGATTTGCGAACCCCATTCGATTTTCATTTTCCCGGCTTCGATATCAGCGCGTTGTGCCTGTTTCTTTTTTAACTCAATTTCATATAATTGAGATCGTAACATTTGCATGGCACGTTGTCTGTTATCTTGTTGCGACCGTGTTTCAGAACATTGTATTTGAATTCCGGTTGGTTTATGAAATAACTGTACTTTGGTTTCTACTTTATTTACATTTTGACCTCCCGCACCACTGGATCGCGAAGTTGTAATTTCAATATCAGCAGGATTAATGTCAATTTCGATACTATCATCTACAAGCGGATATACATAAACCGATGCAAACGACGTATGACGCTTGGCGTTACTGTCAAATGGGGAAATTCGAACCAATCGATGTACACCGTTTTCGCCTTTTAAATATCCAAAAGAATAGTCTCCTTCAAATTCAAGCGTAACGGTTTTTATTCCTGCAGCCTCTCCTTTTTGGTAATTCAGTTCTTTTATCTTGTAGCCGTATTTTTCGCCCCACATCATGTACATGCGCATGAGCATTTCGGCCCAATCACAACTTTCCGTTCCACCGGCGCCTGCTGTAATTTGTACTACTGCACTCAAAGTATCACCTTCGTCCGAAAGCATGTTTTTGAACTCAATAGCTTCAATGTGGTCTTGGGTTTGCTTGTACTGCTCGTCTAATTCTTCTGTTGTAAGTTCCCCTTCTTTATAAAAGTCATAGGCGAGTTGCAACTCATCCGTCATTTCGACTGCTTTGTTGTAATCTTCAATCCATTTTTTTTTATTTCTAAGATTCTTTACAATGAGTTCGGCTTCTTTTGCGTTATTCCAAAAGTCGGGAGCAAAAGTCTTTTCTTCTTCGTTAGAAATTTCAATTAATTTGGCATCAACGTCAAAGATACCTCCTCAACGCACCAAGGCGCTCTACAATACCTTTAATTTGTTCGGTAGTTGTCATAAATTATGTAATTTTGTGGGACAAAAATAAGAAAATTTTGAGAAGAGACAAGTCGCGACTTGTCTGTAACATAAATATAAAGTAAATACATGGAAATAAATTTAGTTAGTGATACGATTACCAAGCCGTCATACGAAATGTTACAGTATATGTTTAATGCCCAAGTTGGCGATGACGTATATAAACAAGATCCCACAGTTATTGAACTGGAAGCCAAAGTTGCTGAAATGTTTGGAATGGAAGCAGGTCTTTTTTTTCCATCTGGAACGATGGCCAATCAAACGGCTATAAAATTACATACGCAGCCTGGAGAACAGTTAATAGCCGACAAATATGCTCATGTTTATCATTACGAAGGAGGAGGAGTTTCTTTTAACAGTGGGGTTTCCTGTTGTCTATTAGATGGAAATCGCGGAATGATTACAGCCCAGCAAGTTGCGGGAGCCATTAATGATCCGGAGTTTTATCACAGTCCGTTAACCAGTTTGGTATGTGTGGAGAATACAACCAATAAAGGCGGCGGTGCTTGTTATGAGGTCGAAGATTTAAAAAAAATAAAAAAGGTTTGCGATGCCAATAATTTGAAGTTTCATATGGATGGAGCCCGAATTTGGAATGCATTGGTAGCCAAAAAACAAGACCCAAAACAATTCGGTAAATTGTTTGACACTATTTCTGTTTGCTTGTCTAAAGGACTTGGAGCGCCTATCGGATCTGTTTTATTGGCTGATAAGAAAACAATTCACAGAGCTTTACGAATCAGAAAAATATTAGGAGGAGGAATGCGTCAGGTAGGCTATTTGGCAGCAGCCGGAATTTACGCTTTAGATCACAATATTGAACGTCTTAGCGAGGATCATCGTAGGGCTAAAGAAATAGCCGAAGTGTTGAAAAAAGTGAATTGGGTAGCATCGGTTGAACCTGTTGAAACCAATATTTTAATCTTTTCTTTGGCATTTAATGTCAGTGATACCGATTTGATAGAAACATTAAAACAAAAAAACATCGCCATAAGCTCGATGGGTCATGGAAAATTAAGAATCGTTACGCATCTTGATTATCGGGAAGTAATGCATACTTATGTTTTGGAAACTTTGGAAAAATTAACTTTCTAGTTTATAAAATTTGTTTAAAGTTTAAGGTTTAAAGTTTTTGCATTGTCAAAAACTTTAAACCTTAAACTTTATTTTTTTATTTGAACAAATTATCCATTCCTGGAATCATTGGCATATCCATTTTTGCAACAGCATCAAGTTCAGCTTCATTTGTTTTAGTCGCTTTTTCAATAGCTTTATTCAGAGTTAAAATCAAATAATCTTCCAGTTGGTCTTTGTCTTCCAATAAAGAATCGTCAATTGTGATTGATTTTATTTTTCTATTGGCAGTCAAAGTTACTTTCAATAAACCATCTGTACTTTGCTCATCGATAAGAACAGTATCCAAACGTTTTTTTGTATCCTCTATTTTTTGTTGGGTCTCTTTAAGTTTTCCCATCATTCCCATTAAATCCATTTTGATAAATTTTAAATTATTGAAATACGAAATTACTACATTTGAAGGAATAAGCAATGTTAAATTAGATCAAAAACGGAGGTGTTTTAAATCGGCTTTGTACTATTTTTGTAAAATCACATATTAAATAAACGTATAAAAATGTCAGAAAATATACAACCACCTGTTGCTAAAATAATTCCTAAAACGTTAGAAAATTTAGGACACTCCAGAATCGATAATTATTTTTGGATGAACGACAGAGAAAATCCTGAAGTCATCGATTATTTGAACAAGGAGAATAAATATTATCAAAAAATGACTGCGCATACCAAAGATTTCCAAAAAGAATTATTTGAGGAAATGAAAGGCAGAATCAAGGAAGACGACGAGTCAGTTCCTTATTTATACAATGGTTATTACTATATAACCCGTTTTGAAACTGGAAAAGATTATCCTATTTATTCTCGAAAAAAGGAAAGCCTTTCGGCAAAAGAGGAAATCATGTTTGATTGTAATGAAATGGCCAAAGGGCAATCGTATTTTCAATTGGGTGGTTTGAGTGTTAGTCCAGATAATAAATTAGCTATTTTTAGTTTTGATACCGTTGGCAGAAGAATATATACCATTCAGGTTAAGAGTTTAGAAACCAATGAGATTTTAGAGGATAAAATAGAAAAAGTGACCGGAAGTGCTGTTTGGGCAAATGACAATAAAACCATTTTTTATTCCAGTCAGGACGAAGTTACTTTGCGTTCGGACAAAATTTTCAAACATAAATTGGGTACAAAATCTTCTGAAGATGTTTTGGTTTATTTTGAAAAAGATGACACTTACAATGTAGAAATTGCAAAATCTAAATCTAGAAAATACCTAGCAATTGAATCGGGAAGTACATTAACGACTGAGTACAGAATTTTAAATGCAGATAATCCTGAAGGAAAATTTGAAATTTTTCAGAAACGAATTCGAGGAGTAGAATATAGTATTAATCATTATAAAGACAGTTTTTATATAATGACTAATGCAGATGAGGCCGAAAATTTCAAGTTGATGAAAACTCTTGAAACTGCGACTTCAAAAGAGAATTGGAAAGAAGTTATAGCGCATAGAGAAGATGTTTTATTAGAAGATATTGAAATTTTCGCTAATTATTTAGTCGTTGAAGAACGTTCGAATGGTTTGAACAAAATCCGAATTATGCCTTGGAGTGGGGAAGGGGAGTATTATTTGCCTTTCGAAAGCGAAACGTATACCGCATACACCACAACCAATGTTGATTTTGACACAGAAATTTTGAGGTATGGCTATCAATCAATGACCACACCCTCTTCGGTTATTGATTTTAATATGAAGACCAAAGAGAAAGAAATCAAAAAAGAACAGCAGGTTTTAGGAGGTAAGTTTGATAAAAATAATTATATAGAAGAACGAGTTTGGGCAACTGCAAAAGACGGAACCAAAATTCCAATTTCAATGGTGTACCGAAAAGAAGTAAAGAAAGACGGAAAAAATCCCCTGCTTCAATATGCTTATGGTTCTTATGGGCATTCTATGGATGCTACTTTTTCGTCGACGAGATTGACTTTGTTAGACAGAGGATTTATATATGCCATAGCTCACATTCGAGGCGGTGAAGATCTGGGAAGACAATGGTATGAGGACGGAAAGTTATTAAAAAAGAAAAATACATTCACGGACTTTATTGATTGTTCTAAGTTTTTAATTGAACAAAAATATACTTCACCAGAACATTTATATGCCGAAGGTGGCTCTGCGGGTGGATTATTAATGGGTGTAGTGGCAAATATGGCACCCCAATTGTATAATGGTGTCATAGCTCAGGTGGCTTTTGTGGATGTGATAACCACAATGCTTGATGATAGTATTCCACTTACAACAGGTGAATATGATGAATGGGGAAATCCGAATAAAAAGAAATATTATAATTATATGTTATCCTATTCGCCTTATGATAATGTGAAAAAACAAAATTATCCTAATATGTATGTTTCTACCGGTCTTCATGATTCGCAGGTGCAATATTGGGAACCCGCTAAATGGGTGGCTAAATTGAGAACTATGAAAACAAATGATACCGTTTTATATCTTGATACAAATATGGAAGCAGGTCATGGTGGTGCATCTGGACGATTTGAAGCCTTAAAGGAATTGGCCAAAGAATTTAGTTTTTTATTAGATTTAGAAGAAATTAAAAACTAATTCAAAAATTTTTGTTAAATTTGTCATGTTTCGAGGTTACGTAAAAAGAATCTTGAGTAACTATTTTTTTATGAAAGAAGAAATAAACGCTTATAATAACGTATTAGAATTAATAGGTAATACTCCACTTATTAAGCTAAATAGAGTCACCGAAGAGTTAAAAGGTAATTTCTACGCTAAAGTAGAAGCTTTTAATCCGGGACATTCTTCTAAAGACAGAATTGCTTTATACATAATTGAAGAGGCTGAAAAAAAAGGGATTTTATCTCCAGGCGATACCATAATTGAAACTACATCTGGGAATACCGGCTTTAGTTTAGCGATGGTAAGCATCGTAAAGGGCTATAATTGTATTCTTGCTGTTAGCTCAAAATCATCCAAAGATAAAATTGATATGCTTCGTAGTTTAGGAGCTAAAGTTTATGTTTGTCCAGCACATGTTTCGGCAGATGATGAGCGTTCGTACTATAATGTGGCCAAACGTTTGCATGAAGAAACGAAAGGTTCTGTATATATCAATCAATATTTTAATCAATTGAATATTGACGCACATTATAAATCTACCGGGCCAGAAATTTGGAAACAAACAAATGGTAAAATTACGCATCTTATCGCTTGTAGCGGAACGGGTGGTACTATATCAGGAACTGCAAAATACTTGAAAGAGCAAAATCCAAATATTAGAGTTTTAGGTGTAGATGCTTTTGGTTCAGTATTAAAAAAATACCATGAAACCGGAGAGTTTGACAATGATGAAATTTATCCTTACAGAATAGAGGGTTTGGGTAAAAACTTAATTCCATCTGCAACAGATTTTGATATTATCGATAAGTTCATGAAAGTTACCGATGAAGAAAGTGCTCATGCAGCCAGAGAGATTGTAAAAAAAGAAGGTTTATTTGTAGGATATACTTCAGGTGCGGTAATGCAGGCCATAAAACAATATGCAGAGGAAGGAGAATTTAACAAGGACAGTAATGTAATCGCTATTTTTCCAGATCATGGTTCTCGTTATATGAGTAAAGTGTTTAGTGATGACTGGATGAATGATCAAGGTTTCTTTGACAGCATCAATGAAGAAGAAGCTCAAAAAATAGAATTTATAAAATAAATTTAAAATTATAGATTTATAGTCCCATTTGCTGATGCAAATGGGACTTTTTTTTGACCACTGATAACACTATTTATTTCAGTAATTCAGGATTACTAAGTATTAATTCTATCTTTTTAATAGTGATTGTGATCTGACTCATTTGCAATTCTATATTTCTAAAAAAGAGACTAATATCTCTATTGACCCAACTTTCAGAAATAACTCTTGAACCCAAACTAATTCTTAAAATAGCACTTTCAATTTCATTAGTATATTTTACATGAACTGCTTGTCCAATATGACATTTTTGGGCAGCAAGTCGGATGATTTCTAAAGAGGAATCTTCAAACTGATCGGATAAATCGGAATTTAATAAAGTATACAATTTTTTGACTTTTTCAACAGATAAGACTTTATCATCTTTAAAAATAAAGAAGGGAAAAATGGTGCGGATATTTCTTATTCCAAACTCTTTACTGCTGTAACGCTTCGTTTTGGTTTCATCACCATAGATAGGCTGTAAAAAAGTGGCTTCTTTGATTGAGTCGTCAACAAAATTGCAAAACATCTCAATACCCATATTTCGGTATAAAATAGGTGTTTTGTAATACCTGTCCATTTCAACTATGGCGGCATTCCAGCGCATATAGGAACCATAGTTATAACCATCAGATAATTCATTTGAACAGAACCAAGAAGTAGGCCAATCGGAATGATTGTAATATTTAGTTAAACCTTTGGGCAATGTGTTTTTTGCAGAATGAATTAATTTATTGACACTTTTAGGCAGGATTAATGCGCCGCAATATGGAGGACCAGTGAAGAATTTACTCCCTGTTATGGTAACAATATATCCTTTATTTAAATAATTTTGTATGTCTTTTGGATCTAATCGAAGCTGTGAACCATCTACAATTATCTGAATTGATAAATCTTTAAGTGAATTTAGTTTTTTAATAAATTCATCACTAGGAGATTGATAACCTAATTTCGACTGATCCATAGTGTGCAACACTACGTGCCTGCCTAAATCTTTGGTTCTGGAAACGGCATTAAATACTTCTTCATCTAATTGAACAGAAGATTTCACCGCGCCATTTTCATCTCTAAAAGGGATTTCAATTAAATCAACATCTCTAAAACCTTCAATTTTATCGCCTTTTTTTATCGGATAATTCAAAGCTGTTGTATTTTCAAAATGATATCCTTTTAAGGCCGCAGCAACACCACTGCCAGTTTCATCAGCTGCAACTAGAATATGTGTAATTTCTTTATCGGAAATAATTTGCGTTATAGCTGCTATTTGAAGTGAAGAATCTGTTCCTGATGGGGAAAAAATTATTTCGCATTCCTCATTTAATTTGAATATTTTTCTAAGGTTGTTTTTTAGTAATGCAGAAAACTCCATAGTGGCATTTTTAAAACCATTTTTCAAACTGTTTCTAATTAATATACTTCTAATTTTATCTGTTTTATCGAAAGCAAAATTTGAAACGCTTGAGGCTGTCGAAGAGGCAAAAGTAAACGCATCAGGCCTCGGGAATGGGCGGCATCCGTACTTATTTAGCAAATGAATTTCGTCGATGTTCAATCTGAGATCTCCTCCAGACATCAATAAGTATTCTGTAGGTTTTGCCAGATTTTCAACAATTGGTTTCCAAGATTCTTTAAGTTCGTGGTCTAAATTCTTCAAGCCATGAAAAGATTGCAGCTCTTCGTAGTTTAAGGTATATTCAGTATTTAAATCGCTACTATTTTTAATTAAATTAATTAAAACATAATCAAGATTTTCTAATTTTTCTTTATCATCTTTAGGTAGTAAATTATAAAATATTCGAATCACTTCAAGTGCCGCGATATCACATAATTCAGTATCCTTTTTTTCATTAGTCAACGCTTTATACCATAGCTGCCATTCAATACCATATCTTAAATAAACTAAAGCTAATATGGGCTTGTCTAAAAAGGACGAACCAATTATAATTGATTTATTAGGTACAATTTTGAAAATAGTAGGCTCACTGGTTGAGGTGATAATATTGATGTTATTTATCTTCGGTACGGTATTAAATCTTTTTAAAATGCGAACTAAATAGTTTACATTTTCTTTTTCAAATAAACTTGTTCTTTTATATTGATTTTCAATTAGAATGTTGTTTGTCATAAATGTTATAATTTAAAGCGTTCCTTAGAACGATATTCTATATTAGGAATAGGTAACTAATTACCAAATTCAATCAGCGGCTATATTCTGTGAAAAACGGTCATAAAAAAATGATTTCCTCTTTTGTATTCTTAATGTTAATTAATAATGTTCTATTTATCAAATAATTATCCTGAAAATAGTTTAAAGTATCGCCGTTTTTTTTTGGGTTCGCATGTAATATACCAATTATATGTATGATTTAGCACAAAATTTTTTTATTAAGTGAGAACTTGAGAAAAGGTAATAAGTACAATAGCCACTATTGCTAATAGTAATCCAAAATAGTTGTAACGGCTAACTTTTTCTTTAAAAAAAACTATTCCTACGATGCTTCCTATAATAATTACGCCCATATTCATAGCAGCAAATACTGTCGATGGATTTTTAGCGAAAGCCTGATGTGCTTTAAGATAAAATAAAATATTTCCAAAATTAAACACTCCTACAAGCGCACCAAAAAGAAAATTGTTACTTTGAAATTGGGCTTTTTTAAACGCTATTTCGTAAAGAACTACTGCCAAAATTAAGATCAACGAAATTCCAAAAACAATAAATAGAGAAGTTGTAAAAGGTAGGCTTGTCGCCAAAGCGATTTGTTTGAACAAGATGTCTATTGCTCCAAAACCCACAAACACGACCGCTGGATAAATCCATTTGTTATTTAGATTGTCGGTTTTTTTTGAAAGTACTAATAACAAAGCGGGTAGGGCTATCAAAAAAGCAATCAGTTTGATGCTATTGAATTCTTCATTGAATAATAACCAAGCCGCGAGTATAGGAATAAAAAGGGAAAGGCGTTGTGCGGCATCTGTTTTTACAATTCCCATGTGCTTAATGGAAGCGGCTAAAAACAAAAATATAATTGGTAATAAAATCCCTAACGGAATATAAATACTCCAGGGAGCTGATGTATCAACTGCTCTTAAATCAGGGCTATAAAAGAAATAACAAAGCAATAGGGCAAACACATAATTCCATGAGACTATTTGGGTTGTATTTAAAGTGTATTTTCGGCCTACTTTGAAAATCACCCCTACAGTTACGCTACAGAGAATACTTAAAATAAGAAATAACATGGCTTAATTTTAAATGAATACAATGTGAGACAAAAAAAACTCCAGCCAGAGCTAGAGTTTTATATATAGTTGGAATGAAGTTTACGCCTCTTCCATAGTATGATAGACGTTCATCACGTCATCATCTTCTTCTAATTTTTCGATTAGTTTTTCTACATCGGCCATTTCAGCTTCCGTTAACGCTTTAGTGATTTGGGGTATTCTTTCAAAACCAGAAGAAAGGATTTCCAGACCTCTAGTTTCTAATTCTTTTTGTATCGTTCCAAAACTATTAAATGGAGCATAAATTAAAATACCATCTTCATCTTCAAAAACTTCTTCAGCACCAAAATCGATTAATTCTAATTCTAGTTCTTCTGGATCCATTCCATTTGCAGGAATTCTGAAGTTACAAGTATGGTCAAACATAAATTCTACTGAACCCTGAGTTCCCATTGTTCCATTACATTTGTTAAAATAACTTCTAACATTTGCAACAGTCCTATTATTGTTATCTGTAGCCGTTTCCACAAGAATTGCAATCCCATGCGGTGCATATCCTTCAAATAAAACTTCTTTATAGTTGGCTGTATCTTTATCGGTTGCTTTTTTTATAGCACGTTCCACATTTTCTTTAGGCATATTTGCAGCCTTTGAATTTTGGATAACTGCTCTTAATCTTGAATTAGCATCAGGATTTGGTCCGCCTTCTTTAACAGCCATGACGATATCCTTTCCAATTCTTGTAAATGCTTTAGCCATTGCTGACCAACGTTTCATTTTTCGACCTTTTCTAAACTCAAACGCTCTTCCCATTGCTAATTTTTTATTTTGAACTGCAAAAATACAGCTATTAGTTATTTTACCAAAATCAATTTAAATTCTTTTCGACAATTTAAGATGATTTGGGGTGTTATTTTTTTATTTTAAAGTATTAAAATCTTCAATTATAGTAATTGCTTCATTTAGATAATGATTTGTTTTCAAAGCATCTAATTGGAATTGATTATATGTTTTTTCCAAAGGATGAATAGCAAGAAGATATTTATTTAAATTCGAGTTATAAACATTCAAATCAATACTCTTCGAATTAAAAAGAATAATATCATCCCATAAGCTGGAGACTTTATTTTGTTCTTCAAAAACGGCATCAATAGTAACAGGCGTTGCTGTTTTCGGTTTGTTGACTAGAACATCTATCCGTTTATTTATCTTATTAATGGTATTGAAATAAGAATCGTTTACAATCCTTTGATTACTGTTTTTTGTTATTTGTTCAATCAAACTATTTTTAAAATACGTTTTGAATTTGATTGAAGTGTTAATACTGTCATTCTTTAAGGACGTTGGGAAATTGCTTTCTTTTTGGAATATTGTTTCATAAATTTCTGGAAGGAATACATTTGGAGATATACCTATACTCTGGTGGCTTTTTCCTGTAATTCTGTAAAATTTATTAACGGTTACTTTTACAAAATTTTCCTTGTCATTTACTTCCAAAGGAAGAATTGTTTGCATCGTCGCTTTTCCTAAAGTCCTACTTCCTATTAATAAAGCTCTATTGTAATACTGAAGCGTGGATGCGAAAAATTCACTCGCTGATGCTGAATTTCCATTTACAAGTATCACGATAGGATCTTTATAAAACATTCCTTTAAAAGGATCTTCTATTGTTGTTTGGGTTTTGTTTTTGTCTATAACAACGGAAATAGGACCACGGTCAACAAATATACCGGCAAGTTTTATAGCTTCTTCCATTGAACCTCCGCCATTATCAACTAAATCAATAACCAATCCTTTGATATTATCTTTTTGTAATTTAATTATTTCTTTTACAACATCCTGGGCGCAGCCTTTGTTGGTGTTGTCTTCAAAATCGGCATAAAAACTTGGAATTTTTATATACCCTATTTTGATCTCTTTTTCGATAATAAAACTGTAAACCGTGTTTTCTTCATCTTTGATCACTTGCTTTTCTATAAGGACATCAAAATTTTTTCCCGTCTTACGTTTCAGAGTCAACACGATGTTTTTATTAGCCTCTGACAGAATCATATTCGAAATTGACTCTAATGATGCGCAGGTAACCAATAATGTTTCCTTTTGATTTGAAATTGAAACAATTTGATCCCCTTTTTTAATTTTCCCAGTCAAAAACGCGGGACCGTTTGGATCTAAATCATCTACTATAATTTCACTTTTTTCATTTAAGCTTACGTTGAGTCCCAGTGATAAATGCTCTTTTGATAGAGAGGCTACAAAACTGGACTTAGAATCATCACTAAAATAAGAAGTGTGCGGATCGAAATAACTGCAAAAATCATTGTAAAGGTTTTCTTCGAAATCGGTGTCATTTTGCAAAATAGTATTTATCCTGCAAAGTTCATTTTGAATGATACTGTTTTTGGCTAAAGCTTCTATTGAGGTAAAATTAGCTTTAACAGAATCCAGATTTTTGCTGGTTTGCGAAATATCATCCAGAATTTGATATCTGATTTTTTTTCGCCAAACTTTCTCCACTTGGCTATCCAATAAATAAATAGGAAATGCTTTTTTATAAAACCGAATCGTATCTTTCAATTCATAATCGATTGGTTCTCGATTAATTTTTTCTAAAATTGCTTTGTTTCTCAAAAGGTCTTTTTTGTAAACGCTTGAGATTTCCATTAGAAAAGAACAATCGTTGCTTTTGATGAGATCGTCAATATTTAATCGGTATTTTTTAGAAAAGATATCGTATTCCGATTTTAGAAAAATGTTTCTGGACGGATCCATTTTATCAATAAAACTGTCAAAAACAAAAACCGATAAACTGTCGTCTACCGGTTTTGGATTAACATGCTCGCGTTGTATCAACGCATTTATTTTGGAAAGTTTTTCACAAGTGGTAGCGCTATTTTGACCAAATAGTGAAAATGTAGTCAAGAATATTACCAGTGAATATCTTTTCATTTAAAATTTATTTCTTGTAAAAAGGCAATTTTACCACTTTGGCAGGAACATCATTTTTACGAATTCTTATGAAAATATCGCTATCAACAGGACTATTTTCAACAGTTACATAACCCATACCAATTCCTTTATTCATAGATGGCGACATCGTTCCGGAAGTTACAATTCCAATTACATCTCCAGCAGCATTCACAATTTCATAATCATGTCTTGGCACCGCACGTTCTCGCATTTCAAAAGCAACCAGTTTTTTAGTAACTCCGGCTTCTTTTTGTTTTTTCAGATTTTCTGAATTGGTGAATTCTTTATTGAATTTTGTAATCCAACCCAAACCAGCTTCAAGAGGGGAAGTTGTGTCATTAATGTCATTTCCGTACAAGCAGAAACCCATTTCTAAACGCAACGTATCACGAGCAGCTAATCCAATTGGTTTAATACCAAATGCAGCACCCGCTTCAAAAACTTTATTCCAAATTTGTTCTACTTCCGAGTTTTTACAATAAATCTCAAAACCACCAGAACCGGTGTAACCCGTAGCTGAAATAATTACGTTTTCAATTCCGGCAAAATCACCCACTTCAAAATGGTAATAAGGAATAGCCGATAAGTCTAATGAAGACAAAGCTTGCATCGCTTCAACCGCTTTTGGTCCTTGAATCGCCAATAAAGAATAATCATCCGAAAGGTTTCTCATTTCCACGCCCAAATCATTATGAGCTGAAATCCAATTCCAATCTTTATCAATATTCGACGCATTTACCACTAATAAATACTGCTCTTCTTTCATTTTATAGACAATTAAATCATCTACAATTCCACCATCATTATTAGGTAAACAAGAGTATTGCGCTCTTCCGATAGTCAAAGTCGAAGCATCATTCGAAGTCACTTTCTGAATCAAAGCCAATGCATTTGGACCCGTAAGCAAGAATTCTCCCATGTGTGACACGTCAAAAACACCCACAGCATTTCTAACTGTTTCATGTTCCGCATTCACCCCTTCATATAAAATAGGCATATTGTATCCGGCAAACGGAAGCATTTTTGCTCCCAAACTTTCATGTATGTGCGTAAGCGCAGTGTTTTTCATTGTGTTTTTGTATAAAATTTGATGGCGCTAATTTATTGCTTTTATTTTGAGTGACAAGGGCGAGAGCTAGCAAAGTTTAAAGTTTCAAACGTTTTCGAAATAATACAGAATCTTCAACTAATAATTTTTTTTAGGAGCTATTTCCAGCTTTCCATTTCAAGTCCTCGTCGCGCCTAAAAAGGCTTGACTGTGGGCTTTCCATTTCACTCTGGGCTAGGGCATTTGTTTATCAATTCCTTTCTGTTTTTAAAAAATACATTACGTTTACTAAACTAAAAAAGACAAATCAAAAATAAATTTGATTTGTCTTTTTTAGCCAAAAGTGATATTCTTAATACTTTGCCGATTCTCCCGTTTTAGGCAATGAATTTTTGATAAAAACTCTAATATCTTCATTAGCCGTTTCTAAATCTTTTTTTCTTAAATACATCATGTGTCCGCTTCGGTAGCCTTTCCAGCTCATTCTGTCTTTTAGCTTTCCGCTGGGATCCATTTGCCATAAATTGTATTTCGAATTGAAATAATCACAGGCACCATCATAATAGCCAGATTGAACCATAACATTCAAATAAGGATTTTGTGCCATTGCCTGACGTAGATTTTCACCTGTTTCATCATTTGATTTATCCCAAGGATTCACGGAACCAAACATATTGTATTTAAAGTCGGTTTTATAATTCAAATCATTGCGAATATACATGTTGATTGCCGGAGTAAAGGAATGCAACCAGGAAGTAAGTTCAGCATTAAAATCAGGACCATCTCCTGCATCCTTTCGGTCAATTCCTTTGTAACGGGAATCCAGTCTGCCCACGGTAAAACCTTTATCGCGCAACAATTCTTTCCAGAAATAATTATAAGGAACGTCTAAATTGTTTTGCATAACGACTTTTTCCGAAATACCGGAATAACGTGCTATTTTTGCAGCTATTTCTTTCCTTTTCTGCTCATCAAGCGAACCGCCTTTGCTTAACGAAGGAAGAAGTTCGTTGATGGTAAAATCTTCCACTTCTGGCAGCATATTAGTCAAATCTTTATTCTGTAAATCGGGAGGTAACATTTTATGATACCATGCTGTAGCTGCGAAATACGGTAGTTTTAGCGCTCCATCAGCAGCCACGCCGCGAGTAATTCCTAATGTTGTAGGGGAAACTAATATAACGCCGTTAAGATACATCCACTGATTGTTTTGCAATTGTAGCGCCAATCCGGAAACACGGGTTGTACCGTAGCTTTCACCAATAAGATATTTAGGCGAAGCCCAACGGTTCGTGCGAGTCACAAATCCACCAATCCAATCGGCCAAGTATTTAATATCCGCATTTATACCGAAAAATTTAGTCGTTGGAATCTCTTTGCTTGTTGCTCTGGAATAAGCGGTGTTGACAGGATTTACAAAAACGATATCAGCAACATCCAAAATGGAATAAGGATTTTCTTTGATTCCATAAGGCTGCAAAGGATATCCTTCATCATCAATATTTAATAAACTAGGACCGGTGTACGCAATTTGCATCCAAACCGAAGCAGAACCGGGACCACCATTGAAAGAAATCACCAACGGGCGAGAAGCACGATCTTTAACGTCGGAACGTTCATAATACGTATAAAATAATCCTGCAATTGCTTTTCCATCTTCATCCCAAACCGGCATGGTACCTGTGGTTGCTTTGTATGGAACTCTTTGTCCTTTTATGGTCGTGGTGTGTTCAGTGACAACATTTTGATCAGGATTGAAAACAAGATTGGCAGCAGAATTATTCTCTTTTGCGACTGCTTTTGTTTCTTTAGGTGGAGTACCGGATTCTTGGGCATAAGAAGTATTTATAAGTCCGGCTAACAGTAATAAAAATAATGTTTTTTTCATTGGTTTATTTTAAATGGTAATTCTAGGATACTAAAGTATTCTTTTTTAAAAGAATAACAAAAAGTGTTGTACTTATTTATCCAATTCTGAAGCCAAATGGTATGAACCTTAAGTTTTATGGAATGGCAAATTGTAGAATTAGAATCATTAAATTCCGTTTATAATTCGTAATTTTAGACAAACAAATCCTACGATGAATCCTATTTGTATTGACAAAAACGAAATTCTAAAACGCTATAAACCCATTGATAAACACACGCACAAAGGTATCCAGGGACATGCTTTATTAATTGGCGGAAGCTATGGTAAAATGGGTGCGGCGTGTATTTCATCCAAAGCAGCTTTGAAAACCGGTTGCGGATTGGTGACGGCTTTTATTCCAAAATGCGGTTATGAAATTGTGCAAATCTCCATTCCTGAAGTGATGGTATTAACTGATGTTCAAGAAAAATTTATCTCAAATATCACTTTCGATATTGTACCGCAAGCCATAGGAATTGGACCGGGAATAGGGCAGGAACTAGCCACCCACAAAGCCTTTCATGAATTGCTGAAAACCAATAAAGTTCCATTAGTAATCGATGCCGATGCTTTGAATATTTTATCCCAAAATAAATCTTGGCTTTCTTTATTACTGCCCAAAACTATTCTCACGCCACATCCCAAAGAATTGGAACGATTAATTGGAAAATGGAATTCTGAAGAAGAGAAAATAACAAAAGCTATTTCCTTCTCAAAGAACTACCATTTGGTTATTGTAATGAAAGGCGCACCAACACATATTATCAATGGCGATATAATCTACGAAAACAGCACAGGAAATGCGGCTTTGGCCACCGCAGGAAGCGGCGATGTTTTGACCGGAATGATCACCAGTTTATTGGCGCAATCGTATGAACCGATAAATGCCGCAATTGTTGGCGTTTATCTTCACGGTCTAACTGCAGATATTGCTTTGCCTGAAACCGGTTATCAATCGTTTATCGCTTCAGATGTTATTGCGAATATTGGAAAAGCTTATTTGAGTATAGAAAATGAGGCTTAGTATTTTTATCCCATTCCCATTTGTCATTTCATTACTGGTTGTCATTTCATTTCCGTTTGTCATTCCGACGAAGGAGGAATCTCATTATAGTTTTAGGTAGTGGTTTCATTGTTAAATAGTACCGTTGCATTTATCTTGTTAAGGATTTACTTTGATGATAAAAATAGTATTTATGAGATTCCTCCTTCGTCGGAATGACAAAGTTTACCTAATCATTCTATAAAATTGTAATTAAATTCATCCTACTTATTTGTAAGTTTGTATTCAAGCAAAATAGCTTTATCCAATTTGATTATGGAAAAAATACCCCATCTTAGAACCGTAAATGTTACGCGATATATTACTCCGTTGCGGGAGGGCGGTTCTTTGCCTGCGCTCGCTGAAGCCGATGATGATTTTAAATATGTATTGAAATTCAAAGGTGCTGGACATGGCGTCAAAGCCTTAATCGCCGAATTAATTGGCGGTGAAATAGCCCGTGTTTTAAAACTAAAAATGCCGGAATTGGTTTATGCCAATCTCGACGAAGCATTCGGACGAACGGAAGCCGACGAAGAAATTCAGGATCTGCTTCAGGGTAGCCAGGGACTTAATTTGGCTTTGCACTATTTGTCAGGTGCGATCAATTACGATCCTGTTGTGACTGTTGTAGATGCAAAATTAGCTTCGCAAATTGTTTGGCTGGATGCCTTTATCACCAATGTCGACCGAACCTTCAGAAATACCAATATGTTGATTTGGCACAAGGAATTGTGGCTGATTGATCACGGCGCAAGTCTCTATTTTCATCATTCCTGGACCAATTGGAAAACGCATGCGCAAAGTCCTTTTGCACTGATAAAAGACCATGTATTGTTGCCTCAGGCTTCCCTATTGAGAGAAACCGACGTAATATTCAAAAAAATATTAACGGATGAAGTTTTACAATCCATTGTTAATTTAATTCCAGAAGAGTGGCTGCAATGGGAAGATTCTGATGAAACTCCCGAAGCCATCCGGGAAGTCTATTTCCAGTTTTTATCCATACGCTTAAACCATTCCGAAATTTTTATAAATGAAGCACAAAATGCAAGAGAAACACTTATATGAGTATGCCGTAATCCGGGTTGTACCAAGGGTAGAACGCGAAGAATTCCTCAATGTGGGTATTATTCTCTTTTGTAAAAAAGCCAAGTTTATAAAAGTGCTCTGTTCAATTAATGAAGCTAAACTCCAATTGTTTTCAGCCGATTTAGATTTGGAACAATTGCATTTAAATTTGCAGGCATTTGAGAAGGTGGGACATGGCGAGAAATCGGGAGGCCCAATCGCACAATTCGATATTCCGTCACGTTTCCGCTGGTTGACCGCTATTCGTAGTTCAGCGATTCAAACCTCAAGACCACATCCGGGTTTGTGCGATGATTTAGAACAAACAGCCCAACGCTTGTTGGAAGACATGGTGTTGTAAAAGGGATTTAAACTCAAAAATATTTTATTATCATTTGGGCGTAACCACAAACTTGAAATTTTCGGTCGTTCCTTCCTCATTTTCAAGTTTGGGGTCGGGCTTTTGGCTTTATCTTTATTTTTTAAAGAAAAAATAAAGGATACCGCCGCAATCCCTTACGCGAGCTGCCCGTAAAAAGAGAGGAATTATCGTAATCCGAACAATTACTCTTAGATTTTATTTTCTTGAAATAACGCTTCCAATTGCTCAAGACAAGCGGCAATACCTTGCTCAAAGCCCATTTTAACAATAGTTTCAATTTCTTTTTCACTGGAATAAAACATCTTGAATTCAACCAAAGTGCCTGATGCAGTTTGAGCAAAAACAATAGTTCCTTTAGAAACCGGCAGGGATGGGTTTATATTTCCGTCTTCATCACAAAAACCGTCTTTGATTTCAAAGCTTTTATGAGGCATTATGGCAATGTATTCCATCCGTCCCCAATGTTTCTCATTTTCAGGACTGACCATAGCATACAACCAATATCCGCTAACAGAAAAGTGCATTGTTTTGGTTTCGGCTTTCCACGGTCATGTGCCCACCATTGTTCCAATAAGTCACTTTCGGTATAGGCGCGCCACACTTTTTCAAGCGGGGCATTAAATGTTCTGGAAACCAGAATTGATTTTTCTTTTAAATCTTTTACAACTAATGTTTTACTATTATTTGCCATTTTATTTTGATTTAAAATTTGTTTATTGTCAGTTAATCATTTTAGTAAATGGATTATGAAATTACGCTATTTTTTTCTCTAATACAATAAATTCCAATGGTTCTTCTGAGATTGGAATATGAACATCGCTTACCGGAAAAGGTTCCCTTTCTCCCGTGTCTGCATAACCGTTGCGTTTGTACCATTCGATCAATTCTTCCCGGACGGAAATCACCGTCATTACAATTTTGGGCAATCCTAATGCCGAAGCATGAATTTCAGCCTGCTGCAATAATTTTTTTCCAATTCCGCTATTTTGCAACTCAGGCGAAACCGTCAGCATTCCTAAATATAATTGATGCTCTTTTTCAACCAACAATACACAACCTATAATCTGGTTGTTTTGGGTAAATTTTAGAATTGTATTTTTCGGGTTTTGAATGGTTTCATTCAATTCTTGTTCAGTGGTTCGAAGTCCTTCTAAAAGATTGGCTTCGGTGGTCCATCCTTTTTTAGAAGATTCACCCCGATAAGCTGAATTGATTAATTTATTTAAGTTTGAAACGTCTTCTAGTGTTGCTTTTGTAATCATGCGTACTATTGTTGTGTTTTTGTATTTGTGTTTTTCAAAGGTAGAAAAAAGGAGAACAAAATTGCATTTCGTTCTAGTTCTTGTTTGTGTCTGATTATTGGAAGATCGGACGGCATTTAGGCGATATAATTACGCTATAAATTGATTAAAAAAATGTATTATATTGATAATCAAGTTAATTTATTTTTAAATAAGAATTTTTTTTTATCTTTGAACAAGGAAAATTTACAACAATTTAATATATATAGTTATGAAAAATTTAAATATTATTTGGGTGATAGTGATGGCTTGTGTAATAAACATAACGCCTATATTCGGACAAACAAAAGTTAAAAAGAATAAAATTATTGCTGACAGCAATATAGCTAAGGCTGAGTTCATAGAAAAAGACGCTCTTATGAAAGGGATTTTTGAAAAAGCGTATGGCTATGTCATCTTTCCCAATGTTGGCAAGGGAGGATTCGGTATCGGGGGAGCTGCTGGTAACGGGACTGTCTATGAACATAACAAGATAGTTGGAATGGCAAAGTTGACGCAAGTTAGCATAGGGTTCCAGGCAGGTGCGCAAGCGTACCGCGAGGTAATATTTTTTGAGTCAAAAAAGGATTTGGACCGGTTTAAAGAAAGCCGATTCGAGTTTTCGGCCCAAGCCTCAGCAGTAGCGGCAACAGAAGGTGCCGCAGCAAATGTAAAATATACGGATGGCGTTATGGTCTTCACCATGCTGAAGGGTGGACTCATGTACGAAGCAGCTGTTGGTGGACAGAAGTTTAAGTTTAACCGATTGTAACGTACTTTTTAGCTAACGCAAACGTCTCGCTCGTGCCAGTTTAATTTGAATTATAATATTTATTTCTTCTTATTAGCGGACACGTTCGGGCGCTCGCTTTAGCGTAGGTCAGGCTTTATATTTTTTTGCAACAGTCATCAAGTTTTTCATAAGATGCAACCTCTGCTTTTATTTCATCGGCATCATAACCCAGTTTTGAAATTCCTTTTTTAATTGTCTGCAAATCTGTTTTTTGTCCGTTGTAGTAAACCGTTATCGTTCTCTTTTTTTCGTCAAGCTCATACATTTTTACGCCTTTTATTTTCAGCATATTAGTTTGAAAATTTTTACCACAAGTTTCGCATTCTTTGCAATGGTCGCAGTAGATAGAAGTTTTTATAACAACTTTTTCGTTTTTCTTTGCTTGTTGCGCATTAGATACTTGGACAGAAAATAATATCGTAAATAACACGATACTATTGAAAGAAAAGATTCTATTTATCATTTTTAGGTATTTCATTTTATATTTTTTTTAGTTTGTGTTGATTAATCGTAAGTTACTATGACTGGTCTTTCGATCCGTTTGAGTGCGTAAATTGTATTTTCCACAAAAATTACTTATTTAGGAATCAATATACATCATTTCTTTTTCGTCTCTATTAAAATGTATTTTTTGAATACGTATTTCCACGGCACGAAAAGTATTGGTATGATAATTCCGGAGAACATATAAGCCATCCCTTCTGCTGGTGAACCTTTGAGCGTGCCTGCGGACCATAAAGGATAAGCGACAACAATAAGCCAAAGTCCTTTATAGAAAATCATAAAAAGCATAATGGGTAACATTCGTAACGTATGGAATACTCCTAAAATTGCCAGCGTTGAGTAAGCTGCCCAAGTGCACCAAGCAACTGCTCTTGTTGGATCCCAAGCACCTTCATGGGTAAGAATAACGGTCCAGGAATCTGTGGCAACAAAAATAAACATTAACGCGAAAAACAACCGCATCACATAAATATTGATTCTGCGAACGCCTTCGTATTTTTCGTAGTCAGAAAGAAATATGTTTTTGATAGGGAACTTTGATCGTTTTAGCTGCTGTGGTACTTGCTCTGTTGTGTTCATCGTTTTTCTATTTGGTTTTTATTGTAGAGCCAAGGTATAAAAAAAGCTACATCCTTTTGAGTCAGTAGCTTATTTTGTTTTAGTATTTCAGTATTCTTGGGTAATTTTATTTGCTAACTCGAGGATTGTGTATATCTAAACTTATTGGTTATTATCCAATTCCGACACTATTTTCTGCTACAATACTGGATCGTTTATCATTAATAAAAATTTCAAAACTCCTTGTACTCAAGCAAGCATAATATATTTCTATTTTTTGATCTCTTGATTCATTAGCTTGAGCTATTAGTTCCAAGATTTTAGTTTTATTCCAAATCGATGCATTATGCCCAATAATAATTGCTTTTAAACTTTGAGTTCTAAATGTATTTCCAACATTTTTTTTCCTTATCACTCTGACTTCTTTTTCATATACCCAATTTAATGATTTTGTCATTAGAACTCTAAACAATTCTCTATTCCAATCTTCTAAAGTCGTGTTTCCTTCCCTGTAATTTATTTCTGGTAAATGGCTAGAATAAATTACATCTCCAAAGTGAGCTGTAAGTCCATCAAATGTTGTTAATTCTAATTCATCAAAACAATAGCAAACCCCATGATGCTTATCAGCGTAGTGACTCCACATCAATGGTTCATTTGGTGTTCTGCTAAAACAGATGATTTCAGCATTATTTAAAAAATCGTTTTTTTTATGATGAAATATCATGCTTTTCTATTTCCTATCATCTTTTGTATTTCCAGTCATGCTAATACCCGTTATACTAGCAATTTCAAAAGGGTCATTTAAAGTGGATACTTTGCTAAATCCTAAGGTGTTATGAATTAAGGTATCTTTTAGATGACTAGATTCAACTAATTAATGCAACTTTAGGGAAAAGATAAAGATATTTTTTCAAAAGAAAGGACTTTAAAGTCCTCTCTCTCGAATGGAATAAATGTTCTTTATTTGCTCCTGACC
>NZ_JBHZPZ010000013.1:0-111960 GCF_042787345.1 Flavobacterium xylosi | reverse complement strand
GTCAGGAGCAAATAAAGAACATTTATTCCATTCGAGAGAGAGGACTTTAAAGTCCTTTCTTTTGAAAAAATATCTTTATCTTTTCCCTAAAGTTGCATTAATTAGTTGAAAGTAGTACACAAAAAAGGAGCTTCGATTGCAGCTCCTTTTTTTATATAATCAAATGCAGTAAGTTACTCTTTCAATCTACATGCTTTGCTTTCTCCTTCAACAACTACTTCAGTCATTCCTAAAGAAGATAAGTTTTTCATGGCTTTGTCCCATTTTTTACCACTCAATGCCGATTTGATTTTCAATAATCCAAAATCCATTTTGTTGTCATTCGTTTTCAAGATGGCGACAATCAGTTTCTCATCATCTTCCAATTCAATTTGAACTTGTTTTTTCTCTGGTCTCATTTGTGGGAACAACAACACTTCTTGAATAGAAGCATTATTGGTCAAAAACATCATCAAACGGTCCATTCCAATTCCTAATCCAGAAGTTGGCGGCATTCCGTATTCTAAAGCTCTTAAGAAATCTTCATCGATAATTCCGGTTGCTTCATCGTCTCCTTTTTCAGACAATCTCATTTGCTCTTCAAAACGCTCTCTTTGGTCAATCGGGTCATTCAATTCAGAATAAGCGTTCGCTACTTCTTTACCACAAACCATCAATTCAAAGCGTTCTGTCAATTCCGGATTGTCACGGTGCTGTTTGCACAATGGAGACATTTCCTTTGGATAATCCGTGATAAAAGTTGGCTGAATATAATTTCCTTCGCATTTAGCGCCAAAAATTTCATCAATCAATTTTCCTTTACCCATCGTGGCATCCACGTCAATTCCCATCCCTCTGGCAGCGTCAAATAACTCTGTTTCATTTTTTCCTGAAATATCAAATCCAGTAAATTGTTTGATAGAATCTGTCATCGTAACTCTTGCATATGGAGCTTTGAAGTTCACCGTATGTCCTCCAAAAGTTGCTTCACTGGTTCCGTTTACACTAATGGCGCAATGTTCCAACAAGTTTTCGGTGAATTTCATCATCCAGTTGTAGTCCTTGTAGGCTACATATATTTCCATGGCAGTAAACTCTGGGTTATGTGTTCGGTCCATTCCTTCATTACGAAAGTTTTTCGAAAACTCATACACCCCATCAAAACCACCAACAATCAATCTTTTTAAGTACAACTCATTCGCAATACGCATGTACAATGGCATGTCAAGCGAGTTGTGGTGTGTGATAAAAGGACGCGCTGCAGCACCACCGGGAATTGGTTGTAAAACTGGAGTTTCCACCTCTAAATATCCTTTATCATTAAAGAAAGAACGCATCGCATTGAACAATTTTGTTCTTTTGATAAACGTTTCTTTCACGTGATCGTTCACGGTTAAATCCACGTAACGACGACGGTATCTTTGTTCCGGATCAGCAAAAGCATCGTGTGTTTTTCCGTCGGCATCCGTTTTTACAACAGGAAGTGGTTTCAAGGCTTTCGCCAAAACTGTCAATCCATAAACATGAACCGAAATTTCACCCACTTGCGTTTTAAAAACCGTTCCGCGAACCCCAATAAAATCGCCAATATCCAATAGTTTTTTGAAAACTACATTGTACATTGTTTTCTCCTCGTCCGTCGAAATATCATCTCTCGAAACATAGATTTGAATACGTCCTTCAGCATCTTTCAATTCTGCAAATGATGCTTTCCCCATGATACGCTTACCCATCAAACGCCCGGCTAAAACAACTTCTTTTCCTTCGTACTTCTCAAAATCGGCTAGGATTTCGCTGGAATAAGCGGTTGTGATAAATTCGGCTGCTGGATAAGGCTCAATGCCTAAATTGCGTAATTCGGTAAGTGCTTCTCTACGTAATATTTCTTGTTCGGATAATGCCATTTTATGCTGTTTTTAAGAGCGCAAAGATACTGTATAAGTAGCAAAGTAACAAAGTGCTAAAGGTTTTTTGGAGCTATTTCCAGCTTTCCGTTACAATCTTTTTATTTTTTCTTAAAAAATAAAAAGGATTTCCACTGTAATCTGGGCTAGGGATTGTAGTTATTATTTTACATTTGGTAAAAAATCACCATTCAAAATCATAAAAATTGAAAAATAAAATTTACGTCTTTATACTTTTGGCCATTCTAACAACAAGTTGCCAAATTACCGAAACCATCTATTTAAACCAAGACGGATCCGGAAAAATAGAAACCGAATCACTGCGCGACGAACACAGTTACATGCAATTAGTGGGCGAAAATTATTCCAAAGAAGAAAAATTCGAGGATACCACTTACGTTTTCAAGGATTTTATAGCGAAATATGCGGAGACGTTTGCAAAACTTCCAGCATCCGAAAAAGCTGTTTTTCAAAAGTTTTCAAACGTAAAAGTTCACATCAAGAAAAGTTCTTACGAGAAAGAATTTCGAACAACAATCAATCAAAACTTTACTAAAATAGCCGAAGTTGCGGATTTATACAAAACCGAAGAATATGCAGATGATATTGAAAACAATTACGCACTGGTTGCCGAAGAACATTATTATAGTGTGAATTATGCTTTTGACGAAAGTCTTTTTAAAAGAATAGTGAAAATTACAGATCCTGTCGAATTAAAAAAACAGCAGGATAAAATTTCAGACCTGAAAACCCGAGCAGCCAATTTTAAAATCAATCAGCTCTATGTTTTAAAATATCATTTTCCTCGGAAAATAAAATCGGTTTCGAATACAAATGCAAAAATAAGCGAAGACAAAAAATCATTGGAATTGCAATTTCTAATAACAGATTGTTTAGTAAATCCGGAGAGTACGAATCTGGAGGTGGTTTTGGAAACAGATGAAGTCAATTAATAAATGTCAATCCTACAAGGTTTTTTCAAACCTTGTAGGTATCGCTTTCAGCGCAATAATAAAAATTAGTTTTAGACGAAGACTAGTTATTCATAATTTATAAGTTTTAATTTTTATAGCATACCCAAAAGGTTAAAAAAAACCTTGCAGGAAAAACAGTAAACTCAAAACTTTGTACCTTTACCAATCAAAAATAACGGACCGAAAAAAGATTGCTTTGCTTCGTGCCTCGCAACTCCTCGCAATTACAAATGAACAAAACCATCCAACTTCAAGATTTAGGAACTAAAGATTACAAGGAAACTTGGGAATACCAAGAACAATTGTTTAAAGGAATCGTTGACTTGAAAATTCTAAATCGCAGAGAAGAACTCAGCCTAGAAACGCCAAATTACTTTCTTTTTGTGGAGCATCCTCATGTCTATACTTTGGGGAAAAGTGGCGATTTGAGTAATTTACTTTTATCTGAAAAACAATTGGAAGCCAAAGGAGCGACTTTCTACAAAATCAACCGTGGTGGCGATATTACGTATCACGGACCCGGACAAATTGTGGGTTATCCAATTATAGACTTAGAAAATTTCTTTACGGATATTCATAAATACTTGCGCTTTCTGGAAGAAGCTATTATTCTTACCCTTGAAGAATATGGAATTGCTTGTGGTAGAAGCGAAGGCGAAACCGGAGTTTGGTTAGGCGCAGGAACTCCATTTGCCAGAAAAATTTGTGCGCTGGGCGTTCGCGCTTCCCGTTGGGTAACTATGCACGGATTTGCGTTAAACGTAAATGCTGATTTGGGTTATTTTGACAATATCATTCCGTGTGGGATTCGTGGTAAGGCCGTAACTTCTTTAAACGTAGAACTCGGAGTTGAAAAAGTAAATGAAGCAGAAGTGAAGGAGAAAATCCTGAAACATTTTGCAGATTTATTTGAATCTAAGTTTGAATAAAAAACTAAAGACACACTCACAGCCGCTCTCCAGAGGGGAGTCAGAAGTGCGTATAAGGAATGTTTTGCTAAACAATATCGGCTGAATTCTAAAAATAACATCAAATAAAAAGAATTATAAGAACGTCTCGGATTCTGTATAAAAACCAAAGGTTCATGATAACAGGGTCGAATTCCCCTCTTGAGAGGGGCTGGGGGTGTGTTTTGATGTTGCTTCAAACAAATCTAAATCTCCAATTTTAGCTGTTCTGGCAACAATCGAAACGTCATTCGGTGGTATTTTGTAACGCCATATTTTCGGATGGCTTCCCGATGTTCTTTGGTGGGATAACCTTTGTTTTTTTTCCAATTAGACATCGGGAATTCCTCATGAATGCGGTTCATATACGCATCGCGGTACGTTTTTGCCAAAACGGAGGCCGCGGCAATACTCATAAATTTAGAATCACCTTTTACGATACTGGTATTTGGAATCGAATTTAAAATTTCGAGTTCAACTTCGGTAAAAATTTTTCCTCCACGATTTTTTATACCTTTTTTGTGAATCAGTGGTGCATTTCCGTCGAGAATAATATATTCCGGCCTTGGATGGAGTTTTAGAATGCTTTCCTGCATGGCTTTTATAGATGCATTCAGGATATTGATTTCATCAATTACCATAGGCTCAAGATGTGTTACTGCAAATGAAATGGATTGCTGCTCAATAATAGGTCTTAATTTTTCTCTAATTTTTTCTGATAATTGTTTACTGTCATTTAGTATTGCGTTTTCAAAATCGTGTGGCAATATTACAGCCGCTGCAGTTACAGGTCCCGCAAGACAACCACGACCTGCTTCATCAGTTCCTGATTCGAGTATGTATTTTGAAAAATTACTTTCGAGCATTTTTTTGGCAAATATAGAAAGAAAATATTTTTTTTTTAATTCATTAGCTAATACATGTTTCATAAAACGGCACACAAAACGCTATACAAATGTTAAAAGTATATTTTTTAACGTTAATTTTAGGTTAATTAATTATTTATCGTGAGATTTGCCAGATAACTAATTCAAAATAATTTAAAATGAGATTAAAATTCAAATGGATTTTTTCATTGTTATTGGCTTTGTCAATGCAATTTGTGTTTTCACAAGAGAAAACAATTACGGGTGTAGTTTCCGATATTTCGGGGCCTATCCCTGGCGCAAATGTTATTATTAAAGGAGCAAAACAGCGCAGTACTCAAACTGATTTTGATGGTAAGTATTCCATTAGAGCAAA
Source organism: Flavobacterium xylosi (assembly GCF_042787345.1). Classification (NCBI taxonomy): domain Bacteria; kingdom Pseudomonadati; phylum Bacteroidota; class Flavobacteriia; order Flavobacteriales; family Flavobacteriaceae; genus Flavobacterium; species Flavobacterium xylosi. The sequence goes on along the minus strand of NZ_JBHZPZ010000013.1, from coordinate 106,914 downwards.
AGAAGGGGAAACTTTAGTTTTTTCTTTTCTTGGGATGAAAGAGATTACAGTAAATGTTGGTTCTTCTGCGACAATTAGTGTTAGAATGGAGCAAGAAGGTAATGCATTGGAAGAAGTAGTAGTTGTAGGTTATGGAGTTCAGAAAAAGAAAGATCTTACTAGCTCTATTTCCAAAATTAATGGTAATGATATCAAAGGATTAATTACACCTAGTTTTGAAAGTCAGCTAGGGGGAAGAGCTGCGGGTGTTCAGGTTACGACTCAAAACGGAATTTTAGGTGTAGCACCTAGAGTTAGAATTAGAGGTGTAGCTACAATAAATAGTGGTACTCAACCTTTGTATGTAGTGGATGGTTTGCCAATTTATTCTGGAGACATTGGAGGTTCTGCAGACACAAATGGTTTGGCAGATATTAACCCAAATGATATTGAATCATTTGAAGTCTTAAAAGATGGTGCTGCTACAGCAATCTATGGTTCTAGAGCTGCAAATGGTGTGATTTTAATTACTACGAAAAGAGGTAAAAAAGGTACGATGAAAGTATCTTATAGTAATGTTACTGGATTTGCCTCTGCAACAAAAAGATTTGATTTACTTAAAACTGCTGATTTTTTGGTTATTAATAACGAAAAAAGAACAAATGCAGGTCAAGCAGCTTGGGCAGCCGGAAGTAATTTTGATACTGATTGGCAAAGTGAGGTGTTAAATAAAGGGGCTTTTCAAAGTGACCATTCTGTGTCTCTAAATGGAGGTTCTGATAAAACAAAATATTTCATGTCTTTAGGTTACTCCACTCAAGATGGTATTGCGAAGTCAAACAGTTTAGATCGTTATTCTCTACGGTCAAATCTAGAACATGAAGTAATGTCTTGGTTAACGGTCGGAGCTAACATTGGGGTTACTAAAACTAATACATTTGGATTAAACACTGGAAGGAACTCTATTTCAGGAAATATTTTTAGTGCAATAAGACAGTTGCCAAATACTTCTCCTTTTAATGCAACAAACCCAACAGGTTTTAACCTTAATACATCTGGAAATATTGGTCAGGGAACAAACCTGACTCAGGCCACTGATAACTTGTCAAATATCAGCTACGTATTAGCAAATAACAAGTTTGAATCTAAGGTAACTAGAATTATATCAAGTGCTTTTGTATCTGCTAATATTTTAAAAGGTTTAAATTATCGTTTCCAAATTGGAGTTGATAATGCCTCAACAAACGGATTCTTATATTGGAATCCATTACATGGTGATGGACGTGGAACTAATGGACGCTTAAGTAATAATAGTAATACTTTAACTCGTTGGAATGTTCAAAATGTTTTGTCATACAATAAAACATTTAGTGATGACCATAATCTATCTTTGACAGCAGTTTATGAAGCTCAAAAAGAGAGAAATGAAGGGTTTTTTGCTACTGGTACAAACATAACTGATCCATTTTTTAATGAAAATGTTGTAACAGGGGCTTTTGGTACTCAAGAATCAGGGGGTGGAGTTAATGAAGAAGGTATTATTTCTTATATCGGAAGAGCAAGTTATAATTATAAAGAAAGATATTTTGTTCAAGGGACAATAAGACGTGATGGACTATCGAAATTTAATTCAGACATTCGCTACCAAAGTTTTCCTGGTGTTTCTGGAGGTTGGAATATTGCGAATGAAAGTTTTATGGAAGATTTTAAAAGTGTCATTTCACAATTCAAAATCAGAGGTTCTTACTCTTTAACGGGTAACACAAATGTGGGTAGGAGTAATTATCCTTATTTGAGTACATATTCTCCTTCATTTTACGGACCAAATAATGGTATTGCATTTACAACTTTTGCAAACAGAAATTTGAAATGGGAAACAAGTACTAAAATTGATTATGGAGTAGATTTGTCTTTATTTAATAATCGTTTGACTTTAAACTTTGATTATTTCAAGAATACCTCTGAAGATGTAGTACTTCAATTTCCGATAGACCCTTCATTAGGTGTTCCAGGAAATGCAATAGATAGAAATGCTGCAAATGTATTGAATAAAGGTTATGAATTTGGAGTAGATTATAGTGTTATAAACACTAAAGATTTCAAGTGGAATGTCAATGCAAATTTAACTTTGCAGAAAAATAAAGTTTACAATTTGCCTAATAATGGTGCCGATATCATTGGTGGAAGTTCAGGAGATATAAATATTCAGCCAAATATCATTATCCGTGAAGGAGAATCTCTAAACTCATTATATGGATTTACATATTGGGGAGTAAATGCTGCAAACGGTAATCCGGTTTATTATAAAGCTGATGGCACCTTGGTGCAAGGAAATATAGCAACAGCTAATTACAAAGTATTTAATCCAGCCGATCCAACTAACATAGCAGTTGCATCAACTTTAACTCAAGCAGATAAAAAGATTCAAGGGAATTCCCTTCCTACTTATTTTGGTGGATTTAGTTCAAGAATGAGCTACAAAGATTTTGATTTTAGCTTTTTGATTCGCTTTAGCGGTGGGAATAAAGTTTTTAATGGTACAAGAAGAGATTTACTTAATTTAGGTTTAAGCAACAATAGCACAGAAATCCTTGGTAGATGGCAAAGTGCTACAAATCCTGGTGACGGAGTTACGCCTAGATTAGTTGCTAATCAAAATCCATTTATTAATCAAGCAAGTAATTTAACAACTCGTTTTGTCGAAGATGCTGACTTTATTAGTTTAGACAACATAAGTTTAGGATATTCATTTCCAAAACTTTTAACTGAAAAAATAAGTGTTGAAGGTGTGAGATTGTCTGCTCAAGTTCAAAATTTATTTTTAATAACCAAATACAAAGGATTAGATCCGGAATTAGAAACTTCTGGAGTTGATTTAAACGGTACACCAAGAGCAAGAATTTTTTCAATTGGTATTAACGTAAATTTATAAAAAAATGAAAAAATACATAAAAATAGTAACTAGTGTAATGCTAGTAATGGGATTGTTTTCTTGCTCAGATGAGAAAATACTGGGACTAACTCCTATAAATGCGGTAGCATCTGATGTCGCATTTACAACTCCTACATTGATAACTGCTTCAATGAACGGTATGTACAATGCAGCTTCGGTTGGTATTTATAACAATACTGCTAATAATCCAAATAGTGGTCGAGGTTATATTTGGGGAGCGGCTTTTGTACAACAAGGAGATAATAGAGGAGAAGATGTTATTAATTTGGCTGGATTTTTTCAGTTAACATATACAGGTACATATGATGCTGGTACTGCAAACAACGTTTATTATTTCGTAGATGGTTACAGATTAATTAACAGATGTAATTTAATTATAGAAGGAGTAACTGATGCAGTGAGTAAAAATGTAATTACTGCTCAACTTGGGAATAGTTACATCGCAGAGGCACGATTTTTAAGAGCAATTACACATTTTGAAATGTTAAATTATTTTGCTAGACCTTACAATTTTACTGCTGGTGCAACTCACCCGGGTTTACCATACAGAGAAGTAGGTGTTGATACCGATGCGGAAGTAGAAAGCGAAAAAGCGCAAGGAAGAAATACAGTAGCTGAGTGTTATACTAAAGTTTTGGCTGATTTGAATTTTGCTGAGAGCAACCTTATTGGTACAAATAAATTTCGTGCAACAAAAGAAGCTGCTATCGCTTTCAAAACTAGAGTGTTTTTACAAAAAAGAGATTGGAATAATGTGATACTTGAAGGGTCGAAATTATCTGCACTTTCTTTAGCTCCAACTCCAGCGGCAGCATTTACTTTAGGCACTAATGTTGAGACTATTTTTTCAATTCAACATGGTGCTACAGCTGGTCAAAACCCAGGTGTTAATGGTGCTCTGGCTTCAATGTATAAAAATAGAGCTTTAATTTGCATTAGTCCAATCATTTGGAGAGATGTGATGTGGTTAAATGATGACAAAAGAAGAGAGAATGGTGTGATGACAACGATCAATTCTGGTAATGTTTTAACAAACAAATATACTGATATTACAAATTCAACTGATCCCGCTCCAGTAATTCGTTTCGCAGAAGTACTTTTGAATATGGCAGAAGCCAATGCTAGAAAAACTTCACCAGATTTAACATCAGCTTTGACTCAGTTGAATAGAGTTAGAAATAGATCATTAGCTGTTCCAGCTACTCAAGCTTACACGGCAGCAAGTTTTGCAACAGCAACAGATTTAGTTGGTGCAATATTAAAAGAACGTAGAATAGAATTTATTTGTGAAGGTAGAAGATGGTCAGATATTCACAGATTACAAGGCGATGATTTGTTTCCAATTAATGGAATTCCTGCTAAATTAGCTAATGGTAATCCTCCTGCGGGTTCATTTACTTTGGGGACACCGTACACAGGTCCAAGAACAAATGCTGCTATTCCTGGAAGTGATTTTAGATTCTTATGGCCAATACCATTATTAGTAACAACAACTAATCCAATTTTAGCTGGTCAGCAAAATCCTGGTTGGTAGTTTAAATTCATAATTTTATAAAGAAAACCTTTCCAGTCATTTTTGATTGTGAAAGGTTTTTTTTTATAAATTTTTTAAGTGAATTAACTTTATTAACCAGTGAAATATGTTTGTTTTGATAAACAAAATTTCAATTTTTTAAAAAAAAAATATGAAATCAAAACGATAATGTTCTGGTCTATGTTGTATTTTTTTTTTATTGATTTACCTTTGCTAAAATACAATTACAAAAGTCACTAATTATATCCCTTTCAAATGAGAATTTTCTTTTTTTTTATTTTTATATCATTCTCCACTTTGCTGTTTTCTCAGGAGAAAAACAGCAAAACTTTAGACTCTAACAGTAAATACAACAGCTCGGATTCTATAAAAAAGCCACAACAACCTCTCGCCACTATAGATCAGTACCGCGTTATTACCATAGATCGGGACACCACTTATATTGATACTGCGTTGAGCATTCAAAGAGAATACAGTCATAATTATTTAAGAAAAGATACTTTTGGGCTTTTAGCTTTCGCTAACGATGGACAGACTTATAATACGTTGCAATATAGTTTAACGGATTTTTCCCCTTTTCCAGAATTTGGATTCAAAGCAAAACATTTTAATTTCCTGGAAGCAAATCAGATACGATACAGCTCTGTGGCAACTCCTGCTACGGAATTATATTTTAAAACCACAGTCAAAAAAGGCCAGTCGGCAGATTCATTTATTACTTTAAATACCTCTGAAAATCTTAATTTTTCTATTGCTTATAAAGGCTTGCGTTCTGAGGGGCAATATATAAATCAATTGTCAAGTACAGGAAATTTCAGATTCACTGTAAGTTACAACACTAAAAATAAAAGGTACTATTCCAATGCGCATTATACTTACCAGGATATTTTAAACTATGAAAATGGCGGAATCACAACAAATAGTGATTTTGAAAGCGATGACCCAAATTTTAATAACAGACAAAGATTGGAAGTTTTTTTGAATGATGCTAAATCATTTCTGAAAGGCAAAAGAGTTTTTTTAGATCACAGCTTCAGAATTAATACCACAAAAGGAGCAAATAATTTATATGTAAACCATCAGTTTAATTACGAAAATAAGTTTTTCGAATACAATCAAGCCACAGTTCCATCTGCTGTAGGAGGAACAACCGTTTACCGATTTGGAGAATCTTTTAAAGATCGTGGCATAAATGATCAAACCCATTACAATAAAATGTATAATAAGATGGGACTAATCTATGAAAATACAACTTTAGGGAAATTCCAGTTTTTTGCAGATGATTTTAGATCGAATTATTATTACAATCAAATTTTGATTTTTGATAATAAAACGGTTCCAAGTTCTTTAAGCCAAAATATAAATAATATTGGTGGGCAATATGAGTATCAAAAAAATAAGTGGAATGGAAAATTTCTATATTCAAGATCCGTTACGAATCAATCGTTGTCTAATTTAGAGGCTAAGTTGAAATATGATTCCAATGATGAAACGGAATTGACATTTCAATATCAAAACATAAACAAGTTGCCAAATAACAATTATGATTTGTACCAAAGCAGTTACGTTCAATACAACTGGTCCAATGATTTCAAGAATGAAAAAATAAATTCGATATCTGCCAATGCAATTACGCCTTGGGTTAATGCTTCGCTGCAGTATTCGATATTAAATGATCATCTTTATTTTGCCGATGTTTCAACGGATGCTCAAGTACTGGCCCTAGCCCAAATAGTTGCGCCAACACAATACGACAGGACCATAAATTATTTATCCATTAAAGCCAACAAAGAATTTAAATTTGGGAGTTTTGCGTTAGATAATACGATTTTATATCAAAAAGTGGGTCAGCAAGATAACATCTTAAATGTACCGGAGATTGTAACCAGAAATACGTTTTACTACTCGGGTTATTTTTTCAAAAAGAATGCGTTGTTCTTGCAAACGGGTATTTCACTGAATTATTTCACGAAATACTTTGGGAACGAATACAATCCGGTAATTGGCGAATTTTTTGTTCAAAATAAAAAAGAGATTGGAAACTATCCCAACCTTGATTTTTTCATCAACGCAAAAATTCAAAGAACCAGAATTTATTTGAAAGCAGAACATTTTAATTCTTCTTTGACAGGAAACAATTTTTATTCGTCACCTAATAACCCGTACCGTGATTTTACAATCCGTTTTGGATTAGTTTGGAATTTCTTCAATTGATATTACGAAAAATGCTTTAGCGGCTTTACGTACTTTTTTTGGCGTTTTATCGTGCTATCCGCTATATCTTTACTTGCTAAAGAAAGCAAGCAAAGGATGCCGCTATTATCACGAACGCAAAATTCCGTAAACGAGAATATTTTATAACAAAATGCTATCTTTGCACTCGTATTTATAACAAATCACAATCTTAAAATCATAATAAAATGCAGTACGCAGAAAATATATTAGGAACAATTGGCAACACGCCATTAGTGAAACTTAATAAAGTGGTTGCCGGTGTTGATGCATTAGTACTCGCTAAAGTGGAGACTTTCAATCCGGGAAATTCTGTAAAAGACAGAATGGCTGTAAAAATGATTGAAGACGCCGAAGCTGACGGGAGATTAAAACCAGGAGGGACTATTATTGAAGGGACTTCAGGAAATACAGGGATGGGATTAGCGTTAGTGGCGATCATAAAAGGATACAAATTGATTTGTGTAATCTCAGATAAGCAATCCAAAGAGAAGATGGATATTCTTCGTGCTGTAGGTGCAAAAGTAGTGGTATGCCCAACTGATGTGGAACCAACAGATCCACGTTCTTATTATTCAGTTTCTAAAAGACTGGCGGAAGAAACACCTAATTCCTGGTACGTAAATCAGTATGATAATCCATCAAATGCGATAGCACATTATGAGCAAACAGGACCTGAAATTTGGGAACAGACAGAAGGTAAAATTACTCATTTTGTTTCTGGTGTAGGAACCGGAGGGACAATTTCAGGAGTTGGAAAATACTTGAAAGAGAAAAATCCAAATATTAAAATCTGGGGAATTGATACCTATGGTTCTGTCTTTAAAAAATACCATGAAACGGGAATTTTCGACGAAAATGAAATCTATTCTTATATTACTGAAGGAATTGGTGAAGACATTTTACCTCTGAATGTTGACTTCTCTCTAATTGACGGCTTTACAAAAGTAACTGATAAAGACGCAGCGGTTTATACCCGTAAAATAGCTCTTGAAGAAGGGATTTTTGTAGGAAATTCAGCGGGTGCAGCAATAAAAGGATTGTTGCAACTCAAAGAACATTTCAAGCCAGAAGATGTCGTTGTGGTTCTTTTCCATGATTCAGGAAGCCGTTATGTGGGTAAAATGTTTAATGATGATTGGATGCGCGAACGTGGTTTTCTGGAAGAAGAAATCACAAAGGCCGAAGATGTCATCAAAGACCATGTCGATAAACCATTAATTGTAGTTCGTACCGAAGAGTTAGTTTCGCATGCCATAGAAAGAATGCGTAAATACAAAATTTCTCAAATTCCGGTGATTGATATCACAGGATTTGTAGGTTCTGTTGATGAGAGTGATTTGTTTAAAAGTTATGTAGAAGACAAAAATTCAGCCGAAAGACCTATTAGAGAAATCATGGGAAAGCCCTACCCAATTGTAAAATTAGGTACGCCAATCGAAGAAGTTTCTAAACTATTCAACAAAGAAAACGAAGCTGTTTTGATTGATTTAGGAAACGGAAGACACCATATTATCACGAAATATGATATTATTGGTTCGATAAAATAAGGGTTAACCACGAATTTAATTCATACTATACTCCTGCAAGGTTTTTTTTAACCTTGTAGGTTTTTGGTTTTTAAGACGACATGGTTTGGCTTTGTAAAATTCTACTGCGTTGCAAATTTTCTCCCTTGTTGAAAAAAACGGTGACTCAAAATAGGCAAGAATAAATAAAAAGAAAGGTGTTGAATGCTTTCAACTTCTATAAATGATTGTATTTTTGTAACTCTGAAATCAAAAATCACTATTCAAAAATCTGAAATAAACATGACCTTCACCGCCATAGATTTTGAAACTGCAACTGCTTTTCATCCCTGCTCCGTGGGAATTGTTACCGTAGAAAACGGAATAATTGTAGATGAGTTTGTTACCTTAATCAAGCCGCCTAATAATCTATATTCTCCTTTTACGATTCAAGTTCATGGAATATATCCGCGAGATACGGTGAATGCAAAATCATTCGCACAAGTATATCCTGAAATACAAAAACGGTTGAAAAATAGAGTCGTTGTTGCTCATAACGAGAGTTTTGACAGAAATGTTTTGGCTAAATCGATGGCGCTTTATGGCTTGGATTATGATGAATTGAATTTGGCATCTCGTTGGGAATGCACCGTGAAAATATATAAAGCCAAAGGACTAACACCAACCAAATTAAGTGATTGTTGTAGAGAAATGAAAATTCAACTCAATCATCATGAAGCTTTATCTGATGCTCGGGCTTGCGCCAAATTATATTTACTCCGCTAATCATTGCGAGGAACGAAGCAATCCAAATTAGAGTGTTGACTTGAATATTGTTTTTGTTTTGTAAGGTAAGTTGTTGGTTTTTTTAGTACTTTAGTCTTTCATTTTTAAGCTATTATCTAAAAATCATAACATGAAAGAAGATTTTCTCCATTATCTCTGGAAGTTCAAGAAGTTTGATGCCTTAAATTTGAAAACTTTTAATGAAGAGGAAATCACAATTATCAATGTTGGACAATATTTAGAATTAGCAGGTCCTGATTTTTTTAATGCCCAAATTACGATTGGAGATCAAAAATGGGCTGGAAATGTAGAAATTCATCTTAAATCTTCAGATTGGTACGTGCATCATCATGAGAGGGATTCAGCATATGAAAACGTAATCCTCCACGTTGTTTGGGAACATGATGCGGAAATTTTTAGAAGCAATAATACCGAAATTCCAGTTTTAGAACTCAAAAAACACGTTAAAAAGGAGACTATCGAAAACTATCAATCGCTGATTTCCCCAAAATCATGGATTTTTTGTGAAAAACAACTCGTAAATATCGATGAATTTATTTTGAAAAACTGGCAAGAACGTTTGTTTTTTGAGCGATTAGAAAGGAAATCCCAACCTATATTCGATTTATTGGAACAAACCAATCAAGATTGGGAAGCGGTGTTGTTCTGTCTTTTAGCCAAGAATTTTGGTTTGAATACCAATGGAGAAATCTTTTTGAAAATAGCACAATCTATTCCTTTTTCCATCATAAGAAAAGAAAGTTTTGAAATAGAAAACCTCGAAGCCTTGCTTTTTGGAACTGCCGGATTATTGGATTCAGAAAAAGAAGATAATTATTTTAAAGATTTGAAATTCAGGTATTACTATTTATTGCATAAATATCAAATAGAGAAAAATTCCATAGAGCCAGTTCAGTTTTTTAAACATCGCCCTGATAATTTTCCGACGATTCGATTGTCACAATTAGCTAATTTATACCACGGTCAGCAGAATTTATTTTCGAAAATAAATACATTGAATTCGTTAAGAGATATTTATGAAGTGTTTCGAGTCTCCGCTTCAGACTATTGGTTAAATCATTATCAATTTGATAAAGAAAGTCCGAAGAAGAAGAAACCACTTTCTAAATCTTTCATCGATTTGATTGTTATAAATACTATAATTCCACTTCAGTTTGCTTTTGCAAAAAGTCAGGGAAAGGAAATTTCTGAGGATTTGATACGTATTTTAAATGAAGTCGCTCCGGAGAAAAATGCCATTGTAGATAAATTTTGTTTTTTTGGAATAAAAGCTAAAAGTGCTTTTGAGACCCAATCTTTGTTGCAACTCAAAAATGAGTATTGCAATAAAAGTAAATGTTTAGAATGTGCTGTTGGGATGGAGTTGCTTAAAAATAATTAGTGAATTAGAAAACGAGTCAATTGGATAATTTTGTAATTTTGCTCATAATTCATAACTCATAAAATGTCAGCAGTAATTAAACTGAAGTTCTTTTTTGAAAAACATGGTTTTCATGTTTCGTCGCGTTTAGCTGACACATTAGGAATGCGTGCCAGTAGCGTAAGATTATTTTTTATATACTTATCATTTGTTACGGTAGGATTGTGGTTTGCGGTTTATTTGACATTGGCTTTTTGGATTCGCCTCAAAGATTTAATCCGAGCTAAACGAACTTCGGTTTTTGATTTGTAAATGAAATTTAGTTGCATAAAAAAAGGGACTATAAAGTTGATGTACTTTATAGTCCCTTTTTAATTTATAAAAGAAGATTATTTTTTTGGATTGTTTAATACGCTATTTTTCTTTCCGTATAAAAAATAGATTATAACACCTAAAGCCATCCATGCAAAAAGTCTTAACCAGTTTGTCCAGCCTAAACCAGCCATCATTAACACACAAGTGATGACTCCTAAAATTGGCACTAAAGGAACAAAAGGAGTTTTGAATTCTCTTACCATGTTAGGTTCTTTCTTTCTCAGGATAATAACAGAAACGCACACAAGTGAAAAGGCAAATAATGTTCCTATACTTGTCATATCTCCTACGATATCTCCTGGAATGAAAGCAGCAAATAATCCAACAATTACTAAAATTGCAATATTTGCTTTGTATGGTGTTTTGTATTTTGGATGTAAATCACTGAATGCTTTAGGTAATAAACCGTCTTTACCCATGGCATAAAATACTCTGGATTGTCCAAGTAACATGACCAAAATCACAGAAGAGAATCCTGCTAATATGGCAATAGTCACTAATTGTCCTAACCATGAATATCCAATCATATATTTTGTAATTGCGAACGACACAGAAGCTTCTTTTCCACCTGTTCTAAAATCTTCAACAGTTGCAACCCCAGTCAATACGTGAGCGAAAAGGATGTATAATACAGTACAAACCGCTAAAGACCCTAGAATACCTATTGGCATATTTCTTTTAGGGTTTATGGTTTCTTGTGCTGCTGTACTTACGGCGTCAAAACCGATAAAGGCAAAGAATACAGTTCCTGCAGCTCCGATTATTCCCCAAAATCCTCCAAATCTATGATCGATACCGTGTTCATCGGTAAAAATAGAACTTGCTGGTATGTAAGGAGTGTGATTTGCTGGATTAATGAAGTTCCAGCCAACAATGATAATCAATACTACAATGACAACTTTTACAACTACAATAATTCCGTTTACAAAAGCTGATTCTTGGATTCCTTTTATTAATAATAAACTGATTACTCCAACAATAAATAAGGCTGGTAAATTGATCATTCCATTTTCTCCGGTTACCGCATCAGTTTGAAATGGGGAATGGGATAATGAATATGGAATTGGACTCACATGGAGTACGTTGATCAGTAAATTATTTAGGTATTCACTCCAGGCGATTCCTACAGTTGCAGCTCCTACAGCGTATTCAAGAATTAAATCCCAACCAATGATCCAAGCTAAAAACTCACCCATAGTAGCATAAGTATACGTATAAGCACTACCTGAAATAGGAATTGAAGAAGAAAGTTCGGCATAGCACAACCCGGCTAAAGCACATCCAATTGCTGCAACAATAAATGCAATTGTTACTGATGGACCCGCATTTTGTGAAGCCGCCATTGCAGTTCTTACAAATAATCCTGCACCTATTATGGCACCAATGCCTAATGCAATTAACGACCAGGCGGTTAATGTTCTTTTTAATCCCTTTTCAGAATCGGCTGCTTCTGCTAAAAGCTGAGCCAATGGTTTTCTTTTCCAAATAGACATGTTTTATGGTTTTTTTGTTATTAAGCACCAAATGTATTGTTTTTTATAAAAAATAAAAATAATAATTAGGATTTAAGTCATAAAATTATAATTCAGCAATGTTTTATAGCCTTTGGCCTTTTTGTAAGATGCTTTTTTTCAGAATAAACGAACCTATAAATGCATTTGGTTTTGATAAATGTCATTTTTGTCTTTCGAATATTTTTTAAAGACGTAAAATATTTCCTATTTTTAGATTTTGAAAAATGAAATCAGATAATAGTAACCTAATCACAAAGTATGGCCTTTAAAACAATAAGTGGATACTTTATTTTTTCCCGAGAACAGCGAAAAGGTATTTTTGTGTTGTTCGGAATTATTATCGTTTTACAAATGCTTTATTTTTTTGGCGATTTTAGTGTTTTGGCAAAAGAATTTCCCGAGAAACAAAAATGGCTTTCGCTGCAATCTCAAATTGATTCCATGAAAATGGAAGAAAAAAAAGAGTCGCCTAAAATTTATCTTTTCAATCCCAATTTCATTACAGACTACAAAGGCTATAAGCTGGGAATGTCTGTTAAGGAGATTGATCGTCTTCTAGCTTTTAGGAAAGAGAATAAGTACGTTAATTCAGCTAAAGAATTTCAAAACGTAACTCAGGTTTCGGATTCGTTATTAAATGTCATAGCTCCCTTTTTTAAATTCCCGGATTGGGTAAATAATAAAAAACAGTTTAAGGTCTATGAGAAATATCCAAATAAGGCTTTCGCCAAAAAAGAAAAAATAGTTTCTATCGATATAAATCAAGCCACTAAAGAAGATTTGATTAAAATTTATGGAATAGGCGAGGCAATTTCACTTCGGATTTTAAAACTAAAAGAAAGTCTTGGAGGATTCGTTTCTATGGAACAGATGAAAGATGTTTGGGGATTATCGCCCGAAGTTATTGAGAATTTGAACACTCATTTTAAGGTTTCGATGATGCCGAATTTTAAAAAAATAGACATCAATAACGCTTCTTTAAAAGAACTTTCTCAATTTTCTTATTTCAGATATCCATTGGCAAAAGAAATAGTAACGTATAGAAGTATGAATGGAGATATTAAAAATATTGAGGATTTAACAAAAATTAAGGGTTTTCCTGTTGATAAAGCAAAGATAATTGCTTTATATTTGGACTTTTAATTTGAAGCAGAACTTCAATTTATTAAAAGTCAATAAAAAAATTAATTAATTATATGAATTCAATATATTTCACAGAAGAACATCAATTGTTTAGAGCAAGTTTACAAGATTTTTTACTTAAAGAAGTTGTGCCTCATATTGAAAAATGGGAAAAAACGGGTACAATTGAGCGTTTTGTATGGAAAAAGTTTGGAGAAATGGGCTTTTTCGGAATAAATTATCCCGAGGCTTATGGCGGATTGAATTTAGATTTATTTTACACGGTAATTTTTCTGGAAGAACTTCAAAAAATAAAATCATCTGGTTTTGCCGCTGCTATGTGGGCACATTCTTATTTAGCAATGACGCATTTGAATGCGGAAGGTGATGAGCGAATTAAACAAGACTATTTAGTGCCAAGTATTTCTGGAGATAAAATAGGAGCATTGTGCATTACGGAACCTTTTGGAGGAAGTGATGTTGCGGGTATGCGTACTACTGCTGTGAGAAAAGGTGATAAATATGTTATTAATGGTTCTAAAACATTTATAACGAACGGTGTTTATGCCGATTATTATGTAGTTGCTGCCAAAACGAGTCCGGATCTTGGAAATAAAGGGATTAGCATGTTTTTGATGGATAGTAACCTTAAAGGAATTTCCACTGTAAAACTGGATAAATTAGGTTGGAGAGCTTCAGATACAGCAGAGATTGCATTTGATGATGTAGAAATTCCTGTAGAAAATTTAATGGGTGAAGAAGGGAAAGGATTTCCTTATATTATGCAACATTTTGCCTTAGAGCGTTTAATTATGGCAATAAATGCTCACGCAAGAGCTGAGTATGCAATTGAGTATACAATAGAATACATGTCACAACGAGAAGCATTTGGCAGAACAATAGATAAGTTTCAGGCGTTAAGACATACATTAGTAGAGCATGCAACAGATGTTGAGCATTGTAAAGTGTTTAATTATGCTGCCGTAGCCCGATTAGACAAAGGAGAATATGTGGTTAAGGAGGCTACTATGGCCAAATTAAAATCTACTAAAGTGGCTGATGAAACCATTTATAGTTGCTTGCAAATGTTGGGAGGTTATGGCTATATGGAAGATTATCCATTAGCACGTTTATTTAGAGATAGTCGTTTGGGACCAATAGGAGGTGGGACTTCAGAAATCCTCAAGGAGATTTTATCGAAAATGATAATTGATAAACAAAATTATAAGCCAGCTGTGGAATAACAGCTTTTTAGAAAATAGAAAATAGAATATAGAGCCAAGAAACAAGAAATTGTAGCTTGGCTTTTTTATTCTTTTTGAAATAAATCTCAATTCATAACTCATAATTCAAAAGTTTGTTTACTTTTGCACACTTAAAGAAAGGGGGTGTCTATATTATGTTAATTATACCAATTAAAGACGGAGAAAATATCGATAGAGCGTTAAAACGCTACAAAAGAAAATTTGATAAAACAGGAACTGTTCGTCAACTAAGAGCACGTACTGCTTTTATTAAGCCTTCAGTAACTAATAGAATCAAAATTCAAAAAGCGGCTTATATCCAAAATATGAGAGATAACTTAGAGAGTTAGTCAATATCTATTAAAATAATTTACCGTTAGTCATTAAAAGTTTTATAACTTTGATGCTAACGGTTTTTTTATGAATAATAAAGACGCATTTCGGGATTATCTACAAATGGAGAAGAAATATTCTCCGCATACCGTAAATGCCTATTTGAATGATTTAGGGTACTTCGAAACATTCAACACCCTTCAATTTGATCAGGAAAATATAGGTCAGGTAAACTACAATCAAATTAGAAGTTGGATTGTGTCGCTTGTGGATGATAACTTGTCAAATGTATCTGTTAATAGAAAAATCGCATCCTTAAAAGCATTTTACAAATTTCTATTAAAAACAAAACAAATTGAAGTTAGTCCGCTATTGAAACACAAAGCGCTAAAGACTCCTAAGACCCTTCAAATTCCATTTTCTGAAAAAGAAGTTCTGAATGTGTTAAGCCACATGCAAAATGCAGTAGGTTTTGAAGAAATAAGAAATAAACTCATTATAGATTTATTTTACACCACCGGAATGCGCAGGACAGAGTTGATTCATCTTAAAAGCGTAAATGTTAATTTGTCCGGCAATACGATTAAGGTGCTTGGTAAAAGAAATAAAGAAAGAATACTTCCTGTTTTGCCAATAATTACAGAGCAATTCTCGTTGTATATAAAAGAGAGATTGTGTTTGGAATCTATCGTGGATAATGATTTTTTTTTTCTCACAAAAAAAGGGTTAAAATTGAACGATACCTTTGTGTATCGATTAATAAATTCTTACTTTAGTGCTGTCTCCGAGAAAGTAAAAAAGAGTCCGCATATATTGCGACATACGTTTGCTACTCATTTATTAAATAATGGAGCTGATTTGAATTCGGTAAAAGAATTATTGGGACATTCCAGTCTGGCATCAACGCAAATTTATACGCACAATAGTTTATCAGAACTGAAAAAAGTATATAAAGATGCGCATCCAAGGAATCAGAAGTAATTCGGAAATGTTTAACTATTAAAAAAAAATGATTATGAAGGTAAATGTTCAAGCGGTTAACTTCACTGTTGACAAAAAACTGGTAGATTTTGTTCAAGAAAGAATGGACAAATTGGAAAAATATTACGATAAAGTAGTGTCGGCAGATGTTTTTTTGAAAGTTGAAAAGACAAGCGATAAAGAGAATAAAATTGCCGAGATAAAAATTAATGTTCCGGGAGATGATTTTGTAGTTAAAAAGCAGTGTAAAATTTTTGAAGAAGCAGTGGAGCTTTGTGCTGAATCTTTGGAAAGATTGTTGGTAAAAAGGAAAGAAAAGATAAGTTCACACATTTAATATAAATTTTTTTTAAAAAATGTTTTGAATCAGAGATAAAATCTCTACATTTGCAGTCCGTTAGAAATAGCGGACTTTTTTTATTGATTCGCCAGCGTAGCTCAGTTGGCTAGAGCAGCTGATTTGTAATCAGCAGGTCGTGGGTTCGAGTCCCTCCGCCGGCTCAAAACTGTAACGGTTTGACAATAGGAAAAGTAGGGGAGATACTCAAGCGGCCAACGAGGGCAGACTGTAAATCTGCTGTGTAAACTTCGCAGGTTCGAATCCTGCTCTCCCCACAGAATAAAGTAGATGTTGAAATTAAGGTTTTAAATTTTTTTTGAATCTGAAATCTCAAATCAAATTCTGACATCAAGGATTCTGCCGGTGTAGCTCAGGGGTAGAGTGCTTCCTTGGTAAGGAAGAGGTCTCGGGTTCAATTCCCGACATTGGCTCAAGTAAGTAGGAAATAGAAATTAATATATAACTAAGATTAAAAATTAAGTAAAATGGCAAAGGAAAATTTTAACCGTAACAAGCCCCATTTAAATATTGGAACAATTGGGCACGTGGATCACGGAAAAACGACATTAACTGCGGCAATTACAAAAGTATTGTCTGATGCAGGTTACTGTCAAGCAAAATCATTTGATCAAATTGATAATGCTCCAGAAGAAAAAGAAAGAGGTATTACAATTAATACATCTCACGTTGAGTATGAAACTGCTAATCGTCATTACGCTCACGTTGACTGTCCAGGTCACGCGGATTAC
Organism: Flavobacterium xylosi; assembly: GCF_042787345.1. NCBI lineage: Bacteria > Pseudomonadati > Bacteroidota > Flavobacteriia > Flavobacteriales > Flavobacteriaceae > Flavobacterium > Flavobacterium xylosi. Next base: position 89,883 of record NZ_JBHZPZ010000013.1, on the reverse strand, counting down.
GTAAAAAACATGGTTACAGGTGCTGCTCAAATGGATGGTGCTATTCTTGTAGTTGCTGCGACTGATGGTCCTATGCCACAAACACGCGAGCATATCCTTTTAGGTCGTCAGGTAGGTATTCCTAGAATGGTTGTATTCATGAATAAAGTGGATATGGTTGATGATGAGGAATTACTTGAATTAGTTGAGATGGAAATCAGAGACTTGTTATCTTTCTACGAATATGATGGAGATAATGGTCCTGTTGTTCAAGGTTCAGCTTTAGGTGGATTGAATAATGATCCAGTTTGGGTACCAAAAATTCTTGAATTGATGGCAGCTGTTGATTCTTGGATCGAAGAGCCAGTAAGAGACGTTGCTAAACCTTTCTTGATGCCTGTTGAAGATGTATTCTCAATCACCGGTCGTGGAACTGTTGCTACAGGTCGTATCGAAACAGGTGTTGCTAATACAGGAGATCCGGTTGAAATCATTGGTATGGGAGCTGAAAAATTAACTTCTACTATTACTGGAGTTGAGATGTTCCGTAAAATCCTTGATAGAGGAGAAGCTGGAGATAACGTAGGTATTCTTTTAAGAGGTATTCAAAAAGAAGACATCAAAAGAGGAATGGTTATTTGTAAGCCAGGTTCAGTTAAACCACACGCTACTTTCAAAGCTGAGGTTTATATCTTGAAAAAAGAAGAAGGTGGTCGTCACACACCATTTCATAATAACTACCGTCCACAGTTTTACGTACGTACAACTGACGTAACAGGTATCATTACTTTGCCAACAGGTGTAGAGATGGTTATGCCTGGGGATAACTTAACAATTGATGTTGTATTGCTTAGTGCAATTGCATTAAATGTTGGTTTACGTTTCGCTATCCGTGAAGGTGGTAGAACAGTAGGTGCTGGTCAGGTAACTGAGATAGTAGCTTAATCCTATAAATAAATTTTAAAGCCAGTAACCGCTTTGGTTGTTGCTGGCTTTTAACTACGGGCGTAGTTCAAGGGTAGAATAGCGGTCTCCAAAACCGTTGATGGGGGTTCGAATCCCTCCGCCCGTGCAAATAAACTAAATCACAATGACAAAAGTTGTTAATTACATATCAGAAGCATTTGAGGAGTTAAAGTCAAATGTAACTTGGCCAGCTTGGGCTGAAGTACAACGTCTAACGATTGTTGTTGCTGTATTTTCAGTAGTATTCGCTTTGGCAACTTGGGGAGTTGATGAAATTTTCGCAAAAGCATTAGCTGGATTTTTTAACTGGATAAAAGCATAATTTTTTTGTTATGGCAGATAGTAATATAAAAAAGTGGTATGTCGTTAGAGCAGTAAGTGGACAAGAAAATAAAGTGAAAGCATACATCGAAACTGAAATCGCAAGATTAGGGATGGGTGATTATGTTTCGCAAGTTCTGGTTCCTACTGAAAAAGTGGTTACTGTTAAAGAAGGAAAAAAAATAATCAAGGATAAAGTTTATTTTCCGGGTTATGTAATGATAGAAGCGAACCTAATTGGTGAAATCCCTCATATTATTAAGTCTATAACAAGCGTTATTGGTTTTTTAGGTGAAACAAAAAATGGAGAACCAGTTCCGTTACGTGTTTCTGAAGTTAACAGAATGTTAGGTAAAGTGGATGAGTTAGCTGTGAATACAGATACTCGATCTATACCATTCAACTTAGGGGAAACTATAAAAGTTGTTGATGGTCCGTTTAATGGTTTCAACGGTACTGTTGAAAAAATTAACGAAGAAAAGCGTAAACTTGAGGTAATGGTTAAGATTTTCGGAAGAAAAACACCGTTAGAGTTGAGTTTTATGCAAGTTGAAAAAGTATAATTTTTGTTACATCTATAATATCCATTGCAATCGCTTCCAATGATTGTAATGTTAAATTTTTTAAAAAATGGCTAAAGAAATTAGTAAGGTAGTTAAACTACAAGTTAAGGGAGGTGCTGCGAATCCATCGCCACCGGTTGGACCTGCTTTAGGAGCTGCTGGGGTAAACATCATGGAGTTCTGTAAGCAATTTAATGCTAGAACTCAAGATAAACCCGGCAAAATATGCCCAGTACAAATTACTGTGTATAAAGACAAATCATTTGATTTTGTTGTAAAAACTCCTCCGGCAGCAGTTCAGTTAATGGAAGCTGCAAAGCTAAAATCTGGTTCTGGTGAGCCTAATCGTAAAAAAGTAGCTAGTGTTACTTGGGAACAAATTAGAGCTATTGCTGAAGACAAGATGCCAGACTTAAACGCATTCACTATGGAGTCTGCAATGAGTATGGTTGCTGGAACAGCTAGATCTATGGGTATAACTGTATCAGGAGATTCTCCTTTTTAATTAAGAGAAAGACATGGCAAAATTGACAAAAAAGCAAAAAGAGGCTGCTTCAAAAATTGAAAAGAACAAACTATATTCTCTTAAAGATGCTGCGGCATTAATAAAAGTAGTTTCTTCTGCAAAATTTGATGAGTCTGTTGACATCGCAGTTCGTTTGGGTGTAGATCCAAGAAAAGCGAATCAAATGGTTAGAGGTGTGGTAACATTACCTCATGGAACTGGTAAAGACGTTAAAGTATTAGCATTGGTTACTCCAGACAAAGAAGCGGAAGCTTTGGCAGCGGGGGCAGACTATGTAGGTCTTGACGATTATTTACAAAAAATAAAAGACGGTTGGACAGATGTTGATGTAATTATCACTATGCCTTCTGTTATGGGTAAATTAGGTCCATTAGGTCGTATTTTAGGACCTAGAGGTTTAATGCCTAACCCTAAAACAGGGACTGTAACTATGGATGTTGCAAAAGCTGTTCAAGAGGTAAAAGCTGGTAAAATTGACTTTAAAGTTGACAAAACTGGTATAGTGCATGCAGGAATTGGTAAAGTTTCTTTTGGAGCTGAACAAATTGTTGACAATGCTCACGAAATTATTCAAACATTAATCAAACTTAAACCAACTGCGGCTAAAGGAACTTACATCAAAAGTATTTACCTAACTAGCACTATGAGTCCTGCAATTGCATTGGACCCTAAAGCAGTATAATTGGTAGTTAAAAATTTTTAGTATGACTAGAGAAGAAAAATCAATCGCGATTGAAGTTTTAACTGCACAGTTAGCTGGTACAAACATTGTTTATGTATCTGATATTTCTGGACTTAATGCAGAGACTACTTCAAACTTGAGAAGAGCGTGTTTTAAAGCAGGTATAAAATTAGAAGTTGTTAAAAATACTTTGCTTGCAAAAGCAATGGAAGCTTCAGCTAATGATTATGGAGATTTACCTTCAGTATTGACTGGTAATAGTGCTATATTCATTTCTGACATAGCAAACGCTCCTGGTAAGATAATAAAAGATTTCAGAAAAAAATCAGCTAAACCTGTATTGAAGGGAGCTTATATTAATGCTGAAATTTATATTGGAGATGATCAATTAGATGCATTAGCAACTATTAAATCTAAAGAAGAGCTTATTGGCGAACTTATTGGATTATTGCAGTCACCAGCACAAAGAGTTATTTCTGCTCTTCAAAACCAATTCGCAAAAAGCGAAGAGGCTACAGAAGAAGTGGAAGCATAATAAGAATAGAGTCTTGCTCTAGTTTTTATTTAAAAAAGCGCACAATAAATAAATTATATTTTTACAAATCATTTTAAAACGATAGAAAAAATGGCAGATTTGAAACAATTCGCAGAACAATTAGTTAACCTAACGGTAAAAGAAGTTAACGAATTAGCAACAATATTAAAGGATGAGTACGGAATCGAACCAGCTGCTGCAGCTGTAGTAGTTTCAGGTGGTGGTGAAGCTGCTGCTGAAGACGTTCAAACAGAATTTACAGTTGTATTAAAAGCAGCAGGTGCTTCTAAATTAGCAGTTGTAAAATTAGTTAAAGAACTTACAGGTTTAGGTTTGAAAGAAGCTAAAGATGTAGTTGATAGCGCACCTAGTAATGTAAAAGAAGGTGTTTCTAAAGAAGAAGCTGAAGGGCTTAAAAAATCTTTAGAAGAAGCTGGAGCTGAGGTTGAACTTAAATAGTTTAACTCTTTTTGGGAATTAGGTTTAGGTCTTGGATGTACATCCAAAGACCTAAACCCTTTTTCGTATAACAAAAGTCTACCTTGTATTAGTACATAGTAGTCTTTTAAAATAAGTTCATTTTACCCATTACGAGGAAAAAAAATTAACAGATAATAAGAAAGTAGTTATCTTAAATTGGTTTTTAAAGATGTAATGGTTGTAAATGAAAAGTATAAATAGATCAATATTTATACAAAAAAATTACTTTTTAATCAAAATTTTGTCCATTGATGATAACAAATCAGACCGAAAGATTGAATTTTGCCTCAACAAAAAATATTCCTGATTATCCAGATTTTCTAGATGTTCAGGTTAAATCGTTCAAAGATTTTTTTCAATTAGAAACTAAATCTGACGAAAGAGGCGACGAAGGGCTTTACAATACCTTCATGGAAAACTTCCCAATTACTGATACAAGAAATAACTTTGTATTAGAATTCCTTGATTATTTTGTAGATCCACCACGTTATACAATTCAAGAATGTATAGAAAGAGGACTTACCTATAGTGTGCCTTTAAAAGCAAGGTTAAAACTATATTGTACAGATCCAGAACATGAAGATTTTGAAACTATTGTTCAAGATGTTTATCTTGGTACAATTCCTTATATGACACCGAGTGGTACCTTTGTTATTAATGGTGCTGAGCGTGTAGTTGTTTCTCAATTACATAGATCACCAGGTGTTTTCTTTGGTCAATCATTCCATGCAAATGGAACAAAATTATATTCTGCTAGGGTAATTCCTTTTAAAGGTTCTTGGATAGAATTTTCTACAGATATAAACAGCGTAATGTATGCTTATATTGACAGAAAGAAAAAATTACCTGTAACAACTTTATTCCGTGCAATTGGATTCGAAAGAGACAAGGATATCCTAGAGATTTTCGATCTTGCAGAGGAAATTAAAGTTTCAAAAACAGGACTTAAAAAATATATCGGTAGAAAATTAGCTGCTCGTGTATTGAATACATGGCATGAAGATTTCGTAGATGAAGATACTGGTGAAGTAGTTTCTATAGAACGTAACGAAATAATCCTTGATAGAGATACCATTATCGATAAAGATAATGTTGAAGAAATCATTGATTCTAACGTTAAATCTATTTTGTTGCATAAAGAAGATGCTAATCAAGGGGATTATGCCATCATTCACAATACGCTTCAAAAAGATCCAACAAATTCTGAAAAAGAAGCTGTTGAACATATCTACAGACAATTGCGTAACGCAGAACCGCCTGATGAAGAAACTGCTCGTGGTATTATAGATAAATTGTTCTTCTCTGACCAACGTTATAACTTAGGTGAAGTAGGTCGTTATAGAATGAACAAGAAACTTGGTTTAGATATTCCAATGGAAAAGCAAGTGCTTACCAAAGAAGATATCATTACCATTGTAAAATATTTGATCGAATTAATCAACTCTAAAGCAGAGATTGATGATATTGATCACTTATCAAACCGTCGTGTTAGAACAGTTGGTGAACAATTGTCTCAACAATTCGGTGTTGGTTTAGCTCGTATGGCCAGAACTATTAGAGAGCGTATGAACGTTAGAGATAACGAGGTGTTTACACCAATAGATTTGATTAATGCTAAAACATTATCATCTGTTATCAACTCTTTCTTTGGAACAAACCAGTTGTCTCAGTTTATGGATCAAACGAATCCACTAGCCGAGATTACGCACAAAAGAAGATTATCTGCACTAGGACCAGGTGGACTTTCGAGAGAAAGAGCAGGTTTTGAGGTACGTGACGTTCACTATACGCATTACGGACGTTTATGTCCAATTGAAACTCCTGAGGGACCAAACATTGGTTTGATTTCATCTCTTGGTGTTTATGCTAAAGTAAACGGAATGGGTTTCATCGAAACACCTTACCGTAAAGTAACTAATGGAACTGTAGATTTAGTGTCTACTCCAGTTTACTTAAGCGCAGAAGAAGAAGAAGGAATGATGATTGCTCAGGCAAACATTCAAATGGATGCTACTGGAAAAATTACTGCCGAAGACGTAATTGCACGTCAAGAAGGTGATTTCCCGGTAATTGAACCAACAAGAGTAGATTATACCGATGTTGCGCCAAACCAGATTGCTTCTATCTCAGCTTCTTTGATTCCTTTCTTAGAACATGATGATGCGAATAGAGCCTTGATGGGATCTAACATGATGCGTCAGGCCGTACCATTAATTCGCCCTGAAGCTCCAATTGTTGGAACTGGTTTAGAGCGTCAAGTTGCTTCTGATTCTAGAGTTTTAATTAACGCTGAAGGAGATGGAGTTATTGAATATGTAGATGCAAATATTATCACTATCAAATACGATCGTTCTGAGGAAGAAAGAATGGTAAGTTTTGAGCCTGATGAAAAAACATACAATCTAATTAAATTTAGAAAAACCAATCAAGGTACAAGTATCAATCTAAAACCTATCGTAAGAAAAGGGGATAGGGTGGTTCCTGGACAAGTATTGTCAGAAGGTTATGCTACTCAAAATGGTGAATTAGCTTTAGGTAGAAACCTGAAAGTTGCGTTTATGCCATGGAAAGGGTACAACTTTGAGGATGCGATTGTAATTTCTGAAAAAGTAGTTCGTGACGATATTTTTACCTCTATTCACGTTGATGATTATTCATTAGAAGTTAGAGATACTAAATTAGGTAACGAAGAATTAACGAACGATATACCGAACGTTTCTGAAGAAGCTACTAAAGATTTAGATGAAAATGGTATGATTAGAATTGGAGCCGAGGTTAAACCTGGTGACATTCTTATCGGAAAAATTACGCCAAAAGGGGAATCAGATCCTACTCCGGAAGAGAAATTGCTTCGTGCAATCTTTGGGGATAAAGCAGGTGATGTAAAAGATGCTTCATTAAAAGCTTCTCCTTCTTTACATGGTGTTGTTTTAGATAAAAAATTGTTCGCAAGAGCAGTAAAAGATAAACGTAAACGTACTCAGGACAAGGATGCTTTAGGAGCACTTGAAATGGAGTTTGAAGTTAAATTTGTTGAATTAAAAGACAAATTAGTTGAAAAACTTTTCTTGATTGTAAACGGAAAAACATCTCAAGGTGTAATGAATGATTTGGGTGAAGAAGTTTTACCAAAAGGTAAAAAATATACTCAAAAAATGCTTTATGCTGTTGAAGATTTTGCTCACTTAAGTAAAGGTCAATGGGTAGCTGATGATGCTACTAATAAAATGGTTAATGATTTAATTCATAACTATAAAATTAAATTGAACGATTTACAAGGAGCATTACGTAGAGAGAAATTCACAATTACTGTTGGTGATGAATTACCAGCTGGAATTTTGAAATTAGCTAAAATTTATATTGCTAAGAAACGTAAACTGAAAGTTGGGGATAAAATGGCAGGACGTCACGGTAACAAAGGTATTGTTGCTCGTATTGTTCGTCATGAAGATATGCCTTTCCTTGAAGACGGAACACCAGTAGATATCGTGTTGAACCCATTAGGTGTACCTTCACGTATGAATATTGGTCAAATTTATGAAACTGTTTTAGGTTGGGCTGGACAGAATTTGGGTAGAAAATTTGCTACACCAATTTTTGACGGAGCAACTTTAGATCAAATTAATGAATTGACTGACGAAGCTGGAGTACCACGTTTTGGACATACACATTTATATGATGGTGGTACAGGAGAGCGTTTCCATCAAGCGGCAACAGTAGGAGTTATCTACATGTTGAAACTTGGACACATGGTTGACGATAAAATGCACGCACGTTCTATAGGTCCATACTCGTTGATTACTCAACAACCACTTGGAGGTAAAGCTCAATTTGGAGGTCAACGTTTTGGAGAGATGGAGGTTTGGGCACTTGAGGCTTATGGTGCATCAAGTACTCTTAGAGAAATCTTGACTGTGAAGTCTGATGATGTTATCGGTAGAGCTAAAACCTATGAAGCAATCGTAAAAGGAGAATCTATGCCAGAACCAGGATTACCTGAATCATTCAATGTATTAATGCATGAATTGAAAGGTCTTGGACTTGACATTCGTTTAGAAGAATAAATAATAATTTGTCACTGTAGAGACGCGATTAATCGCGTCTCTACTTTGGCATTTATAAAAGTTTTTAGGATTTATACCCGTAACCCGTTCCGATTTTTTATTAAGACCCAAAAGGTTTAGTAAATAGCACTTCAAAATTTTTATTTGAAGTTTAGAGAAGTAATTCGAGGTGATAGTTTAATGATTTAATTAAGTCATAAATCTAAAATCAATTTTTAATTGCAAATAAATCAATAGTAAAAGCTATGATGAATAATAGAAATAATAACAATAAAGATAAAAACCCTGTAAAAAGGTTTAATAAAATCTCAATAGGCCTTGCTTCTCCTGAATCTATTTTGAAAGAGTCAAGAGGTGAAGTATTAAAACCTGAAACAATCAACTACAGAACTCACAAACCAGAGCGTGATGGTCTTTTCTGCGAAAGAATTTTCGGACCAGTTAAAGATTTCGAATGTGCTTGTGGTAAATACAAAAGAATACGTTACAAAGGAATCATCTGTGACCGTTGTGGTGTTGAAGTTACTGAGAAAAAAGTACGTAGAGACAGAGTAGGTCACATCAATCTAGTTGTGCCAATAGCTCATATCTGGTATTTCCGTTCTCTTCCAAACAAAATTGGTTATATCCTTGGTCTTCCATCTAAGAAATTAGATATGATTATCTACTACGAAAGATACGTAGTAATCCAAGCAGGTATTGCTAAAAATGCAGAAGGTGAATCAGTACAAAGACTAGACTTCTTGACAGAAGAAGAATATTTAAATATTTTAGATACTCTCCCTGCGGACAACCAGTATCTTGATGATTTTGATCCTAATAAATTTGTTGCCAAAATGGGAGCAGAGTGTATTATGGATTTATTAGCAAGAATTGATTTAGATCAATTGTCTTACCAATTAAGGCATAATGCTAACAATGAAACGTCTAAACAACGTAAAACTGAAGCGTTAAAAAGATTGCAAGTTGTTGAATCTTTCCGTGAGTCTAACTTGAACCGTGAGAACCGTCCGGAATGGATGATTATGAAAGTGGTACCAGTTATTCCGCCAGAATTGCGTCCGCTTGTGCCACTTGATGGAGGTCGTTTTGCAACTTCAGATTTAAATGATTTATACCGTCGTGTAATTATACGTAACAACCGTTTGAAAAGGTTAATGGAGATTAAAGCTCCAGAAGTTATCTTAAGAAACGAAAAACGTATGTTACAGGAATCTGTAGATTCACTTTTCGATAATACTCGTAAAGCATCTGCAGTAAAAACAGAATCAAACAGACCATTAAAATCATTATCTGATTCCCTTAAAGGTAAACAAGGACGTTTCCGTCAAAATTTACTTGGAAAACGTGTGGATTATTCTGCTCGTTCGGTAATTGTTGTTGGACCAGAATTGAAATTATCTGAATGTGGTATCCCAAAAGATATGGCAGCCGAATTATACAAACCTTTCGTTATCCGTAAATTGATAGAAAGAGGAATTGTAAAAACGGTTAAATCAGCTAAGAAAATAATAGATAAGAAAGAGCCTGTAGTTTGGGATATCCTTGAAAATGTAATCAAAGGTCACCCAATATTACTAAATCGTGCTCCTACTTTGCACAGATTAGGTATCCAAGCATTTCAACCAAAATTAATTGAAGGAAAAGCAATCCAATTGCACCCTTTAGTTTGTACTGCATTTAATGCGGATTTTGATGGGGATCAAATGGCAGTTCACTTGCCTTTAGGACCAGAAGCTATTTTGGAAGCACAACTATTAATGTTGGGTTCTCATAATATTCTGAATCCTGCAAATGGAGCTCCAATTACGGTACCTTCTCAGGATATGGTTTTGGGTCTATATTATATGACCAAAGAACGTTTATCTACACCTGAGCTTAAAATTTTGGGAGAAGGAATCACTTTTTATTCTGCTGAAGAAGTAAATATTGCTTTGAATGAAGGTAGATTAGAATTGAATGCTTCTGTTAAGATTAGAGCAAAACATTTTAATGAAGCAGGTGACTTAGTTTACCAAATTATTAAAACTACTGCCGGTCGTGTATTATTTAATGAAGTAGTACCGGAAGCAGCTGGATATATCAATGATGTATTGACTAAGAAAAACCTTAGAGATATTATCGGACACGTTTTAAGCGCTACCGATGTACCTACAACTGCGGCTTTCTTGGATAACATGAAAGATATGGGTTACAAATTTGCCTTTAAAGGTGGATTGTCATTCTCTCTTGGTGATATTAGAATTCCAGAACAAAAACCTAAATTAATTGCAGACGCCAGAGAACAGGTTCAAGGTATTTCTGTAAATTATAATATGGGTCTTATTACTAATAACGAACGTTACAACCAAGTTATTGATGTATGGACTTCAGCAAATGCTCAATTGACAGAATTGGCAATGAAAAACATTAGAGAAGACCAACAAGGTTTCAACTCTGTGTATATGATGCTTGATTCTGGAGCAAGGGGTTCCAAAGAACAAATTCGTCAGTTAACCGGTATGCGTGGTTTGATGGCTAAGCCTAAAAAATCTACTGCTGGTGGTGGTGAAATTATTGAAAACCCGATTCTGTCTAACTTTAAAGAAGGTCTTTCTATCCTTGAGTACTTTATCTCTACTCACGGTGCGCGTAAAGGTCTTGCGGATACTGCTTTGAAAACGGCCGATGCAGGATATTTAACAAGAAGACTTCATGATGTGTCTCAAGATGTTATTGTTAACATTGACGATTGTGGTACTCTTAGAGGTGTTGAAGTATCAGCATTGAAAAAGAATGAAGAAATAGTTGAAACTTTAGGAGAAAGAATTTTAGGACGTGTTGCATTGCAAGACGTAATTAATCCTTTAACTAATGATATACTTGTTCGTTCTGGTGAGCAAATCACTGAGGCATTGATGAAACAAATTGAAGCTTCTCCAATTGAGAAAGTGGAAGTTCGTTCGCCTCTTGTTTGTGAAGCATTGAAAGGAATTTGTGCTAAATGTTACGGTAGAAATTTAGCTACCGGAAAAATGACTCAAAGAGGAGAAGCTGTTGGTGTTATTGCAGCACAATCTATTGGAGAGCCTGGTACACAGTTAACATTACGTACTTTCCACGTTGGTGGGGTTGCGGGTGGTATATCTGAAGAATCAAGTATCATTACGAAATTTAATGGTAAACTTGAAATCGAAGATTTAAAAACGGTTAAAGGTGAAGATAGCGAAGGTAATGCAGTTGATATTGTAGTATCTCGTTCTACTGAGTTAAAATTAATTGATGAAAGAACTGGTATTTTATTAAGTACTAATAATATCCCTTACGGTTCAAGTATCTTCGTTAAAGACGGTCAATCTGTTGCTAAAGGAGATGTAATTTGTAAATGGGATCCATATAATGGAGTTATCGTTTCTGAATTTACTGGTAAAATTGCTTACGAAGAATTAGAGCAAGGTCAATCATATATGGTTGAAATTGATGAGCAAACTGGTTTCCAAGAAAAAGTAATTTCTGAATCTAGAGCTAAAAAATTAATTCCAACTTTATTGGTTTACGGTAAAGACAATGAATTGATTCGTTCTTACAACTTACCAGTTGGAGCCCACTTGATGGTTGAAAACGGGGAGAAAATTAAAGCAGGTAAAGTATTGGTGAAAATTCCACGTCGTTCTTCTAAATCAGGAGATATTACAGGAGGTTTACCAAGAATTACAGAGTTGTTAGAAGCTCGTAATCCTTCAAACCCAGCTGTTGTTTCTGAGATTGATGGTGTTGTTTCTTTTGGAAAAATCAAAAGAGGTAACCGTGAGATCGTTATCGAATCTAAATTTGGTGACATTAGAAAATACTTGGTTAAATTATCAAGCCAAATTCTAGTTCAAGAAAATGACTTCGTAAGAGCAGGTGTACCTTTATCTGACGGTGCAATTACTCCAGACGATATTTTAAGAATTCAAGGACCAGCAGCTGTTCAACAGTATTTGGTTAATGAAATTCAAGAAGTATACCGTTTGCAAGGGGTAAAAATTAACGACAAACACTTTGAAGTAGTAATACGTCAAATGATGCGTAAAGTAAGAGTACAAGATCCAGGTGATACATTATTCTTAGAAGATCAATTGATTCACACTAAAGATTTCATCGTTCAAAACGATAAATTATATGGTATGAAAGTAGTTGAAGATGCTGGAGATTCTAGTGCATTGAAAGAAGGACAAATTATTACGCCTCGTGAGTTGCGTGATGAAAACTCTTTATTGAAACGTACAGATAAAAATCTTGTTGTGGCTCGTGATGTTGTTACTGCAACTGCAACACCAGTTTTACAAGGTATTACAAGAGCATCACTTCAAACTAAATCGTTTATCTCTGCTGCATCGTTCCAAGAAACTACTAAAGTATTGAATGAAGCTGCTGTTGCAGGTAAAATCGATTACTTAGAAGGATTGAAAGAAAATGTAATTGTAGGTCATAGAATTCCTGCCGGAACTGGTATGAGAGAATATGACAATACAATTGTAGGTTCAAAAGAAGATTATAATGATATGATGGCTAACAAAGAGGAATACATTTATTAATTTAAGGTATATGAGTAATTCTAATCAACAACAAGAGCAAATCAACATTGAGTTGGATGAAAAAACGGCTGAAGGAATTTATTCCAACTTGGCTATAATTAATCATTCTTCTTCTGAATTTGTTTTAGATTTTGTAAGTATTATGCCAGGTATTCCTAAGGCTAAAGTAAAATCAAGGATCGTCTTGACACCACAGCATGCCAAAAGACTATTGAAGGCTATTGGAGAAAATATTCAACGTTTTGAATCTGCTCATGGCGAGATAAAAGACACTGAACAACCTCCAATTCCTCTTAATTTTGGTCCTGCAGGTCAGGCTTAATTGTAATAGAATAGTAGAAAAGGCTCCAGAAATGGAGCCTTTTTTTATGCCAATTTTTTTGTGATTTCTGATTTGATTTGAAGGAATACTTTGATAAGTAACAACCAAAAAATACTGATTTTGTAGTTTAACCGATAAAAAGGCTGTTCATCGAAAATATTTTTTACTGCTATTTTAAAGGCCTAGTTTCGCTCAAGAATAAAAGATAGCAGTTATCTTTTGTAAAAGAATTATTTTATGAGCAACTTTTCTAAACAAGACAAGAACAATAAAATCACAACTATTTTTATAATGGTAGTTTTTGCTTTGTTTTGTAATGTTTCTGTTTTTGGACAAACTATAGAAAAGATTGAAGTTGTGAACAATGTAATTGAAAGTAACACTATTGCAAAACAAGAAAACACTTCGGTTTCTTCAAACATAGATTTTGTTCTTTGGTTTATGGGCTCAAAACAAGATCCTAACAGAACTATTTCAACTGAGAGTGTCAATACTAAGAAACAAATCATGACTTCTGGAATGGCTCCAAATCGTTTGTTAATTAAAGCTTTTTTGAAGAAAGCCATAAATTTAGAAAGTACAATTGTATAAATTTTAGATATAAATAACCAAACATAAAAAAACGCTAATTTGATAATTAGCGTTTTTTTTATGAAATAGTATTTTAGAAATTATTCAAATTCCGACGTAAAGAATAACTTAACATTTGGATATTTATTTTGTGTCATTTGAATCGTAAAATCAGAATCGGCTAAAAACACCAATTGTCCGTATTTATCATGCGCCAAGAATTTTTGTTTGATTCTTCTAAATTCTTTAAACTCATCACTTTTTGAATCGTTTGGTTTTACCCAACATGCTTTGTGTACCGGGAAATTTTCATACGTACATTTTGCACCATATTCGTGTTCCAATCGATATTGAATTACCTCATATTGAAGCGCACCTACAGTTCCAATAATTTTTCGGTTATTCATTTCTAACGTAAATAACTGAGCAACTCCCTCATCCATCAGCTGATCAATTCCTTTATCGAGTTGTTTAGCTTTCATTGGGTCCGCATTATTGATATACCTAAAATGCTCCGGAGAGAAACTTGGAATTCCTTTGAAACTCATGATTTCGCCTTCGGTCAAGGTGTCTCCAATTTTAAAATTACCAGTGTCGTGTAAACCTACAATATCACCAGGATAGGATATGTCTACAATTTCTTTCTTTTCGGCAAAAAAAGCATTTGGACTGGAAAATTTTAAATTCTTTTTTTGTCGGACATGGTAATAAGGTTTATTTCTTTCGAAAGTCCCTGAAACAATTTTTATAAATGCTAAACGGTCTCTGTGTTTAGGATCCATATTAGCGTGGATTTTAAAAACGAAACCAGACATTTTCTCTTCTTTTGGATCAACCAAACGAGTTTCAGAGTCTTTTGGTCTTGGTGATGGAGCAATTTCAACAAAACAATCTAATAATTCTCTTACTCCAAAATTATTTAATGCAGATCCGAAAAATACTGGTTGTAATTTTCCGTCCAAATAATCTTGACGATCAAATTTTGGATACACTTCATCAATTAATTCTAATTCTTCACGCAAAGTATCGGCTGGTTTTTGTCCGATTATTTTTTCCAATTCTGGATTTTTAACATCCGAAAAAGCAATAGTTTCTTCAATGTTTTTGCGGTTGTCTCCACTAAATAAGTTGATATTTTGTTCCCATAAATTGTAAATTCCTTGGAAATCATAACCCATTCCTATCGGGAAACTAAGCGGTGTAACTGTTAAACCAAGTTTTTGCTCCACTTCGTCCATTAAGTCAAAGGCATCCTTTCCTTCGCGGTCCATCTTATTGATGAAGACAATAATTGGAATTTTGCGTAACCTACAAACCGCTACTAATTTTTCAGTTTGTTCCTCCACACCTTTGGCTACATCAATTACAACAATAACGCTATCAACGGCTGTCAAAGTTCTAAAAGTGTCCTCAGCAAAATCCTTGTGTCCGGGAGTATCGAGAATGTTTATTTTTTTGTTTTTATAATTGAATGCCAAAACAGATGTAGAAACCGAAATCCCTCTCTGACGTTCAATTTCCATAAAGTCACTGGTAGCGCCTTTTTTTATTTTGTTGTTTTTTACAGCACCCGCTTCTTGAATAGCACCACCAAAAAGAAGGAGTTTTTCAGTAAGTGTTGTTTTTCCGGCATCAGGATGTGAGATAATCCCAAAAGTTCTTCTACGTTGTATTTCTTTTAAAAAGCTCATGTATAATATAAATAGGCTGCAAAAGTACTATTTATAAATGCCAATTAAAAAAATAGTATACTCTTAATTGCTTATGTCAATTTAGAATGCGGTAATCTGTTTACTTTTAAATCAAAACTGATATTGTAAAGATTTAATGATCAAAAAAAGAAGGCTGTCTTTTCAGACAGCCTCTAGAATATTTATGTTTTACATATTGATAGACCAAACAGAATATCCATTTGGCGGACACTGAATTTTTACCCATTTATCTGCTTGGGTTGTTGGTATCCAAGTTGAACTACCAGTGAAATCCTTAATTTGTGCGTTGGTCCAGTTAGTCTGAATCCATCTTTCTTGCCAAACGGAAGAATTGTTGATGTACACAACCAATCCAGGATTTCCATTGTATCCATTTCTTCTTGCTACATACTCATCATTATCTGAATATAAAATAGAAGTTGTACCAGTTGCTTTGTAGTTATGAATCCAAATCAGGTTGTTTAATTTTGTTTTGTTTAACCATTCTTCATAATCTCTGTAGAAAATAGTTGGATATCCCTCGTGAGTTAAAATATAAGCGTAAGCCAATTCTTTTTTCCAGATTTCATCTGTATCATGATTGGTAACGAAAGTAACCGCTTTGTATGGGTTTCTTTTCCACATCATATCATCATTCAAAAGAGCAAGATTATTACCGTCAAAAGCATCATTCATTTTGTAATAACAAGCAAAATCAAATACAGAACTGTTGGCATTGTTCGCCCAATCATTCAATGTGTTTACGTTTGAATCCCATAATTCGCCAACAGAAAATCCGCCGACATTTGCATTCCAATCCTTCACTACCCATGAGCCAAAGCCTTTTACATAGTCAAATCTCCATCCGTCAAATTTCATCGTGTTTTTGTAATATTTACCAACACCATCTGCTCTTTTCCAAAGCCAGTCTTGTACATTTGGAACAACATGTGCCAGATCTGGAAAACCGCCAAAAGCACCTTCGTCATTATTTCCGTACGAGTTTTTATAAAAATCTGCACTGGTTCTAGGGAATTTTCCTGAAGCAACACCAGTAAAATTGGTATATGTTTGTGTTCCTGTAAAAGGGTTGTTTTCTAATTGTCCACCACTATTGTGATTTAAAACCATGTCGGCATACACTTGCATGTTTTCGGTATGTGCTTTCGTGATTAAGCTTACCAATTCTATTTTAGAACCAAAACGTGTTTCTATTGTACCATTTTGATTGTAATCGCCAAAATCAAAATAATCCGTAGGGTCATATCCCATAGAAAAGGCACCATTTTGCGCTTTAGATACTGGAGGTAACCAGATTGATCCGATCCCGGCATTTGACCATTCGGTTACTTTTGTTCCTATTGTATTCCACCACGTTCCACCAGCGGGAACGTCCCAATAAAAGGCTTGCATCATAACACCACCGCCAGGATTGGCAACATATCTTCCTGTTGAGGAAGTTGTTGCTCCGGTGCTGAAAGGGTGTCCGTCGTGATGGGTTACATTGATTAATTTGAATTGCGAAGCAGCTGCTGCAGAATCGGTAACTACATCATCATTTGAATTACACGAATAAAAGCCAATAAGTAGGGTCGTTAATGCGTAAATTTTAAAATTTTGTTTTTTCATAAACTTAATAATTAGGGTTAGGTAATAGATTTGGTTAATGTTAAATAGATCAAGTAGATTTCTGCTTGATATTAAAATCCAAAAAAAAATCTACTAAAAAATAATATTAATTTAATTTTAATGTCAATTTTTAATCAAATTGTTAATCGTTTCGCTAATTTATATAAATAGTAACATTTCCTACGTTAGGCTTTGTAATCTTTTTTACGAAAACGTAATAGTGTTAAAAACTTTTTTTAAAATATGGTATAAATGAAGATTTTGATAATTTTAATCCGGTTTGATTTTAATTTTTATAGAAACGGGTTTTAGGTTTTCTAAGTAAAATGGCAACTATAAAATAAATCAATAATTCGACAATTACAGAACGTGAATCAAATTCAAAAAATTAAAAGAGGAAAAGTTGATGTAAACCGTAAATAATTGATAAATGTGTATCGTTTTTTATTTCTTTTACTGTAAATAATAAGACAAGTTGATGACTTTTAGGAACTATTTAAAGTAATAAATTTATGTGTTTTACAAATTTTTGTTAATACTACTAAGGAAACTTGTATTATGTAATTGAATTGCTATTTTTGTTGGTTTTTAAATTTAAAGAATTGTAAGTAATTGTATTATGAATTCCATTAGTTTCTTGATTCTTAAAGTGTATATTTGGGCAAAATCAATATGTTCATTTTGAAGTAGATTTAAATAAAAAAAGTAACTATACATTACGCTAATAATAAATTATAAAAATGCCATTAAAAACATTAAAAATGAGATCCATAAACAATAAAATTGCACTAACTTTTTTTCTTTTAGTGTTTTCAAGTGCGATTACAAAAGCACAAGAAATTATTAAAGACAGTGCGGTTGTTGCGACTACAAAAATACAATCTAATCAAAAGCAAAAGATAGATGGTGTTATTGCTACAATTGGGGATTATATCATTTTAGATTCAGATATAGACAAATCTTATTTGGAAATTTCAGGACAAGGCGGTTCTGTAAAAGACATTACAAGATGTCAAATGTTAGGGAAATTAATGGAAGACAAACTGTATGCGCATCAAGCGATACAAGATAGTATTAAGGTATCTGATTCTGAAATAAAAGGGATGATGGATGACCGACTGAGCTATATGACAGAACAATTAGGATCTCTTGAGAAAGTAGTACAGTATTACAAGAAAAATAATGAAGAAGAGTTTAGAACGTATTTCTTTGATATCTTAAAAGAGCAAAAACTGACTTCAGAAATGCAAAAAAAGATCGTCGGCGAAGTTGAAATTACTCCCGAAGAAGTTCGAAATTTTTTCAAAAAGATTCCTACTGCTGATCTTCCTCTTTTTGGTGCAGAAATGGAAGTGGCGCAAATTATCGTGACTCCAAAAGTGTCGGATGCCGACAAGCAAATAGTTATTGATAAATTGAATGGTTTTAAAAAGGAATGTGAAGAAGGATCCAGTTTTGCTACAAAAGCGGTTCTTTATTCTCAAGATCCGGCTTCTAGCACAAATGGTGGATATTACAAAATGAACCGTAAGACTCCCTTTGTAAAAGAGTTTAAAGACGTTGCCTTTAGTCTTGCTGAAGGAGAAATTTCGGCACCTTTTGAAACATCTTTTGGTTTTCATATTATTTATATCGAAAAAATAAAAGGGCAAGAAGTTGAATTACGTCATATATTATTGACGCCATCTGTCACGCAAGAATCTATGAACGAAGCGAAGGAGAAGATTGAATTAATCAGAAAAAAAATTGAAAGCACGGAAGTTACTTTTGCAGATGCAGCAAGATCTATGTCAGACGAAAAAGAAACCAAAGTAAACGGTGGAGCTTTAATCAATCCTAGAACACAAGATACTCGTTTTGAATTAACCAAAATGGATCCTAGTTTGTACAGTCAGGTTTCAAATTTGAAAGAAGGAGAAGTTTCTCTGCCATTATTGGAAGACGAACAAGGTAAGAAAAAATACAAGTTAATTACCGTAACCAACAGAATTGACGAGCATACTGCTGATTATGCAAAGGATTATATCAAAATAAAAGAATTGGCATTGAAAGAAAAACAAATTAAAACCATTGGAAAATGGTTTGATGAGAAAATCAAAGAAACCTATATTAAAGTTATTGGAGAGTACAGAGATTGTACTTTCACGAATAATTGGTTAAAAAAATAATTTTTCTAAAATAAATAAAAAGAGTTAGCTTTATGAATTCATATCGCTAACTCTTTTTTAATTTAATAAACATTCGAAAAATGTCTGACGTAGCTGCAATACATAACTTAGTTCAAAAAAGGAATGAACTGAAAAACGAAATAGCAAAAATCATTGTGGGTCAGGATGCAGTAGTGGATCAAATTTTACTTTGTATTTTTTCTGGCGGTCATGCCTTGTTAGTTGGAGTTCCTGGACTAGCCAAAACGCTTATGGTTAATACCCTTGCCCTTGCATTGGGACTGGATTTTAAAAGAATTCAATTTACACCGGATTTGATGCCATCGGATATTTTAGGAAGCGAAATATTAGATGAGAATCGAAAATTTAAGTTTATAAAAGGGCCCGTTTTTTCGAATATCATCCTTGCGGATGAAATAAACAGAACGCCTCCAAAAACGCAAGCCGCTTTGCTGGAAGCCATGCAGGAACGTTCCGTTACTATTGCTGGTGAAAATTATAAATTAGATTTGCCTTACTTTGTTTTAGCAACTCAAAACCCTATTGAGCAGGAAGGTACTTACCCGTTGCCTGAGGCCCAGTTGGATCGATTTATGTTTGCCATAAAACTCGAATATCCATCTTTTGCTGAAGAAGTACAGGTGGTAAAACGAACGACTTCAGACCTAAATAATACCATAAATCCATTATTTACATCACAGGATATTATTGATTTTCAACAATTGATTCGCAGGATTCCAGTGGCAGATAATGTGATTGAATATGCGGTGACTTTGGTAAGCAAGACAAGGCCTGATAATCCACTTTCAAACGAATTTGTGAAGAATTATTTGGATTGGGGTGCGGGTCCCAGAGCCTCTCAAAATTTAATTTTGGCTGCAAAAGCCAATGCTGCATTCAATGGAAAATTTTCTCCAGATATTGAAGATGTAAAAGCGGTGGCTACCGGAATTTTACGTCATAGAATTATCAAAAATTATAAGGCTGATGCCGAAGGGGTTACTGAAGAGATGATTATCGATAAATTAATGTAATAATTTTTAATATTGAGAAAAAAGCCAAACAAATTTCTAAAATCTGTTTGGCTTTTTTTTTTTTTGACTTAATATTTTAATTTGACCTAAAAGAGCATTTAAAGATGCAACTACAACGTTGTAAATGCTAATTTAGAAAGATTCTTAGCTGAAAACACTGTGAAATATCACTACCTAAGTATCATTAAATTTCAACTTTCTCAAAGAAAAGATTTTAAATTATTAATAATTCATTATTTTAATTTAAAATTGAATTATTGACAATAAAAAGCAGTGAAATTCTTTATTTTGTAATAATAATTTTTGAAAAAGCTACATCTATTATATTTTTTTTAATTCTCGGCATTAATTCCTAAATTTGCGTACAAAAAATAAAAATACCAAGAAAAGACTTTTATTATGAATATTTATAAGGATTACATTCAAGAGATTGAAGAACGAAAAGGTCAGGGGCTTCACCCTAAACCAATTGATGGTGCTGAATTGTTAAGCGAAATCATTGAACAAATTAGAGATTTAAATAACGAGTACAGAGCAGATTCTCTTAACTTCTTTATTTATAATGTTGTTCCGGGAACTACTCCTGCTGCGAATGTAAAAGCAAATTTTTTAAAAGAAATCGTTTTAGGTCAATCAGTTGTTGCTGAAATCACACCTGCTTTTGCTTTAGAGTTATTGTCGCATATGAAAGGTGGAACTTCTATAGCAGTTTTACTTGATTTAGCTTTAGGTAATGATGTTGCTATAGCAAAAGCTGCTGCGGAAGTTTTAAAGACACAAGTTTTTCTTTATGAAGCAGATACAGATCGTTTAGAAGCGGCTTTCAAAAGCGGTAATGAAACTGCTAAGAACATTCTAGAGAGCTACGCTAAGGCTGAGTTCTTTACGAAATTACCAGAAATAGCAGAAGAAATTAAGATAGTGACTTTTATTGCCGGTGAAGGAGATATTTCAACTGATTTACTTTCTCCAGGAAACCAAGCGCATTCAAGATCAGATCGTGAACTGCATGGTAAATGTTTGATTTCTCCTGAAGCACAAGATGAAATCAAAGCGTTACAAGCACAGCATCTTGATAAAAGCGTGATGTTGATTGCTGAAAAAGGTACTATGGGTGTTGGTTCATCAAGAATGTCAGGTGTAAACAACGTGGCTCTTTGGACTGGTAAACAAGCAAGTCCTTATGTTCCATTTATTAATATTGCTCCAATTGTTGCAGGAACAAACGGTATTTCTCCGATTTTCCTAACCACTGTAGATGTTACTGGTGGTATTGGTTTGGATCTTAAAAACTGGGTAAAAAAATTAGATGAAAATGACAACGTTCTTCGCAATGAAAGCGGTGATCCTATTCTTGAGGAAGTGTATTCTGTTGCTACTGGTACTGTTCTTACAATCAACACAAAAACAAAGAAACTTTATAGTGGAGATAAAGAATTGATAGATATTTCTAACGCATTTACGCCTCAGAAAATTGAATTTATAAAAGCTGGTGGGTCTTATGCTATTGTATTTGGAAAAAAACTTCAAACATTTGCATCAAAGACTCTTGGTATTGCTATTGTACCTGTATATGCTCCGTCAAAAGAGGTTTCTGTTGAAGGACAAGGTCTTACAGCTGTAGAAAAAATATTTAATAAAAACGCAGTTGGTTCAACTCCGGGTAAAGTTTTACACGCTGGTTCAGATGTTCGTGTTACCGTAAATATTGTTGGTTCACAAGATACAACTGGTTTGATGACTTCTCAGGAATTAGAGTCTATGGCTGCTACTGTGATTTCACCAATTGTTGACGGTGCTTATCAATCAGGTTGTCACACTGCTTCTGTTTGGGATAATAAATCGAAGGCAAATATTCCGAGATTGATGAAATTCATGAACGACTTCGGTTTGATCACAGCTCGTGATCCAAAAGGCGTTTATCATGCAATGACGGATGTAATTCACAAAGTACTTAACGACATTACTGTAAACGAGTGGGCTATCATCATTGGTGGTGACTCTCATACCAGAATGTCTAAAGGAGTTGCTTTTGGTGCTGACTCAGGAACTGTTGCTCTTGCATTGGCTACTGGTGAAGCTTCAATGCCAATTCCTGAATCTGTGAAGGTAACATTCAAAGGAGACATGAAGGGTTACATGGACTTCCGTGATGTGGTGCATGCTACGCAATCTCAGATGCTTAAAACATTTGGAGGAGAGAATGTATTCCAAGGAAGAATCATTGAGGTTCACCTTGGAACTCTTAATGCGGATCAAGCATTTACGTTTACGGACTGGACTGCAGAAATGAAGGCAAAAGCTTCCATCTGTATTTCTGAGGATTATACCCTGATTGAATCTTTAGAGATTGCAAAAGGTAGAATTCAGATCATGATTGATAAGGGAATGGATAACAAAAATCAAGTTCTTAAAGGATTGATCGCTATTGCTGATAAGAGAATTGCCGAGATTATTTCGGGTGAAAAACCAGCGCTAAGACCGGATGCAAATGCGAAGTATTATGCTGAAGTTGTTGTTGATCTTGATCAGATTGCTGAGCCAATGATTGCAGATCCAGATGTTAATAATGCTGATGTTTCTAAAAGATATACGCACGATACCATTAGACCTCTTTCTTTTTATGGTGGAGTTAAAAAAGTAGATCTTGGATTTATCGGTTCTTGTATGGTTCACAAGGGAGATATGAAAATTCTAGCTCAAATGCTTAAGAATATTGATGAGCAAGAAGGTAAAGTAGAGTTCAAAGCGCCACTAGTTGTAGCTCCTCCTACTTATAATATTGTTGATGAATTAAAAGCAGAAGGGGATTGGGAAATTTTACAAAAATACTCTGGTTTCGAATTTGACGATAATGTTCCAAAAGCCGCAGCTCGTACTTCATACGAAAATATGCTATATCTAGAGCGTCCAGGTTGTAATCTTTGTATGGGTAACCAAGAAAAAGCAGCTAAAGGAGATACAGTGATGGCAACATCTACTCGTCTTTTCCAAGGAAGAGTCGTAGAAGATGCTGAAGGTAAAAAGGGAGAGTCATTACTTTCCTCTACACCGGTTGTGGTTTTATCTACAATACTTGGTAGAACTCCAACAATAGAAGAATATAAAACGGCAGTTGAAGGTATCAATCTAACTAAGTTTGCGCCTTCTCATAAGTTATTAGTTAAATAATTCACATAATTAGTTAATTATAGTTTAAAAGCCTGAGTCATTAGACTCAGGCTTTTTTTATACTCTATTTTTTTGTATCTTGTATGTCTAAAATAGAATAGTAACAATTATAATATAAATCTTATGGCTTTTGATATTGAAATGATTGAAAAAGTGTACGCAAATATGACAACTCGTGTTGATAAAGCACGTGAGATAGTTGGCCGTCCGCTTACTTTAACAGAGAAAATTTTGTACAATCACCTTTGGGATGGAATACCATCAACTGCTTTTGGAAGAGGTGTCGATTATGTAGATTTTGCCCCGGATAGAGTTGCTTGTCAAGATGCAACCGCTCAAATGGCATTATTGCAATTCATGCACGCCGGTAAAAAGAAAGTTGCAGTTCCTACAACCGTACATTGTGATCACTTGATTCAAGCTAAAGTTGATGCTGTAACCGATTTGGCCAGAGCAAAAACTCAAAGTAATGAAGTATTTGAATTTCTTTCTTCAGTATCAAATAAATACGGAATTGGTTTCTGGAAACCAGGAGCAGGGATTATTCACCAAGTAGTTCTGGAAAACTATGCTTTCCCAGGTGGAATGATGATTGGTACCGATTCTCACACAGTAAACGCTGGTGGTTTAGGAATGGTAGCAATTGGTGTTGGTGGTGCTGATGCTGTTGATGTTATGTCAGGAATGGCATGGGAATTAAAATTTCCTAAATTAATTGGAGTAAAATTGACTGGAAAACTATCCGGTTGGACAGCTCCAAAAGATGTAATCCTTAAAGTAGCCGGAATTCTTACTGTAAAGGGTGGAACTGGTGCTATCGTTGAATATTTTGGTGAAGGTGCCACTTCTATGTCTTGTACTGGAAAAGGAACCATTTGTAACATGGGTGCCGAAATTGGTGCTACTACTTCAACATTTGGTTACGATGCTTCAATGGGACGTTATTTACGTTCTACAAATAGAGCCGATGTGGCTGATGCTGCTGATAAAATTGCTCCTTACTTAACAGGTGATGCTGAAGTGTATGCAAATCCAGAATTGTATTTTGACCAAGTTATCGAAATCAACTTAGACGAGTTAGAGCCACATTTAAATGGTCCCTATACTCCGGATTTAGCTACACCAATTTCTAAAATGAAAGAGGAAGCAATCAAAAATAACTGGCCATTGAGAATCGAAGTAGGTTTGATTGGTTCTTGTACCAACTCTTCTTATGAAGATATCGCTCGCGCAGCTTCAATAGCCAAACAAGTCACCGACAAAAAATTAAAATTAAAATCAAAATTCACGATCACTCCAGGTTCTGAGGTGGTTCGTTATACAATCGAGCGTGACGGTTTTATTGATACTTTCGATAAGATTGGTGCGACGGTATTTGCAAATGCGTGCGGACCATGTATCGGAATGTGGGACAGAGAAGGGGCTGATAAAGAAGAACGTAATACGATCGTTCACTCTTTCAACCGTAACTTTTCTAAACGTGCTGATGGAAACCCAAACACATTGGCTTTCGTAGGTTCACCAGAATTGGTGACCGCTATGGCCATTGCAGGGGATTTAAGTTTTAATCCTTTAACTGATACCTTGATCAACGAAGATGGCGAAGAAGTGATGTTAGAGGTGCCAACAGGTGACGAATTGCCGAAAAACGGATTTGATGTGAAAGACCCTGGTTTTCAATCGCCAGCCGCTGATGGTTCAGGTATTCAGGTAACCGTTAGTGAAACCTCAGAAAGATTACAATTATTAGCACCGTTCTTGCCTTGGGATGGAAAAAATATCGCAGGTGCTAAATTGCTTATCAAAGCTTACGGAAAATGTACTACAGATCACATCTCTATGGCAGGACCATGGTTGCGTTTCCGTGGACATTTAGATAATATTTCAAACAATATGTTGATTGGTGCTATCAATGCATTCAACCAAAAGCCAAATACGGTTAAAAATCAGTTGACTGGTACTTACGACGCAGTTCCTGCTGTAGCACGTGCTTACAAAGCGGCTGGTGTTCCTTCAATTGTTGTGGGAGATCACAATTATGGAGAAGGATCTTCACGTGAGCATGCAGCTATGGAACCTCGTTTCTTAGGTGTTAAAGCGGTATTGGTAAAATCATTTGCTCGTATCCACGAAACAAACCTTAAAAAACAGGGTCTTTTAGGATTGACATTTGCTACTGAAACTGATTACGACAAAATCAAGGAAGATGACACCATCAACTTCACTGATTTAGTTGATTTTGCTCCAGGTAAACCATTAACGTTAGAATTTGTTCACGCTGATGGAACCAAAGATATCATCTTGGCAAACCATACTTATAACGAAGGACAAATTGGTTGGTTCGTTGCCGGTTCAGCATTAAACTTGATTGCTGCTGCCAGTAATGCATAAGTAAATTAAATATTTTATACTCAAAACTCTCAAGGTTACTTGGGAGTTTTTTGTTTAAGGGATTTTCTTCGAAGAACTAATTTTTCATCTCTGGTTATTTACATTTAGGTTAAAGTGGTGGTAATAAGCAAATTAAGTATTATGGTGATTGTTTTATTTTGTATCTTTAGTTACTATTAATCTTAAATCCAATTGCAATGAGAATGTTAGTTAATGTTATCTTTCCTATTGAGCCTTTTAACTCAATGGCTAGAAATGGTACAGCTGGCGAAATCATCAGTCGAGTGATTGATGATATCAAACCAGAGAGTATTTATTTTTCCGAACAAGATGGTCATCGAGGTGCTATTATGGTGGTTGAAGTTCCTGATGCGGCGGCTATACCATCTATTGTTGAACCTTGGTTTTTAAATTTTGAAGCCAATTGCGAATTTAGAATAGCGATGACTCCCGATGATTTAATGCGGGCTAACCTCACTAAACTTGCTGAAAAGTGGAGTGATGTTCATGTAATATAAAGAAAGCAAGAGAATTAATAGCACCACTTCATATAAAATGAGGTGGTTTTTTTGAAGCTATTTCCTGCTGGCCGTTTCAAGCTTTTTCGTGAACTTGCTTTTTTCCAAGATAAAAAAGGAGCTTTCTCTGGTCGCTCTTTTTTGTCAGGAAAAAATGCAACTCCACTTCAAAAGGCTTTTTACTCCCATCAGGGCTAGAACTAACAAGCGTGTTTTTTTCTAAAATTCAGATTTTTTTTAAAAGATGATAATGGAATTATTTTATAAAAAATGAAATTTTCTGTTCCGAATAGCACTAAAAAATGCTAAAAAATCTGCGTTTTGTTTTTTTAACACGTTAAAATCAAAAAAACACATGGTTTTTTTGATTGAATCAGTTATATTAGCAATTCAGAAAAATCAAATTTTAAAAAGAACTATTTTTTTTGATTACTAGTAGGAATCAAATCTTCTTTTTAATTTTTTATTTTCAACGTGGCAATTCATTAGAATTGTATTGCGTTACAGTTTAAATTGCTTTTGCAATCTGAACAAAAATCACAAGTTTTTAAGATGTATGTATTACGCCCTCTTTTTATAAAAGAGATAAGATTTTTTTTATATTTTTTTAAACAAATGAGTTAAGCAATAAACCATAGCGAGATTTAATAATTATATCCCGAAATCGCTATGTAGAATGAAATGGGGTAAGTAATTTGAAAAAAATGAATATGAGTCTAAAATTAGTTATAACATTGTTTTTATTTAATAGTATTGTTCTTTTTTCACAGGAAAAAACCAAGAAGCATACCATCGTAAAAGGGGAAACTGTTTCGAGTATAGCAGAGAAATATGAGGTAAATCCAAGTGAAATTTATAAACTGAATCCAAAAGCCAAAAACCTGCTCAAACTTAATTCGGTATTATTAATTCCTACCTCTGCTGAAAAAAACACGAATGCCAAAACTAAGATTGCAGCAAACTACTCCGGAAAAGAACACGAAGTGCTCGTCAAAGAAACACTTTACGGAATTGCAAAAGAATACGGAATCACACTAAAAGAATTAAACCAAGCTAATCCAACATTAGAAACTTCAGGATTGAAAATTGGTCAAAAAATCACAATTCCCGGTAACGCAAAATCAAATACTGAAATAGCAGTTTCTCCTCATTCAAAAAAGACCTCACAAAATACACAAGTAGAAGTAACATCTGAAAATACAAATTCAAGTTCAGAAGTTACCATAATAGAAGTTTTACCAAAAGAATCTAAATATTCAATAGCAAAAAAATACGGAATATCATTAAAAGAGTTAGATAAGGTCAATCCTGCAATTGGAGTTAAATCCCTTAGAGTTGGACAAAAAATAAATATACCTACAAATGCTTCTATAGTTGCTGAAGTTGCTGTTGTGTCTGAAGAAAGTAAGCCTGTCCTTGAAGAAGCAACAATCGCTAATACTCAATCGAAAAAAGATTCTTCAAAAGAGGAAGAAGTTATTGTTCCTCAATCAAAAAAAGAAAAATTAACGGCTGAAATAGTAGGCGAAATTCAACCAAGTGCTATTTTAAATTCAACGACACAAGAAGATATTATTCGGGAAGTTTTACCAAAAGAAACAAAATACGGAATCGCAAAAGAATATGGTATTACAGTTCAAGAATTAGAAAAACAAAATCCTGAAGTTAAAAAGAGTCTGCCGGTAGGTTACAAATTGAATATTCATAGTTCTAATGTACCTAAAGAAGAGATTGCTGTTGTCGTAAATGCTGAAATCAATAAAAATGAAGTCAGTAAAAATGAAAACAGTACGGCTGAGAACAATACTATTGAAACTACAAAATCGGAAATAAAAAGTTTTGTCAGTATGGCCAGAAATAGTGATTTTTTAGATCAACTGATAGAAAAAGCTGCAGAAAATATTGGGACAAGATATCAAACTGGTGGTACTTCAAAATCTGGATTTGATTGTTCTGGTTTAATGTGTAATACATTTGGCGCATTTGATATTAAGTTACCACGATCTTCTATAGAACAGTCTGGTTTCGGTAATAAGGTTGAGGCCGAGGAAGCTAAAAAAGGAGATTTGATTTTCTTTAAAACCAATGGCAGAAACCAAATTAACCACGTTGGTATGGTAGTAGAGGTTTGTGATGGCGAAATAAAATTTATCCATGCTTCAGTAGGAAATGGCGTAATTATTTCCTCAACCAAAGAAAACTATTATAAAAAGAAAGTTGTTCAGGTTAACAGAGTTTTGTAAGAACGAAATTTTAGAAGATTGTACATCTTATATATAATGGAAACTCTTCAGGTAACTGGGGGGTTTTTTTATTTTTTATCAATTCATTTTTACCTATCAACTTTTACAGTATCCAAAAGCTGCTGCTGTGCGATTGTCTGCCTTCATTTTAGTTCAAAAGAAAACTGAAATCTATGATACAAAGATGCGTAACAAATAGGATGTAAACATTACATAATTTAATAGAAAAGTATCAATTTTCACACCTTTGATTAGAAGTGGTTTATGTTTTTTATGAAAGGTATAAACTTTTATACTAACGTTTCACGCCCTTTACCTCAATCCAATAATCATCATCCAAAAAATAAATTTATTTAGTACCCTCAGCACGAATGTGGATTTTATGAAGTTCTCCCTGCTAGGTAATATTTTAATTCTAAGACTAAAATATAATTTGACAAAAAAATGTTCTTTTTGATGCAGATATAAAAAATGCCAGACTCATTAAAGAATCTGGCATTTTTAATCTTAGGAAACAGGTTTTATTTTTTGATTATTTTATCAGCAAATAAGACTTTGTTGTCTGCGCTTAATGTGTAAACGTAAACGCCTCTTCTGAAATTGCTCACATTGATTTGAATTGTGTTTTCAGTAGTGATACCATTAATTTCAATAGGTGATCCAACTAACATTCCAAAAATATCATATAGTTTCAATGTCATGCTCTTCGGTGTGTCTGTTTTTACAGTAATATTGACCAAATCCGTTGCAGGGTTAGGATAAGCTACTACAGAAAGTACTTGGTTAGCATTGCTATTATTTGGAGTTATCGCTTGTACAACTGTTACCGTAAAGGAGCAGTTGGCAGTATTCCCTGAAGCATCAACTATTTTAAAAGTATTAGTGGTAACTCCTAATGGGAAAATACTTCCTGAAGGCAATCCTTCTGTTTGCTTAATGGTAAAGCCACTACAATTATCGTTTCCTAGAGGAAGAGCGTAATTGACGGCTACTCCATGTAGTTTACCTTCTTTTTTCTGAACGATGTTTCCTGGACAGGTTAGTGTAGGTAATTCTGTATCGTTTATTGTTACAGTAAATGCAGTAGTTGCAATATTTCCAGCGGCATCCGTTACTTGAAAAGTATTAGTTGTAGTTCCTAATGGATATTCCGTTCCTGATGGTAATCCTGCAATTTGTAAAGTAGTCGCACCTGAACAATTATCGGTAGCTACTGGTGTAGTAAATGTAACAATGGCTCCACACTTACCAGAATCGTTGTTTTTAGAAATGTTAGCTAATTTGGCAATGATAGGTAATTCTGTATCGGTTACTGTTACTGTAAATGTGCTTATTGCATTGTTCCCAGAAGCATCCGTTACTTGAAAAGTATTAGTTGTAGTTCCTAATGGATATTCAGTCCCTGATGGTAATCCTGCAATTTGAATTGTAGAAGCACCTGAGAAATTATCCGTTCCTGTTGGAGCTGTAAAGTTAACTTCAGCACCACATACACCTAAATCATTGTTTTTTATAATGTTTGTCAATGTTTCGATAACAGGTAAAATAGTATCAGTTATAGTAAGGGACTGAGTAGCATCAGCGGCAGCCGAATAATACTCATTCCCTGATTGAGTTGCCATAATAGTAACAGTACCTGCTCCAACAATTTGGATTGTATTGTTATTTACTTTAGCAATGGTCTCGTCAGAACTGCTGTAAGTAACGTTCAAACCAGATGTTGCAGTCGCTGTTAAATCATAAGAAGTAATACTTTCGCTAACAGCAATCGATGGAAAATTGATAGTTTGTTCCTTCTTTTTAAGTTCAAAACGTGCAATTACAGGTCCGTGATCAGATGTAGTATTAACATAATTAGCAATATCTAATCTTGGGTCATAAACGGCAACTGAATTCGGTACGTACTCACTCGTTAATTCATTAGATACAATAATATGATCTAAAAACCCTCCAGAACCTAAGTAGCTATAGGCTCCCGCTTTACTGATCTCTAATGTTAATGCATTGTAACGATCAGTATCTTCTACCATTTTTTGATATGATGATGGATTAGGACTAATAACAGATACATCCACATCATCATTATAATCACCCAAAATCATAAAGTTCGCATTTGGATATTCTGCATCCAAACTGTCTTTCAAAAATTCAGCATCATATTTACGCATGTTGTATTTTGAAATATCGGTTCCGCTATTGGCACGACCGTGAATATCAATAAGGTTTATTTCTTTTTTAACTCCGTTAATGTTGGTTTCCACATTAACTAAATAAGGCAAACGTCCTGAAGCAAAAAAGCTAGAACTGCTGCTTGGATAATTAGGTAATGTTGTTTTTCCGGCACGAATGTCATCATACAAATCGCTAAACATAACACGTGTTTTGTTTACTTTGGTAGTTTGAGTATTGTAAAGCACTACCAATTTTTGAGGTGGAAATAGGGGATCTGCCGGAGCAAATGAATAAGACCATGCTGGAGAAACGCTTTTGTCAAATGTTTTTCCGTTAATGCTTATTTTTTGAATCAATAGGTCTAATGAAGGCTCATCAGAAACTTCTTGAACTACATAAACATCCGCGTTCAGTTTATTCATAACCTTGGCAACGTTTTCAATTTGCAACGCATCGTCTATTGGTCCAAATTCACTTCCAGTGGAACCAACAACGTTACTTCCGAAAAATTCTAAATTGTAACTTACAATATCAAAAGTTTCTGTTTTTGGCAAAGAAGAACCAGTAAAGAAACCTATTTTTTGGTTCAATCCAGTTGCGGTGATTATCAATGAACCTGAAAGGTTTAAGGCTTTAGAAGTGGGTGCGAAATGAGCATAAATAGTTTTTCCTGCAAGTGCTTCCGCTTGTGAAACAACTACTTTTGAAACAAAATTTACATTATCAACAGATAATTGATAATCTGAAGGAGCTGTGATCGTTACATCTCCATAACCTCCAGCCATGAAAATAAAAGATTGACTATCTGAAATGGTATTTGGACTTACTTCTCCAAAATTTAAATTTGGATTTGAAGCCAAAAATGTTGCTTCATTAGTAATATTAACATCGTCAATGGTCCATTCGGCTGAGTTGTTTGCGTCATTCGTTGGCGTTTCATAAACCCATGCCACATAAGTATGGTTTGTTTTATAGGCCTCTAAATTGATATATTTAGATTGTTTGAAAACACCTGTTGTAGTTGGAAAATCACCTTCCAAAGCGGTCCATGTAGCCGTCTCCGGATTGCTTATTCCATCATAATCTGTAGATACCATTAACTTCAAATTGGTACCAGCATAGAATTTACGGGCATAAAATGACAATAAAGGAAATTTATCAAAACTGTCCAAACGTAAACTTGGCGAAATCAACCAGTCTTTACTTGCTCCGGTTTCCGCATATCCGTTCATTAACACCGCAGCTGGAGAACTGTTAAAACGAGTGGTTGTGCTAGCCCATTTAACTTTGTCGCCACTTATGCTATAGGCCTTCCAGCCACTATTGTTTAATACATTGACATCATTGAAATTTTGGAGGTATGGATTAATCCCTGTTCCTGTTAAAAGTAATGTTTTATTGGCAGCACCAGTAGATTGGTGGATGATAGAGCCTGAAAAAGCACCAAGTGCATTAGGCGTAAATCGCACATAAACAGTTGTGCTGCTATTGACCGCTAAATCGGTGGCGTCAAAAGTCAAAGTCGATTGAAAAGTATCATTCGCATTTTTAGAAATGCTGAAATTACCTTGAGCAGTTAGCGTAACTACATCAGTAAGATTTGCATACTGCAATTGATAACTTAATGTTTTTGAATCAAAATTTTGTTCTGAAAATCCAAAATTAAGATTGTTTATTGAAGGCAATAACTTAGGAGTTAGAATATTATAGGTTTTAACATTAATCTGATTTGCTTGTGTTTGTATGTTTCCAAAAGCATCTTGTGAAATAGAATAAATTACATAGTCAGTACCTAAAGATAAGTCCGTTATGTTTTTTGTGTATACTATACTTTCATTTGTAACGTCCAAAAAGTCAGACTTAAACGCTGTATTTCCGTTTGAATCTAATCCAGCAATTATTTGAGTAGGAGTTGGTTTTGAACTACCACCAGCTAGGACGACGAAATAGGTTTTACCAATTTCATTTATTTGGGAAGAGAAATCAAAACCATCCGAAAGGATATTATCTATTTTCGGAAATCCTACCATATTTGTAGGTGGAGTAATATCATTTTGGATTCTGATATTATCAATTGCAAAAGATGGACGTGAGCCACCTCCAGAATTTTGTTTAGAAATCCATCTTAATTGTACTACTTCTTGATTGTTACATTCAACAGGTAAAATCACTTTAATAGTAATAGGATTTAAAGGCGAAGTAATTCCTGAAGTTGTTTGTTTTACAGAATTACTTAAATAGGAAGTAGAAGGCAATGTGTTGAACACCGATGTATTTCCTATTCTATATTGCAAAACCATTTCGTTTATTCTTGTATTAGCAACAGCAGGCGGAATATTATAAGGATTGCGAATCACCATAGCGTCAAATTGTACTTCGATAGCAGATTTACCGATAGTATTGATGGCTAATCCGATGGTTAAATCTAAAGAGCCGCTATTTAAAAAACCAATTTTCCCATTGTAATTATGAAAGCCACCAGTTGTCGTTGAAGCCGAACTACCGGCTAGCAGAGCTCGGTCAGCAACCAAAGTGGCGCTCGTGTTGTACGAACTTCCAGGAGCTAAACCAGCGGTCCAGCCCTGAAATCCATAAGGATAAGTAATTGATGAGGATGGTAAAGTAGAAAAATCTTGGAAATAAGGTATGTTTTGCGGTACAGGAGATGTTCCTTGGGCAAATAAGGATCCACTGAAGTAACAAAAAATACTTAGAAAGGCCAAAAAATGGCGAATTTGGTAAAATTGTTTCATTTGTTATTAAGGTTTTGGTTTAAGTACCAAATATATAACCCCTAATGTTAAGATACTGTTATTTGTTTGATGATTTGTTATATTTTTAGAAAAAATTCCAATTATTTTTTATTAATGTGAAGGTTTATATCTATAAAACTGATAATTAGATAGGTTTCAATTATGCTTGACTTTTGGGTGTAATTTCCGCAGACGGATTAGATTCTATTTCGAATAATATAGAATTAATGTAAATTAGTTTTTTTGAATAATAAAAAAAGCGCTAATTCTAAGCTGTCAGCATATATTTTGCATCTTTGAACTCTAAAAAATTAAATAGTATTATGAGCAAAACTAAACTAACAATAAATCGTAACGGATCAATCAAAATAGAGGGTGATTTCGAAATAACAGACTGCGAAGGAAAAACATACGGATTAGAAGGAAGAACGGCTTTGGGTCTTTGCCGTTGCGGATTATCAGCAAACAAACCTTTTTGTGATGGTTCCCACCGCAATGGTTTTGAGCATGAATCAGCCGCATTTGATTTGCCACCGGTAAAAACAAAGTAATATCGTTTTTAATTCAATTAAAAAAGAAAAGCTAAATCGTTACTGATTTAGCTTTTTCTTTTTTGGGACTGTTTGTTATTGAATTCAATCCAACTAATTTGTCACTGCTGTAACTCCTGCAACAATTCTTCACTTTTTTGCACTGTTTTCTTGTAATATTTAGCCACCCACTTGGAGTAGAACAACAAAAATAAATAGCCAAAACTAAAAGAGTAAGTCCAAAAATATTTGGTCTCCGTAATGTCTTTCCGATTGAAAAATTTGGACAGCAAAATAATTATTGACACCAGTAGTACGTAGCTTAAAATGACGTTCGTTTTTTGCAATTTATAAAATTGTAATTTTTGAGTAGCAAATATTTTTAGTGTTGCTGCATAAGGCATATTGATATCTTCTGGGATATTTAATTGTCGAAGGCTTATTAGGCTAATTAGCGAAAGAATCACTAATAATAAAATGGACAATATAGCTGCGCCTTGTAAAAATGCGGTGTCTAATTTATAAAAATTTAATCCTATGAAGAATGCACTGATTAAACAAATGATTACGCCTATAATCTCGGGATAAGCTATTTTTTTAATTTTTGCATGATATTTTTTTTGAATCATTTGGTCTATCATTTTCGGTGTTAAGTTTTGATCTATTGGATTGTTTGCATTATCCCAAGTGTTTTTTAACTCGTCTAATTCCATGGTTACAGTTTTTTGAGAATTTGTGTCTTTATTTTAAATTCCGGAATGTATTTTTTTCCTTTGTCTTCCCATTTTAACTTGCCTTCCTCCTCCAAAATGGAAAGTGCAGCAGTGGTGAATGCTTTACTATTGGAGGCAATTTGAAAATTAGTGAATTCATTAACGGGTTCTTTGGTTTCAATGGATCGTATACCAAAACCTTTTTTGTAAATTATTTTACCATCTTTTACTATGGCTACTGCCAAACCTGCAACCTCAAATTTTTTCATAGCATTTTCTACCAAAACGTCTACCTCTTTTGAAGCGATCTGAGAATAGGTTGCCGTGCTAAAAAAAACACATAAGACTAATGCTGTTACCGTTAATTTTAATGTATTCATAGTAATTTTATTTTATATAATTAGTTTTTAAAGTTTCGCTGCTTGGAGTGTTGGTTTAGAAGTATTTCAGTTTGGTACTGACGTTGTGAATTCGGGTTGAGGTGACGTACCAGTTACATCGCCATCCAGCAAGAAATCGCAACTGACTAACTCTTCAGAGAGAGCGGGTTTGGTCATTCAATTACCTTTATTACCACATTACCCGTTTTTTGTCCGGTTTCAACGTATTTGTATGCCTCTACAATTTGCTCCAATTTATATTCTCTGTCAATGACAGGTTTGTAAGCTCCTTTTTCAATTAGTTCCTTAAAGAATAGAACGTCCTCTTTATTGATTGTCGGGATTGGAAATAAAACCTTTTTACCGCCAAAAAATGGAGTCATAAGTGCGAAAAATACATTCTCCGCATTCTTGCCTAACTCAGTGGAAATGTAAATTCCTTTTTTGTTAAGAAGTGGTTTACACTGTCCAAATGAACTTTTACCAACAGCATCAAATATAAAATCAAATTTGTTTTCTGTTTTTGTAAAATCCTGTGTTTGATAATCAATTACAATATCTGCACCGAGTGATTTAACTAGTTCAATATTTTTGGTGTTACAAACAGCAGTGACATTTGTCTCAAAATATTTTAAAAGTTGAACAGCTGCAGAACCAATCGCTCCAGTGGCACCATAAACCAAAACATTTTGTCCACTTTTTATTTTAGATGCTCTAATGTTATTTAACGCATAATGAGCCCCTTCAGTAATTGGTGCTGCTTCCTCAAAGTTTAAGTTATTCGGTAAAATTGCAATTGCGTCATTTTCAGCAATGGTTAAATATTCTGCGTGTCCTCCAAAAGTTTTGTCATTATAACCAAAAACTTTATCTCCTTTTTTGAATGTAATTACATTTTTCCCGATTTCTGCAATTGTACCTGCAAATTCACATCCTAATATAGTATGTTTTGGTCGCAAAAGGCCACTCCAAAATCGTGAAATAAAATATTCGGCACTACGAAAACCAGAGTCAGTTCGGTTTACAGTAGTCGCATACACTTTCACTAATACCTCTTCGTTTTCGGGTTTAGGTTTTTCAACGTCCATTAATTTAGCAACTTCTGGCGGCCCATATTTTATATATACTATTGCTTTCATTTTTTGTCTATTGATATTTTATTGTGGTGACACTTTGCGCATTCAAAGGATTACCGACTTTGCTATATAGCATGACTTGTTATACCTAATATTTTATTTCAAAATAATATTTCTTCTCAGTAATTTTCAAAATTGGTTCTACCGTATTTTTTGCTTGCTTAAACAGTTCAGGAATTAATTTTATCTCATCACTTTGAATTTAAATTCAATTGTATTGAGCGGTTTTAAAATTGCCAAAAATTATTGCCAATAGTAACATGACAATTCCAATTCCAATAAATAAACCTTTAGCAAAATCGGGTAATTTTACAAAACGTTAAAGAATTTGTGAAATTGCGATTACAAACATTCCACTTGACAGTAGAATTAGGGACTTTCTTTTTTTCATTTTTCTTGTTTTAAAAATTAATTATTTAAAGTTAGTAATTAGTATCTAAGTTTTATAAAATGTTACAATTAGTTGGTTTACTGCAGTATAACGCGCAACTGGTATAAGCGAAGCAAATTCAGCTGCAGAAAGCCTGTCGACGGACTAAGTATTAACGTTAATCGCCGGAATACTATATTTCCAAGAGAGAAACCAATTATTTTTTTATTCATAAATATATTTAATGGATTATATAATAAGTATAAATAAAAATATATGAGTTCTAAACCGTTATTTTGCAGAGAATTTAAAACGAAACAGACATGATTGAAGTTGCCCTTTGCATTTTATTTATTATCCCAATGGCTATGTTTTTAGTGGCTGGAATTGTTCCCAACAAAGCTTCTAATTTGATTTTATTAACTAATCTTACCAGAATTGCTTCCTTGCTAGCTACTATTATCTCTTTGGTTGGAGCAGTTTGGTTGTTTAATTTCGGAATGATCGAAAGTGGATTATTTGGAATCTATGATCTGGGATTTTTAATACGCATCGATCCACTTAGTTTAATTATGTTTTCGATGATATCCATTATCGCAATTGTCGTTTTAAGATTCAGTTATAATTATCTTGATGGTGATTCGAATCAAGCTAAATTCATAAGTGAACTGGCTTTGACTATTGGTTTAGTTCAGCTGCTTGTGTTATCTGGAAATATATTTGGATTGTTTATTGCCTGGGTCTTTACCAGTTTAGCGCTCAATAAATTGATTGTGTTTTATCCGAATCGCAAAAAGGCGAGAATTGCGGCAAGAAAAAAATTCATCGTAGCTCGATTGGGAGATATATTCCTTTTAATTGCTCTTAGTTTGATTTACATTGAGTTTGGCTCTGGAAATTTGAGTGTCATTTTCGAAGAATTAAAGCAAACACAATTGCATGCGGTTTCGCTTTCACTTGAAGTTGCTGCCGTGCTTTTGGTTTTAACGGCGGCACTCAAATCAGCACAGATTCCTTTCCACGGTTGGTTAATCGAAGTGATGGAAGCTCCAACTCCTGTTTCAGCTTTACTCCATGCGGGCTTGTTGAATGCAGGGCCTTTTCTGATGATTCGCTTTGCATATCTTTTGGATGTAGTATCGATTGCACCTGTCTTCTTATTTGTTTTGGGAGCAATAACCGCTCTTTATGGCGCGCTTGTGTTCACAACCCAGCCAAACATAAAAACATCCCTTGCTTATTCTAGTGTCGCTCACATGGGCTTTTCTATGATGACCTGTGGACTGGGGCTTTACGCTGCTTCTTTGCTCCACCTGGTTGCGCACTCTTTCTTTAAGGCGCATTCTTTTCTTTCTTCTGGTAGCATGGTCGAAAAGGTGATCACAAAGGAAGCCTCGACCTATTCTAGAAAAGGAAGCGTGGGAAGGATGATAATTGGATTGGCCATTTCAATCGCATTATTTCTTCTCATATCATCCTTTTGGGGAGTTACGACCAGTTCAGAATACCAACTATTGATAATAGGAGGGGTGATTTTTACGGGAGTAATGAACCTTGTTGTAAATGCAGTGGACTCAGGCAATTATTTTAGATCAATACTTAAAATAATGGGGGCCACGGTGCTTGTCCTGATGTCGTTCTATGGCCTAGAAGAGTTGACACGCTTGACTCTTGGCGCTCAAATTCCTCCAATAGCTAAGCCGGGTAAATTAATGATGTTCCTTTCAGCCACAATGTTAATGGTGTTTTTTACTACGGTTTTAATTCATCTTTTATCACCCATATTAAAAAAAGGAACTATGTACAAGAATTTTGGAGTGCATGTGCGAAACGGATTCTATCTAAATCTTCTTGTAGACCGCATAACAATATCAAATTATAAACGCTTCTAATCGTTTAATGAAACGAATAGCAATTCAACATATATACAGAGCTTTCAAATGGAAAATCAAAATTTAAACGAAGTAATCTTAAAGAGCTGTAAGCGAATTGCGCCATCTTGGCCTTTAAAAAATAGTGTTGCGGTAAATCCGTATCTTGGACTTTCGGAGTTTAGTTTCAATGGTGCAGCAAAGCTGCTAAAAGAAAGATCGGACATTAACATGACGATGCCCTTGGAATTTTATCTTGATCAAATCAAGCAGAAATCGATTCTTGACATCGATATTAAAATGGCTTTGGATAAAAATGAAGCTCAAAGTGCTGAAATAGATAAATTTATAAAGAGAGCACAGGTATTATCTAGTGTTCCCGAAACACCATTTAAATTCACCACGATGGTTGACCTTGCGGAAGAAGTATCATCAAGTCCAATAAATGAGCTTTTTGTGGACCTTATTTCATCTTGGGCATCAGCTTACTTTGATGAACAGCACGCTTTATGGAACACCACAAATCCTGATGAAGACCTATTTATTTCATGGAAAAATGAAGTAAAAGTAGATTTATCTACAGATTTGATGGGAATTAAAAAATTTAGAAGTACAATTAAACAACTGCCTGATGATTCATTTGAAGTTGCACATATCGTACTTGAAAAATTAAATGTTCCAAAAGAACTTCAGGAGATTTATCTTCATACGCTCCTTTTGAAATTGGTAGGCTGGTCTTCTTTTATCGCAGGAAAAGATTGGAACAACAGCATGTATGGAGGGAAATCGACAAACTTATCTTCATTTTTAAGTGTCTTATTGGCTTGGGAATTAGCTGTCTATGAGAGTTTCGCAGAAAAAGGAATTGAAGCAACTTGGGACATTAGTGTGGCTGCCTATCAAATTCAAACCGAAAGTGGTCATTATGATGAGCATTTGGAGACCAAATTAATCTTGCAAAATGCCTACGATTTTGCGCTTCAGCGTCAACTGGTTTTGAAGTTTAAGAATAACAAAGGTGAAGAAAAGACACTTAAAAGACCGAAAGCTCAGGCAGTTTTCTGTATCGATGTGCGTTCAGAACTGTACAGAAGAAACTTGGAAAAGGTTGATCCGGAAATAGAAACCATTGGTTTTGCCGGGTTCTTTGGTTTTTCAATCAACTATGTTCCGATTGCACATAAACAGGGCAAAAATCAATGTCCTGTTTTGATCCCGACTGGAGCAATCGTCAAAGAAACGCTGGCAGACAAGCAAGACCTATCGAAGGCAGAGAAGAAACGAACTGAAAAACATCAATTTGATAAAAATTGGAAATTATTCAGAAAAGGAGCTATTGCTTCCTTCGGGTTTGTAAGTCCATTGGGCTTGTCCTATCTCCCAAAATTACTGAGCGATTCATTCGGTTGGACACGTCCTACAGAAAATCCGAATACAGATGGATTGGAAAAATTGCTAAAAAAAGGTCGAGATGTAGATGTGTCAGAAATTCCGCTGAAGGACAAAATTAATATGGGTGCATCGGCACTCACGGCAATGGGCCTTAAAGAACAAATGGCAGCTTTGATAATGATTACAGGTCATGGTGCTACAACGGTAAACAATCCCCATGCAACAGGATTGGATTGTGGTGCTTGTGGAGGTCATTCAGGAGAAATAAATGCAATGACCGCGGAGAAAATTTTAAACGACCCCGCTGTTCGCTTAGGACTCAGTGAAAAAGGAGTCAGTATTCCTTCTGACACCCATTTTGTGGCTTGCTTGCATGATACCACTACAGATGAGATTTCCATACTCGGAGAAAGGAACGTTCCATCCAGCCATGTTCAGCTCCTAAAAGAAATTAAAAATGTACTTACAAATACGAGTCAAGCGGCAAGAGAAGAGCGTGCGCTGCGAATGAAAATCAAATCGAACGATGTGAACGCGTCTGTGTTGAATCGAAGTAAAGATTGGTCTCAAGTGAGACCTGAATGGGGACTTGCTGGATGCAACACATTTGTTGTCGCTCCCCGCTACAGAACCTCCGGATTGGATTTCCAGGGTAAGTCATTTCTGCACTCCTACAAATGGCAAACGGATGAAGGTTTTAAGGTACTAGAAGCCATTATGACTGCGCCAATGGTTGTTACAAGTTGGATCAACTTACAATATTTCGCTAGTACCGCTGATAATGATAATTTAGGCGCTGGTAATAAAACGCTGCACAATGTTTCTGGTGGAATTGGCGTATTGGAAGGATCAGCAGGTGATTTGAGAATAGGCCTACCTTTACAATCCGTACATGATGGCACATCGTACCAACATTTGCCACAGCGATTAAATGTGATTGTCGAAGCGCCAACGGATGCAATCAATGGCGTTTTAGAGAAGCACGAGTCTATAAGAGAATTATGCGATAATGAATGGATTACTTTACTTGCTCTAGATGAAAATGGTACCATAAAATACAGGTATGTTGGAAAATCCAATTGGGAAGCTATAAATCGAGAAACTTTAAGGATAAAAAAAGAATTAGTTGAGCTATAAGGATTTAGGTTAAAATGCAAATAACTTTAATCAAATATAGCATAAAAAACTACTACAAAACATAGCTTTTTGTAGTCGTTTTTAATTATAGCTTGCTGTTTGTGATTGCCATGCGCAAATACGATAGCTTTCTCGGAGCTAAAATCTTGCTCTAAGATTTAATCACATTACTAAGTCATTGCGAGAACGAAGCAATCACATTTAGTTTGTTAGTTTTTTTTTGCTCCTCTGTGCGGAGAACAAATCGTTAAAGTTAAAATAACCATTTTGCAAACGCTGCGATTGTGCTCTAAATTAAAATTGGCACTCGTTGCAAACGAGCGCCAATTGGAGAAAGCAAAGTAATGAGAAGAATTGCAATATATTAGTAAAAAAAATAAAAAGAAAGATGATTTTTTATTTCAAAAAACCCTCTTTCTTGTATGCTGGATTAGGATATTTATAAAATCCTTCACCTGTGTCGAAGCCTAATTTACCTTTGTCAATAAAATTTTCTTTTAAATATTCTACCGTTTTAATTTTTATTGGATCTCGTGTAGCATCCGCAGCCATTTTGTTGATATTGTAAGCAGTTGTGATACCAACAACATCTAAAATTCCAAAAGGACCAACAGGCGCTCCTGTTGCAACCATCCACGTTTTATCAATTGTTTCTACATCAGAAACTCCTTTTATCAATAAGTTGGTTGCAGCATTTAATAATGGCACTAACAGAGAATTTAGAATGTAACCAGGTTGCTCTTTATATAATGGTAAGGCCACCATTCCTATAGTTTTTGTAAAGGCTACAACAGCATCAAAAACTTCGCTCGCCGTTCCTGGATGTCCCATTATTTCTGCTGTGTTGTGCTTCCATATTTCATTTGCAAAATGCAATGCTAAAAATTTTTCTGGACGTTTGGTAAACTCTGCAAATTGGCTGGGTAACATGGTCGAAGAATTAGTGGCAAATATGGTTTTATCCGGAGAAACCGCGGCTAATTTTTCGTAAAAGGCAATTTTAATCTTTGGGTTTTCAGGAACGGCTTCGATCAATAAATCAGCATCTTTTAAGGCTTCTGTTAAATCTGATGAATAACGTAAATTAGCATAAGTCGCCTCTAATTGTTCTTTCGTTGCTTGCAAATCGCTTTTATAGGCTTCGCTTAAAACGCTGAATTTTGTTTTGGCTTTGGCCAAAACTTCGTCATTAATATCATATATGGTAACATTATACCCATGAAAAGCACTTTGAAAGGCAATTTGATAACCCAAAACACCGCTACCGGCAACAGTTATATTTTTAAAGCTCATAATTTTTTACTTTTAAAGTTATTTATTTTATTATTATTATTATTATTACGGTTTGTGCTAAAGATTGCAGCGGTGTAATGATTTCCAGAAAATTCCGGGTATTACTTGTTTTTTAAACTGCTGATTATTGCCATAACATCTTGATCGCCCAGTCCTTCTTTTTCTGCTGCAGCATAACTATCATACAACGGATGAATCAACGGGGAACCGAGTCCGGCTTCTTTGGCCAGTCTTAAATCTTTGACCAGATGTTTCATTGCAAATGCCGCAGGATAAGAGTCGTTCAGAATCAAAGGTGTTTTGATATTCGTAATTCCGTTACCGCAGGCGCCCTGATTGATAATGTTGAGCATGTCTTCTTTGCTCACGCCATTTTTCTCGGCAAATAAAACGGTTTCGGCTAATCCTTGAAGATTTAATCCCAATAAGTAATTGATGGCTAATTTAGCTGAACTTGCTACGCCCGGTTCTCCTACGTGAATAGCAATTTTGCCCAAAACATCAAATATTGGTTTGGTCGCTTCGAAGTCTTCATCTGAAGCTCCTACAAGAATGACCAGCGTTCCGTCTTGTGCCGGTTTTACACTTCCAGAAACGGGAGCGTCTATGAAATGCACGTTATGTTGGTTGCAAATAGTGTTTAAATAACGGGACGTTTCCGGGGAAACCGTGCTCATGTTGATGATGGTTTTACCCGCAGATGCTGCAGACAATAAACCCGCTGATCCTTCAAAAACTTCTTTGACAGCTGCATCATTGGACAGCATGGTTAAAACTACGTCACAAGTTTTCATAAGATTTTGCAAATTGCCTGCTGCTTTTGCTCCAGCGGTTAGTAATGGCGCTTCTTTATCTTTAGTACGATTGAAAACGGATACTTCAAAACCTGCTTTGAGTAAGTTCATAACCATTGGATTTCCCATATTGCCAAGACCGATCCATCCTAATTTTAATGTACTCATAATTTTTTGTGCTAAATGATAACTTTCCTGCAATGGTTTTACAACCCAAAATGATGGTAAAATACCTTCAGGAAAGGAACACTAAAGTACAGTTTATTTCCGGGAAAGAAACAAAAAATAACTAGTGGGATCGTAATAATAATTTAAGTGTACTTAAATTTTTATTTATGAAAAAAAGCAATTTCATTGTAATTTTATGAGTACTCTCTTTAGCGAGGGTATGGAAAAGATTTGCGCACTAACACATCCGTGCAATCTGGGTTTTTTTGTAAAGGTGTGAAAATCACAACTCTTTCCCGCAATCGTGTAACGCTTTAAGTAGAGGAAGTAATCACCTTTGTAAAACACAACTACTTTAAACAATAAATAGATGGACTTAGTAAAAAACAACTATCCACAAGATTCAAAAGTGTACTTAATCGGAAGTGGAATCGCCTCATTGGCAAGCGCTGTATACCTCGAAAAAGACGCAGGCGTTCCGGCCGGCAATATTCATATTCTGGAAAAAGACACCATATTGGGCGGTGCACTCGATGGAGCTGGTGATGTTGAAAAAGGTTTTGTAACCCGAGGCGGACGAATGCATGAATTGCATTACACTTGCTATTGGGATTTGCTTTCTTACATCCCTTCTCTTGAAGACCCAAATGTTTCAGTACGGGACGAATCATTTGAATTCAACAAAAGGTTTGTCACCAATGCACAGGCCAGACTTTTAAAAGATGGTAAAAAACTCGATGTTTCCTCATTCGGACTCAATCTGAAACAGCAGGCAGAACTGCTTAAACTAACTTTTTCTTCTGAAAAATTTTTAGGAAATCAGAGCATTGAGGAATTTTTTGACCATGGTTTCTTCCAGACCAATTTCTGGTTAATTTGGACAACCATGTTTGCCTTTCAGAGGTGGAGCAGCGTAGCCGAAATGCGCAGGTATATGAAACGATTTATTCATCTGGTTGAGGGTTTGCCAAAATTGGGTGGTATTCTGCGAACCAAATACGATCAATATCATTCTGTAGTGATCCCGTTGACAAAATATTTGGAAGAGAAAGGGATTCAGTTTCATAAAGGAACTGAAGTTGTTGACATCGATTTTGATCTATCAGACGATAAAAAAACGGCAACCGTTTTACATCTGAAAGATAAAAATGAAATTGTTCTAGGCAAAAACGATTATGTTTTTATCACAAACGGCTCTCTTACCGAAAGTACTGATAACGGAACTTATGAAATGCCTGCCAAATTAAAAGGCATGGCCGAGTCAGGTTCATGGAAATTGTGGAAAAAGATTGCGGCGAAAGATCCTTTATTTGGAAATCCGTCTCCTTTCTGCGATAATATTGACCAACAGAAATGGTACTCCTTTACCGCTACACTAAAGGATAATACTTTTCATGATTATATGGAAAACTTTTCCGGTAATACAGATGGTACAGGCGGATTGGTAACCTTAACCGACTCTAATTGGCTAATGTCGTTTGTAATTGCACGCCAGCCACATTTCCCGAATCAACAGGCCGATGTTAAAATATTCTGGGGCTACGGTCTTTATCCTGACAGGGAAGGTAACTTTATCGATAAAAAAATGTCCGATTGTAACGGCAAAGAAATGCTGGAAGAACTGTGGTATCACTTGAAAATTCAAGATTTAATGAAACCGGTGATGGATGCTGGAAAAGTGAACTGTATCCCCTCAGCGATGCCATTTGTAGACAGCCTTTTTATGAAAAGGGAAATT
Source organism: Flavobacterium xylosi (assembly GCF_042787345.1). NCBI lineage: Bacteria > Pseudomonadati > Bacteroidota > Flavobacteriia > Flavobacteriales > Flavobacteriaceae > Flavobacterium > Flavobacterium xylosi. The sequence continues at coordinate 45,024 of NZ_JBHZPZ010000013.1, read as the reverse complement.
GGCGACAGACCTGATGTGCTGGTAAAAGGAGCCACAAATTTTGCTTTCCTTGGCCAATTTGCCGAAGCGCCGAAAGACTGCGTGTTTACAGTGGAGTACTCAACGCGAACAGCTCAGATGGCGGTGTACGGATTATTCGAAACAGCAAAAGAGGTAATGCCTGTTTATGATTCCATTCATAACCCTTTGTTTTTAATCAAGGCAGCTCAATCGCTTGCAAGATAAAAATGCAATCGTAGTGGACATTATTGCATGATATTTTTTCTCATTCTTTAGAATACACCTCACAGGTTTTAAAACCTGTGAGGTGTATTGATTTAAGTGTGTTTTTTATCAAATACAAAGTAAAGGCGGAGCTCAAATCCGTTTCCGCGAAGAATATCGAAATAATGCTAATAAAACCAAAGCTAATTCACTATTTAAACCAGTATAATTTCTTGTGAAAATTTAATTATAATCTTCTAATAGCGTAACACAAAGCCATGAATTATTCATGGCTTTTTTTTTTGATATTATTTGCTCATTGTGAGCAAAGTTTAAAAGATTGTGCTAGCGATTGTGGTGTGTGAGCGCGCTCGGGGTTGCAGTCATTTCGAGGAACGAAGCAATCGCATTTAGTTTGTTAGTTTTATTTACTCCTCTTTGTGGGGTACAAATTCGTAAAGATAAAATCACCGAGTTGAAAACGATACGATTGTGCTCTAAATTAAAATTGGTACTCATTGCAAACGAGCGCCAGTAGGAGTAAAAAAATAAATTTGTGCCTGCAAATGCGCTAGCACTTTCAAGCACAAATTTATCTCTAGCAGAAAATACAAACGTACGAACCCTGCAAGTGTAGTTGCGATTTAATTATGCTTATTCTGCAAGCATAGATTTACATTCTGCTGCACATTTGCGACAAGCATCAGCACATTCTTTGCAATGTTTCATGTCAGAATGTTTTTCACATTCAGTTGCACAAGCATTACAAGCGTCTTCACATTTTTTGCAAAGCGCATCAAGGTTTGAATCTGTTTTACTTGCAGCAACTAAAGCGTTGCAAGCATCAGCACAAGCGATACAAAGTTCTACGGAATGTTCCATCCCCGCTTTGCCTTTGTTTTCTGTTGAGCAAGTTTCACATGCCTCAGCACATTTTTCGCAAGCCTCAACGCAACTTTCAATTTTTTCATTTTTCATTTTTTATAATTTTAGTTTATTACTAGATTAAAATGTTATTTAAAGATAAAAAAAACATAGTAACGAATTACTTTATTTTGGAATATAGTACCTAATTCAAACTCTTGGGAAAAGAAGTTAATCTAATTCTTATAACTTTCTCGTTAACCGATTGGTTTCGAATAATATTCTATTACTTGTTGCAATTAATTTCAGCATTTCCTAATTCAGCTGATTTTTTTAAAGTAGGCAAGGCTTCATTGTATTGTCCTTGTAGAACTAGCTCTTTTGATTGTTGATTTAATTGATCTGCACTTTGTCCAGATGTTAAATGGAAAATCAGAAAAAAAATAAAAATCAAGATGTTAACCGTGTTGCAAACGCTACGATTGTGCTCTAAATTAAAATTGGCACTCGTTGCAAGCGAGCGCCAGTGGGATACTCGATTTAAAGACAATCGTTAGCGCAGTTTTGCAAACTGTGCCCATTCCAATTGGGAGCTAATATAATTCTAATAAAATTACCTCTAATTCATTTTCTAATGCAGCATAATTTCTTGCAGAACTGAAATAATAATCTTCTGGCAGCGTTACAATCTTATCTTTTACAGGATTGTTGTGAATGTAATCCATTTTTTGTTTTATAAATTTATTACTAAAGATATGTTCCGCATGATAGCCGTTTTGCCAAACTTTATATTGTTGTTCTTGTTTTAAATGGGCACAAGCTTTTTTAAAATAATCCAACATCCATTCTCTTCTGCTTTCCGGTTGTTCAATAATTGTCTGAATGATTTTTTTGGAGGTATATTTTTTAAAATCACGCATCACATCTGATAAAACAAAACCATTTGTTGCTTTACAAAGCAAATGTATATGACTGTGCATAATACAATATCCATAGATTTCTAATCCTTTTTGATTTTGACAATAGTGTAACGCTTGAATAATAATTTGTTTTTGATTTAATCGTGTAAAAACATCTATCCAGCCCACTGTAGTAATCGTTATAAAATAAGCATCTTCTGTTGTTGTGGCTTTATACTTTGTAGACATTTTTTGTTTTAAAAATAACAAAAAGCCACGAATTATTCATCGCTTTTTGTTTTATTTATATTATTTGGTCCTTGTGGGCATAGTTTGCAAAACTGCGCTAACGATTGTGGCATATCAGCGCGGTCGGGTCATTGTTGTTTATTGGCATTCGTTAGCGCAGTTTTGCAAACTGTGCCCATTCCAATTGGGAATTAATATAAACTTAATAAAATAACCTTTAATTCATTTTCTATTCCAGCATAATTTCTTGCAGAACTGAAAATCTTCTGGCAGAATAATACAAAGCCATGAATTATTCATAGCTTTTTGTTTTATTTATATTATTTGGTCATTGTGGGCACAGTTTGCAAAACTGCGCTAACGATTGTGGCATATCAGCGAGGTCGGGTTGCAAAACTGCGCTAACGATCGTGACATATCAGCGCGGTCGGGCTTAATATTTACGCCTTTTTTGTCGATTATTAGTATTAGTTGGTTCGCTAAAAGTTGTCTAATTGATTTATATATTCCCAATCCAAAAAACAAAACTGACGCAATTCCAATTGTTTTTATAAAAAAAGGACTTCTTGCTCTATAACCTGTAAAAGTTTCAGCATTCATAAACATATAGATTCCACCACCAACAAATAATAGTGAACCTATTAATAATAATAATGACTTTTTCTTATTTGAATAAATTTCAATTCTCTCCATTTTCCGATTTTGTGTTTTCTAATTATTTTCTGCTCGTTGTGGGCACAGTTTGCAAAACTGCGCTAACGATCGTGACATATCAGCGCGGTCGGGTACTCTAGCTGTTAGCAGTAGTGCTGTATAAGTTTATCTTGTTTCGACAAATGCTTTACTTCCTTTTTAATAATTCAATTCTAACCAATTCCGCTTCTGTTTGAAAACTTTTTTTATCACTGAAATATATATACATCTTCCTCAATTCAGGAGTTGAATACTTCTCTAAATGAGTCATATTATAATTATATTGTTTTTGAGCCTTATTTAATTCAGCTAGCCCATTTCTTATTCTAGTATTTCTTCTAGCTTCACCATCTTTGTACTCTTTTGAATTCTTAAAATCTTCTTTAATTTCTATCATAACTTCGCTAATATTCTTATCTGGGTAATCATATCCAGCAGAATAATTATAACCCAAGACTTTTTCATATTCTTCAAGGTATTCACTTTTAATATCAGTTGAATATAAGGTGTAGTCCTTGTTTTCATTATAACATTTAATCACGTAATCTTTATATTTAATCTTAAAATTTTCGACAAAGGAAATGTTGAAATTTTTTTTCTCATCCTTTTTTCTAGATATTTCAGCATTATAAGATGCCATTTTTTCTTTGTTTTTTGGGGTCAGGTATTCCTCATCTTCTTTAGACCAATTGTAGTTGTAGCTATCTGATGTTACATATATTGTACTATACTCTTCTACCAATCTATTCAAAGTAGAAATTTTACTGTCTAATTTCAACTTTGCTTTTCCAAGGTTAATTGCTAATTCGTATTCAATTTTCTTAATGCTGTCTGATTTACGTTTATTAATACGTGCTTCAGTCCAATCTAAAGCTTCTTGTTGAGATTTACTCACACTTTTACCTTGAGCTAATCGTTCTTTAGCTTTAATAGTTTTAAAATACATTTTTGTTTCTAAATCTTCCTGAGCTTTTTTCTTCAATTCTATTTGATCATAATATCCTCCTGGTGCATACGCACCCAATGCCTGAGCTGATGAAATCAGAGAAAAAGTTAATAATGTAATTGATAATAATGTTTTCATAAATTTTTAGTTTAAGGTTAAGGAAGATATTACAGATTAAATTTTAAATTAAACCAAAAATCCTATTAGCATCTGAGTCATTCTTTGTCTTCTGATCTTTTTTTGTATAAGTTGTTGCAATTGTTTTGTCAATCAATTTATAATTATGCTTTTTTATCAGTTCAATGGGTTTTACAAATTTTATATTGCTTGCGAGAATCAAAACATCGACATTCAAAATATGATATTCTTTTATTATTCTTGTTGTTACAGTAGAATAATCTCCCATCGTAAAGAATGCGACTCTTAAATCTTTATACTTTACAATATCTGAGAAATCTTCGAATTTTGGATTACCTTCTGTTTTTTTACACATAGACTCCCCTTTATTACCAAGAATTTTAAGGTAAACGATAGTTAATGTTTCGGTTTTTCCACAATTGTCTTTTCCTCTTAAAGCTATAATTTTCATTTTACTTATTTGGATTATTTGAAATATTCAATAGAGTTCGTCTGGTGCATTACTGCTAACTAGTATATATCCGCTATAAAGTAGCGACTATTATAGGGGGTATAACCAAAAGTATCAATATACTTAATATAAAAAAGGTCGAAAAAACCAATGAAATCAAGGGTTAATAATAAAAAGGTTTAAAATCCTACTATAAACGAAAAGTACATTTACTACCATTTAAGTACCATTTAATAAACCATTTTAAACACTTTAAATACTACAACTACCATTATCTCTAGTGTAACACGCACATACTACCGTTAAAGCCTTAAAAATAACGTTTTTCTTTATATAACACACCGTTTAAAACACTATTTAAACGGTTTTTTTATGCCTTCAAATGATTGAGTGATCTATTAAGTGTAAAGTAGGTATATTTTGTTTTGTGAGTATGTTTACACGTATGTTTGTGCGTATGTTTTTAGTCTAAAAAGCAATTATAAAAACAGGGATAAACACATAAAAACGCAACTAAAAAGTATTAAACAACCATATAGGCATGGGGATAATGCCTATATAAAACTATATAAATAACTATTAAGTAGTTAAAAATGAGTTATTTGGATGTTTTTTTGATTAATTCAGGTGTTGATTCAGCCACATTACTGTAAAGAAATGTTTCTTTCTGCGCGTACTTCAATTCAGAAAGCTCTTTTTCAAGAGTTTTGACTTTAAACTTCAATCCTTCAATAATTTCAAGTCTTGCTTCAGCAAGTTCTTTGTAGTTGATATTGTCTTGGGCAGCTTCAGTTTGTAAAGCAGCCTTAAACATGGGGTCTTTTCCAGTAAGTAGCCATTCTGGGTTAATATTTAAACATTTTGTGTATATTAATTGAGCGTCAAATGTGTTTCTTTTCTTCCAATTTGATAAAACTTGAGAAGATATGCCCAATAAACTAGCAAACTCAATGTCTTTATTAAGTTTATAGTAATTCTGTATCATATTAAGCATCATAGTTTTATCCATAATATTAAAATTAAATTAAACAATTTGTGTAAAATATTTTTTTATTTACACAAAGTGTTTATATATTTGCATTAACAACGAAACAAAGATATATAAATAATTGATTTGCTATGACATTAGAAGATATAAAAGAGAAAATACAGTACGGCGACTACATCACGCTGGGCAAAATGTTCAATCTGCCAACAGCTACTGTAAAAAGTAGGTTTTTGAGAGGTAACGAAAAAGCGGCGGAGGCAATGACTAAAATTATTATTGCACGCGAAAAAGTTATCGAGGAATTTAGACAACAACTCATCGAGGAATTTAAAGAATTTATAAACTAAAAAAGTTATGGAAATTACATTTCAACTACAGCCGGACATTCAAATTCCAAATTATTTATATAATGAAGCTGCCGAATTATTTCTAAGTCATTTAGAAAAAGGCTACGAAGAGCTACTGTTGAAAGGTGGTAATTCTCCTTTGACTTTGAAAGACAAACGGCAAATGAAAAATAGTCGTAAGGTCTTTCTTCGTCCCTTAAATCATTTAGGTCGTAGCTGTCCTTTATATTATAAAAAGCGCACAGGGATTTATAGTGACCAACAAGTGCGTCAAAGTCAGGCTTTGCACACTCCACATTAAAAGAGATTTTGCAATCAAAGGGTTTTAAATCAGCTCTTACATTTTTTTTCATATTACTATTATTTATAAGTGAGAAGATAAATATAGTAATTATCCCCGACACAGGTTTGTCACTCATTGTGATTGATGAGTAAGTGCAAGGTTCAAGTCCTTGGTCGGGACTAATAATCAATCATTATGTTTGAATTTCATCAAAATACTCTTTGCGTTGTAAACAATTGGCTTTGGAAAGAAGAAATTATCAAAAAAGATAATTTTGACAGGCTATGTAAAGACGGAAAAATAAAAAGGATTCGTGAAGCTGGAGGCTTAAATAACTTTGGATTATCCGCCTACGAGTCTATTCCTGACCGTTTCAAAAAGTTAATTCGTGAAAAAGTGGGTGATCCTTATGCAAGTGTGAAAAATATTGTTTTTGGCGACTACATGGAATGGGACCACACAGCCGAACACTATTTTAGAGATTATCTCCTTGACAACGGCGCACATCTTCCTGAAGAAAAGCAAAAGGAGTACACACATCAGGCCGTAATGTTCAACGCCGTTAAGCATATTGCCAACAATGTATTAGTGCAAAAGCGATTTGGCGGTAAGAAACAAATGTGGGACCGAATGCTCGAAGCGATTGGAAACTTACCTGAAACTTGGTTACACACTCGCTACAAAAATGTAGTTTCCTTCAAGCGAGCAATCCATAAATACGAAGAGGAAGGTTACAGTTCAATCGTTTCGGGAAAATGGATGAACTCCAACCCTTCAAAAATTGTGGATGAAGTAGCCGATTTCGTTTTGTCACAGTACTGTCTTCCTGTAAAGTATACCATTTCCGAAGTACTAAAAATTTATGAATCAGTACGGGAAGCTAAAGGATGGAAAAGTCTAAGCGAGCGTGCTGTAGGAGCTTGGCTTGATAAAACAGAGCAAAAAAGAATTTGGATGTTAGCTCGTGACGGTAAGGACGAATACATGAAGCACTTTGGGCATACCGTAACTCGTAACCGTTCTGAATGGTTCCCTAATGCGTGGTGGGCAATTGATGGTACTAAACTGGATTTAGTACACTTTGCAAACAACAAACAAAAGATGGCTGCCGAACTTAAAATAAATGTTGTTTTTGACGTGTACAGCGAAAAAATCATCGGTTGGGACATTGCTTACTCTGAAAATCACGCTTCGCACTTTAGAGCCGTTAAAATGGCTGTAGGAGAATCAGGATGCAGACCATTCTTATTCACTTATGATAAGCAATCAGGTCACACTTCAGGCAAAATGCAAAATTTGTACGATAGACTGCCAGTAAATGGACATCATTACAGCCATAAAGTAGGGCGTAAATCGTCACCGGCGGAACAAATTTTTAACCGCTTACAACAACAGGTTATTTCTAAAATGTGGTTCTCGGATAAACAAGGTATCAAGGTAAGAACCGCAACTAATAAGCCTAACACGGATTTCATTGTGGAGTATAAAACAGCCTTGCCAACAGTTGATCAATTCAATAAAATATTTCAAGCTCTTGTTAATAAATGGAACTCAGGAAAACAAGAAGATTGGGAGTACAATAGAATCGAAATGTACAACCAAGAAACGGAGCATAGAGAAGAAATTGACATCATGGATCAATTATCAATGTTCTGGATTGACGAAACGAAAGTAAAGAAATACTACGCTCACGGAATGCCTCTTACAGTTGAAGGAAAAGATTACATCTATGAGGTTTACGACGAAAACAATCAAGTTGATTTGGATTTCAGAAGAAAGTTTGTTGGAGAAAGTCTAATTGTCAGATATGATCCGGAGCGACTAGATGACTTCATAGGATTATACGAGCTTACACCATCAGGAGAAAAACGATTTGTTGCCTATGCACAATCTAAACGTATGCACGAGTCAATTCCAGTGTTAATGAAAGATAATTCAAAAGCACTATTACTTCAAGATGTTGCCGTTCGTGATGCTGAGTTAAAACGCGACCAAGAAGCCTACGAACGATTGATCAATAGAACAGGCATATCAAGAGAAAGCCTAATCGAAGAGCAGGAACTCATGGTCAAGTTTCAAGGGCATCTACCCAAAGAAGAGCAAATGGAAACTGACTCTAGCGCATTTCACTCTCGTTTTAACAAATACTAAAAGTATTTAAAACCATTTAAAAACTGTTTAAACCCCTATTAAATATACAAAAATGACACAACAAGACAAATTAACAATCGTAGAAAATTTAGAGCTGTATATCGCTCAAAAAGGGTCTCAAAATAAAGTTGCAGCCGAAATGAAATCGGTATCAGCCGCAACACTTTCACAAATGCGTAATCACAACTGGGATAATATAGCTCTCGAAATGTGGCGTAAAGTTGGTGCTTTTCTAGGTGTAGGAACAAAAGAATGGCAGTTTGCCGAAACCAAAAACAGCACTGAATTATTAGAGTTTTTTAAAGATGCTCAATCAGATGCGCTTGTATTAGCTATTACAGGTAATGCGGGAAGTGGTAAAACAGCAACAGCAAAAAAATACGAGTCAGAAAATCAAAATGTGTTCCGTCTGTCTTGTAATGAGTATTGGGATAGAAAATGGTTTTTGCGTGAGCTACTTTCTAAGATGGGAAAAGAAACTGACGGCATGACAATGCCTGAAATGATGCACAAAGCAGTTCTTACCTTAAAATCATCAGCACATCCTTTAATCATCTTGGATGAAGCGGACAAACTAGCCGATGCAGTACTACTATTTTTTATCACACTGTACAATGAGCTTGAAGGACATTGCGGCATCATCATTATGGCAACTCAATACCTTGAAAAACGCATCCGTCGAGGAATAGCACAACAAAAGAAAGGATATCGCGAAATCTACAGCCGTGTAGGACTTCGATTTATAGAATTAGAACCCACAACTTACGCCGATGTTAAGGCGGTTTGCCTCGCTAATAGCCTAACAGATGAAAACACTATAAGAGCTATTTCAAAAGATTGTGATAGTGACATCAGAAGAGTTAAAAGATTAGTATTCGCTAATAAAAGAGCTTCCAATGGAATTTAGATACCACCCAATTATCGAAAACCTTAAAGTTAGTGAGGATGGAAGCCAAATTTTAAGGGACGGACAACCCGTAATAATTGCAAGTGACCATCCTGAGCACATGAGAAACCCTCGAAAATTAGTGCGTTTTGGCAAAAAGAATGTCACCGTCATAAGATTAGTTTGTGAAGCATGGCATGGAATAGCACCAACCGGTGAACATGCAGCCAGAAGAGTTGACGAAGCTAAAGGTGATCATTACAGTAATTTATTTTGGGGCAAAAAAGGAATGACGCTCAGTTCTGCAAAAGGAGTGGTTCAACCCACAGTCAAAATGACACCAGAAGTATATGCTAATGTAATGAAGCGAAGTAAAAAAGAATCAATAAGAGCCATTTTAAAAGAATTGGATATATCCGAAAATAGATTTTATCAATACCGAAAAAAGCATGTCAAAAAAGATTAATAGGGCTTACTCAGTATCAAACGTTCTTTCAAAAAAATTCAATCCTTTAGACTTCTCAGGCGAATGGGAAGCCACACTAGGAAAACCGGACAAAGCTTTTTCTGCCATTATTTGGGGTGGTACCACAAATGGAAAAACAGAGGCAGCAATGAAGTTTGCGAAGTACCTGACCAATTTTGGAAAAGTAGCTTATGACTCTTTAGAGCAAGGCCTTTCGTCAACGATTCAAAAAGCATTGATAAGGAATCACATGGACACTTGCGGGAACTCATTCATACTCCTAGATCGAGAACCATTTGATGACTTGATTGTAAGGATGGGTAAACCAAAATCGCCCGATTTCCTTTTTATAGATTCCGTCCAGTACACAAGGATAACTAAAGCTCAATATTACCAGCTCAAGGAGTTGATGCTTAAAAAAGGAAAAGGAATTATTTGGATTTCGCAGGCGAAAGGAAGTTTGCCAAAAGGAGCACTGGCTGATGATATAATGTTTGACGTCGATTTGAAATTATGGGTAGAGGGATTCAAATTATTCCCTGACGGAAGGTTAAACGGTGGTGGTGAGCCATTCGTTATATGGGCTCAAAGAGCTGCAAGATATTGGAAAGAAATCATTTAAAACAACAGCAAAATGAAAACAACGATCACAAAGAAATCAGAATTAGAAACCTTAGAACAATTGTTTAATCAAGCGCCGGACGAAAACTCTTTCATGTTTGCTTTATGGATGTTCTGGTGCGAAAGTGTAACGATCACCTCAAGGGAATTTCAGCAAGTATTAGCAGATAGAAGCGTAAATAATTGGTTTTTGACTGAATTACTAAAAGAGGAAAAGGAATGTTCAATGCTACTCCTGGAGTATAAAGATGCTTCCCAAGATGATAAGAATAAACTGTATCTAAAATGCATTTACAAACTGTTTTCCAGATTCCCACTGTCTCTTTTGCAAACTGCTAAAAAACGGGAGATTAAACCCCAAACCACAAGAGTTGCGGGGCACAAAATAGAATTTTCAATTATAAATCAAAATTAACAATGAGTCCACAGCATCGAAAAAATAAAATAGCAGAGCTCGAGCAATGGTTAAGAGATAATCCCAACCACGCGAACCGGACGATAATAGAAACGGATTTGCGCAAGCTAAAAGACCAACAGCAAGGCAGAACCTTCGAGCGTGACACCTTCGATTTAAGAAACCATAATTTCCACGCCCATGACTAACGAAGACATATACCAACGCCTCGAAGATTTACACAACGTACTCGTGTATTGCTCTGATTTGCAAAAACAAGGTCGCATTCATGTTTTTAAAAATGGGGAACGCATTTGCATCAATCAGGAGCGTGGCGCACTGCTTTCTCAATTGAGTCACGCCAACAACGAAGTGTTTAGCCACGAAGTGCGAGAATATAAAATACCTGTAGGTATTGAGGTAAAAATCAAGTTCACCATCGATAAGATACACGCCACGGGATGGGGCGGTTTTTCCTCCGATATAATTTTAAAGTAATTATGGGCCAATTCACTCAAGAAGAAATCGACAAAGCACTTGTTGAAATAGAAACTTTAGACCGCTACACGATGTGTAAGTATTGGCGGTTTGCACCTCCCGGAACTGAAATATATTTCAGGAGTGACTTACCAACCGGTAACGCTTTTCATAAACGGCTTTTCGTGGAGCTGGGAGGCTTTACTCCCGAAATCAGTAAACAACTAGGACATTAATAATAAATAACAATTATGAAAATTACCCACACATCAAAAGACCCTATATGGGTTGACGAATCAGGAATATCTATTCCGTTAAACCGGATTACACCAACCGAAAAGTTATTTGAACGCTCGTCAGCTAAACTATTGAAAGATGCCAATATATTGAATAAAGGCTTAGCTGACTTCAAGAAATTAATTCAAAAATTATCAGCGGAAGCTTATCAAGCATTTATGGCATCGAAAGATATTACTAAAGAGACCAAAGGGAATTTTACTTGGTTCAATTTCAATAGAAGTATCAAAATTGAAATGGCCAACTCAGAACCAATAAAATTTGATGATTTGACAATTTTGGCAGCAAAAGACTATTTAGATCAGTTTTTAAACGAAAACATTGATAGTAAAAATGAGTTCGTGAAGGATATGATTAAAGATGCTTTTTCAACTCAAAGAAATGGTCAACTAGATGTTAAACAAGTACTAAAAATTACAAAATATAAAGTGCGTGTTAATAACGATCTGTTTACAAAAGCTTGTGATTGCATCATTGAGGCTGTTAGACGTCCCTCATCTAAAACCTATTATCGAGTTTGGATTAAAGATGATATAGGCCAATACCAGAATATTGATTTAAATCTTTCTAGCATTAATGCCACCGAGTAACGACCACAGTACAGTACTACTATTAGCAATCTTGCTAATAGTACTCAACGGGAAAGCCATCGTTGAATATGTGTTATGGCTAAGATTTAAAATAAGAACCACTTTTAAACAAAGGGAAAATGAGCGTAACAATCAAGCCAATAACGGATCACGAACAATACGAGGTTAACGGTCATTTAGTCTATAAAGACAGTTTGGATAACTGGACATGCAAACACGATTTGTCCAGTAAAGAGTTAACCGCATTTAGAAATTACCAAAAATTAGTAATCAATAACAAAGCCTTTAAAAAACACACCAAGGCAACATATCAAATTTAACTGGTTAGTTAATTCGGTTTCCCGTGTAACTCAGTTGGTAGAGTGCCTTAAGTGGCTGGTCGTAGGTTCAAATCCTACCATGGGAGCAAATTTAAAACAACAACAAAATGGCAGATTTTAACAAAGAGAAAGTACTAGACGAATTATTAGCAATTTTTAACCTGAACAAAAATCCAACTTTTTCAGAGCAAATGAAGTCAATGCAAACGGCTCAGAACTATTTAGAAGTAATTCACTTGGAAAGCTTCCAGAAAGGATTAGAAGCCGGACTTAAAAAAATAGACATAGAAAATGACAACAACTAAATCACCATATCTATTCGAGGGACAAGGTTCCGCAATAGATGACTACAACGCCCCAAAAAAGCAATTGCAAACCATTGTGCAAGGTGGCAGAACCTACAGCAAAAGCAACTGGGGATTGTTTGATAAATATAACCAACAACACCTAACAGTATTAGCAAGACTTCGAGAAGCGCAATGGGTTATAAAATCCGAAACGCATAGAAGCGGAGAAGTTCCAGATACGCTAAGATTTAGCGAGTTTTTAAAGAGTGATAAGTCACCTGTTAATAAGCCATTAAAAAAGATGGAACCGAAAGAGGTTTCCAAAATAATAGTTGCATTAGAAGGCATCGTAAAATCAACACACAAATAATGAAAAAGTTTTTAAACGCAATTTTCTACAGCATTCAAAAAAAGTTAAACGGCGGTAAAAGATGCTGCCCAAATGAAACAACATGGAGGTAATGGCAATAAATATTCTTATAGGTATAGGACTAGTTATACTAGCATCAATTGGTTTTCTTACGGGTCTTTTTGTTGGAATTGCCAGCGCATTAGATGTTATGGATAAAGATCATCAATTAGAAAATGAAATAGATAATGACCGGTATTGTGCCGAGTATAGGGATTCTGAAAAACTTTATTGTTTTGATTGTGAAATTGAAATGCCTGTAAAAGTTAAAAACGGGCGTATGTATTGCTCTAATTGCGGATTGCCTCACTAAAATGGAAAAGTATAGCATCACGGTAGTTTGTCCCCACGACATCGCCGAAATAAGAGTACTAGAAAGTGTCGCTACCTGTGAAACAACAGTACTAGTTTGTACCGAATGTGGCGAAGAATTAGAAAAACCTAAAACAGAATGTTAATGATACTAAATCCAATAAACGCTAAACTTTCAATAGATCAGATTGTAGCTCTTGAGTCAATGATGTGCAGTCTTGAAAAGTACAAACCGAAAAGCATTGAGGAAAAAGTGACTTACTCCGTGATAATTGATTTGTCCGACAAAATAAGTAAGCCATACAATAAAATCATAAAAAGTACGGACTTGTTTAGCTCTGATAAAAAAGTAAAACTACAATTGAAGTTTCACGAAGCCTTTGCACTTATCGGTTTTATTAATATGCACTTAAAATCGCTAAATAAAGAGTCAAAGCCACATAATGATTTATTACAAATCAGCTTATTTCTTCAAGAACAATTTGCAAAATATTAAGCCATGTATCTCAATAAGAAAAAAAAGAAACCCGATACTAAAAATGAAAGCATTTTTGAAATGGAAAAAAGGCTACGTAACGAAGCTTTAAATATTTCAAAAACATTCACCCACACCAAACCCATTAAATACCTTTTAAAATGAAAAAAATATACATCGCTGGAAAAGTAACTGGATTGTCAACTGCAGAATGTACAATGAACTTTGGAATAGCTCAAGTAGCTATTGAAAAATTAGGTCATCAAGCCGTGAACCCTTTAGAGGTTGTGAACGATTGGAAATGTCCTTGGGATTTAGCAATGCGAAAATGCATCGCTGCATTAATGCAATGTGACGCAGTTCTAGCTTTAGAAAACTGTAGTCAATCTGAAGGCGCTACTATTGAGTTACAATTGGCTCATAAATTGAGAATGCCCATTTTTTATGAAGTAGAGCATTTTACAAAATTTACAAAAGTAGCGTAGGATGGAGCAACTCACCACCTACCGAGCCAAAGGAAAAGAAATAGGACTTGTATTCCTTTTTAAATACGATTTAAACGGCAATTTAAAGCTATTTGAAATTTGTGAGGGACAATTGAATGACCAACAAATGAAATGGTTGTTTTCCGCCAATTTTCCTGCTGATGAAAGTATTATTCAAAGCGTCTGGATGAAACAAGAAAAATACACCAAAGTATTTATAATTGAAAAGTCAGTAGCCGATTTAAGTTTTGAAGCATTGTGGAATATTTATGGTTATAAGGAGTCGCGAAAAGATGCCGAAAAGGCCTTTGACAAGTTGACTGAAGCCGAAAGGATTAAATGTTTTATCCAAGTACCAAAATATAAGAAAAGGATAGCACAATCGAAAATTGCACAAGCTCTATTGGCGACATGGTTAAACAAGGAACGATTTAACGATGAATACCAAGAAGCGGTACCAACAAAGAATTTTAACCCAATGATTGCCGATTTAGCAAAACGCAAAACGGATAGAAGAATTTAAACAATTAAAAACAATCAATAAAAATGAGTAAAACAATGCAAATCAATCCGCCTCAAGGATTCAAATTTCAATCAGTTGACCAATCGTCAGGAGCTATTAATTTGGTTAAAATTCCAAAAGACATTAAAGTACGCATCGCAAATCTTAATGATGTGATTAGAGAAAATGGGAAAACGGAAGAGGAATTTAGAGAATCATGTAAGGGTCTCGAACCCGACGAAGTGGCCTATAAAATGATAAAGGAAATTGTAAAAGCATTCAATGAAGGTTGGTTACCAGATTGGACAAATAGCAATGAATACAAATATTATCCTTGGTTCAAGATGGGTTCTCCTTCGGGTGGCGGTTTTTCGTACGACGACTGCGGTGACTGGTACTCGCTTTCGGGTGTCGGCTCGCGCCTTTGCTTTAAATCGGCTGATTTAGCAAAACATGCCGGACAATTATTTGAGAGTATTTACAAAGATTTTTTAACAGTTTAAAACAACAAAAAATGTACACAGAAATTAAAACATTCGAAGACGCTTGCAAGGCTATTAATGTAGAGCCTACTATTATTCCAGATTTTTCATTGTTTCCTGAATCGGACAGACAGGCAATGATTGACCACGCCAAATTAGTGATAATCGCCAAAGCTATAAACGGCGACTGGGTACCAGACTGGAAAGATTGGAATCAATACAAATACTATCCTTGGTTCGAGATGGGTTCTCCTTCGGGTGGCGGTTTTTCGTGCCACGGCTACGGTCACCGGGACTCGGATTCGGGTGTCGGCTCGCGCCTTTGCTTTGAAACTAGAGAGCAAGCCAAATATGCAGGAAAGCAATTTGAAGACTTGTACAAAAGCTATTTCGTAAAAGCATAAATAATTAGGGTTGTGTGGTGTCGTTGCTGTAGTTCTCCTTCAGGTGGCAGTTTTTCGTACAACGACTACGATAACTGGAACACGAATTCGAATGTCAGCTCGCACCTGAGCTTAAAATATTAAACACCGCAGACCTTGCCAACACGGCAAAAAATCACATTCTTAATAGGTTCGTTAGTAGAGCAATCGAAAGCGAGCCAATCAAAGCAAAGAAAAAAAATAGATACAAATTTGTTTTAAAATTAAAAATCTTTTGTACGTTTGTCATGCAAAACATTACCAAGGAGAAATCCTTAAAATTATTTAATTAACAATAAGCGACAGCCTCGCCACGGTGAAGGAACGGGAAACCGTCCTAACTCATTCCTTGGAATGTTTTGCACACCTAAAGTGAGGCTTTCGTGTATCTAAATTTTTCTAGTATGCAAAAAGAAAATTTGACACCAATTGCGTTTCAGTTCAGCGCCACAAAACAACAAATTGAGAGTGTTTTGATTGAAAATGAACCTTATTTTATCGCTAAAGACATTTGCGATATTTTAGAATTAGATAATGTAACAAATGCGTTATCAAAATTAGATGATGATGAAAAGCTGACCTTAAAAGTTTTAAGGGCAGGTCAAAACCGAAGCGTTAACTTTGTGAGTGAAAGCGGTTTATTTGCTTTGATTATGCGAAGCAACAAACCCGAAGCTAAAGCTTTTCGCAAATGGGTAACTAGTGAGGTTCTGCCAGCACTACGCAAAAATGGTTTTTATGGTAATTCCAAGAAATCAATTGATTTCATAGATGCCCGTGACATTCCTTATACGCAAGTGCTCTTCAATGAAACTCCGGTGAGAACCATCACACTCAAAGAAATTCCTTATTATTCCCTCAATGACTATCACGCTGCCATCAAGTCCAGAACCGAAAGCCATCAAGCCGCAAAAAAGTTAAATAAAGTGCAACCATTGGCTGTTAAAATATGGTTATTTGGCAATACGCATCCTGCGTGGTTCACTACTTTACAAGGACTTCAACTTATCGCCTCCGGTTCTCGTGTGTTCAATGCGTCTAACCAATTAGTATTGTCATTATGAGAGCCACGAAATATTTCCACACCAAAGAGGCAATGACACAATTTGCCTGTGAGTTCAAAGCCCTGCATCCGCTTAACTGGTACATTCGTACCACGCTAGAGTGCGACCACGCTGTTATCCAGAAACGCAAAGCCATAGTGCTTGTAAGCGATGAAAAAGTGATACAAAGGATTATTTATTGTCCTATTTGTCACAAACACGGAAACGCAATTGTAGAACCTAAAAATGATAGAAAAGATGTGTAATATACAAGTAAACGCACAACAGGAACTTTTGTTAAAGTTCTTTGACGAAATGGTAGACCCGTCATCAATGGCAAAACATCTCCGTAGAGCAACCTATCTAATAGCACAGTCTTATATTCGTTCGGCTGAAAATACAAATCCTATGCGACAAGAATGGGCAGATGATAGCTTTTATTTTCTGAATGAATTAGCCGAAGTTTTAGAGCCTGTTTTGGAGAAGAAATAAATTATATAGAACCGCTCCATTGTGAGCGGTTTTTTTTACATTTAACAACAATTTAAAACAAGAACAAAATGAAAAAAGCATTATTACTCATCGCACTGCTGTTTGGATTATTTGTCCAAGCACAAAATCAAGATATCATTAATAAAATGATGGAAAGTAAAACTATCGAAGATATTAAGGCGGTTACCAACGATATTGTTTCTAAAAGTAAAAACAAATATAATTTTTATAAAAATCAAGAGCTACAATATAGTAATGGTGAGAAGATAGAAAACTTTATATATACTAAAGAAGGGATTACTGATGCGGAAAAAAAGGAAATATATTCACCAATATATAAAAACTGTCTAGTTATTACCTTTGGTAAATGGGAAAAAGGGCAAAATAAAGATTTAGAAATACTTGGAGAGCTAGTCTATTATTTTAAAAATGTATCAGGGTCTTATATGGAACTCGTGGAGTTTTGGAGAACAACATTTTATCCAAATTCTAATAAGGAGGAAATTTTGGATTCTTTCACACTAAAAGAATATCGAGTTAATAAAGATTTGAAATATAAGTTACAAAAGGATATTGATAAATGGAAAATAGTTAAATCATATTAACTAAAAACCACGCCTTCGAGCGTGGTTTTTTTTATCTATAAAGTTGAGTTGTACAATAGATAAAAACTATTTACATTTGCCTATATGTCAGTATCTCTTAATCGTAGTTTAGGTATTCAAAGAAATAAGCTGTTACGTTACAGGCTTATCAAAGAGCTGTACCAAAAACACAAGACCGAAGATATTCCCACAACCGTAGTTTGGCGCAAGTACATTTGTCCAATATACCCTATATCAAGAACTACGCTCTATGAAGTGCTTTGCACTCCTGTAACCTCAGAGTTAAAGAAGATAGAGGATTTAATTGCTATTCAAACTCGATTGTTCGATTAAACATTCGTAATTCCAATAGTATAAGTTACTTCATACTCCTGAATCCCATCATCTCGTTTCACTTTTCGCATAGCGGTACGCATCAAAGCACCCGCAGAACCACCTACAGCAACACCGTGTAATTTACCGTGAACACTTTCTACAATGTCCCAAATCGCCCAAGCTTTGTCTTTTTGAGTTTGTGGTGCTTTCGCACTAGAATTGGTGAGCTTTAAGTTAGCAATACTTATTACAATAGTACCTGTTGCCATTTGCCGGTTTTGTGGTATAGCTGTTTTATCCTTGCCAATATCACTATACTGCAGGTTTCCTATGTCAATTAAAGCTAAAGGGAACTGAGTAGGAGGATTTGGTGAATAATCATCCAGTTGTCCCCAATCTTCATCCACATAGCGTAGTGCTGTAATAGTCTCCAGTGTGTTTTGAATATTTTGTAATACTTCCTTGCTCATCGTTTGAGTTTGTTAAATATTTCTTTTTCTAGTTCCTTCATGTTACGGTCAATTACATGCTCAATGCGTTGGCGCACTTGTGGATGATCACCAATAAACTGCCGTTGTTTGACTTTCATTTTAGCACCTACTTTTTGTAGGGCTAAGGCTCTCCACATTGCGGCTTCACCGGTCAATCTTTTGTTTCTAATCGTGTCTCTCGTGACAACCTGCTGATCCTTATCTCTTTTCATTGTGATGGCTCCATCACTTTTAAAAAACATCGCCCAAAAGAAGCGCTTCATGCGTTCAGTTACAATGATTTCACCACCTTCATTTTGTAAGCTTGCATAAGGTAGACTACTAGACCAGGTAATTTGATTCTTGTTTTCTCTTGACCTTATGGAACGCCGCAGTTTTCCCGTGCGCATCATTAGGCTTCCTTTGTGGTTTGATATTTTTGAGTTTTCCCAAGCTTTGTCAAAAAAGGCTTTACGCTCAAAATTCTTGTCGAATTCGTCAGTTAGATCAATTCTTATATCAGATAGAATATTTTTTATAAAATCTTGCATTATTTTTTAAATTGCTTTTTAACTGCGGTAGCCCCCGCCACTTTGGTATAAGGATGTGCGGGAGGAAAAACTACCTTTTCCGCACCAGGATTAAATCGGAATATCTCTAGTCGGTTTTTGCCATCCTTGCCTATTTGTGATGTAGCAGCTTCACCCGACTTGATTGCCTTTTCGCTGTCACTTGTTGGGAATTTACCTTTCAAAACTTCAAGAGCTTGACAACGGCACTTCCAACCATTTAATGGCATGTAGTGCAACCAAAAAGGGTCTGACTTCGGTAAGGTAATACCATTTAATACGGCGTGTTCTGGTCGTACTGCACCATCGCCAGCAGTTCTATATTGCAATTCATAGCGGGAACTTTCGCCAAACTCAGACCATTTAGCCGCCATTTCTGATGAACCAACTGCAAACTCGTATTCCGCTTCCAGATAGTTTTTATTATATGTAACATTCAGTTTGTCGTACTCGTGAGATAATTGGGCAAACGGTTTCAAATTTCCTTTGTCATCCAACAATAGTTTTGAAGCTTCAAACAATTGTGCGTGGGTTTTTAGTCCCCCAAACAAATGAGCATCTTCCTGCAATGCTGTTCGCATTACATCAGGTATATCATTGTTGGTTATTGCAAAATTGAAGGCTTCAAATGTTTGATTTATCAAATCCTTATAGGCTTTCTCGGTTTGTAAGTCTTTTGGACTGTAACTTCCTTTTTCGTGCAATCGTTTAAATGCCTTTTTACCGATGTTTAAAAGCTTTTTAAATTTATCGCCAAGGGCTAAATTCAATTGCCCGGCTTTAGTGTTGCAATCATCACAACCGCAATCATACAAATTTGATATTCGTAAATGCAATGCCCCAAAATATTCAGGGCTTAGACGAAAAAACCATCGTCAAGATTAAGCGATAAATTAGTGGGTGGTGTAGTCTGTTTTGTCCCTAATACTTTTAGACCAAATTTTGACTCTACCCATTTAGGGTCAATCTCTAAAAAGTTAGCCGCCTCGGTTACCATTTTCCAAAGTACCACTAAATCCTCCGTTGCATCGTATTTATACATCACGCCTGGAGGAAGTATTCCTAAAGTTTGTAAGGCAGGAATAACGGTATCACGCCAGCATTGTTCAATCAATGACAAATCACTATCTACTAAATCGTCAAGAATACCAATCGAGGTTTTTTCTTTGCCGTTTGAACCGTTTTTTGTGTCTTGACCTACCACGGTTCCCGAAACCCCCATCGATAGCTCATTGTTACAATATTGCAATAAATTAGCATACACATCACCATTGGTACTAACACCTTTGGCAAACTCGAAGCTTTCAGAATCATCAATGATAAAGTAGGCAGCTGATCCCATATCAGCCATCATTTGTTTAGCTCGATTGACCATTACTCTGTCTTGAGTATTCGTTTTCATAACACGTGGAGGAATCCCATAAATCTCACACAATTCACTCCAACAACTGCCACCAAAACGTTTAAATAATACCATAGGTACACAGCCATCTAATAATCCTAAAGTGGTGTTTTTTTCGCCAAACTCAATTAACCAGGACCCGTATTCTTTCTGTTCTCTATACTTTATTTTTTTATCGTCAGTATAGTCATAATATAAATAGCCGGTTACAGGATCAACGTTTTGGCGTGCAATGCAATCAAATGTCAATACAGGCTCATTATTAACCAATTTATAGGAGAACTCACCAAGTGAATGACGCCTAAAAATAGTTTCTAAAATGGCTTTGTTGATTTGAAAAACATAGCCTTTGTCCTGGAGTAAAGTGGTTAGATCATCATTGGTTTTGCCATCTGCATTTTTGATGCTGAAAGGTCGGCTCAATGATTTAAGCATTCGATTATTTACCTGTGACTGCAAATGCAAATCTTTCAGGATATTGTCATACAGATTTTGAATAGGAAAGAATTTTGGATTCTCTTCTACCATTGCCATGTTTTGGGCATTGGTCCAGGTCTTGATGTCCTGACGTGTTTGGCTAATTGTTTTTGGAACAATTCCAGAAATATAGTTTGTACTTGGTCCTTTTACTTTCCAAGCTCCTGTTTTATCAGCTAACTCAAAAATTGAATTTCTTTTTGTTACTTCTTGTCCCATCTTAATAATCGTGATTAAATTTTGTTCTTGAACCGAATTCAAAAGGTTGTTTGTCGCCTGCCGTAGTTTCGTCTCGCACTAATTGTGGCAAGGATGAAACGTTTATTGTTCCTGTGGCTACTTTTGTAAACCAACTAGTCGCACGGTCATAGCGGTCCTTTGCCTTTTCATAGATAAAGTCGGCGTTACACAATTCTGCTACATACCACTTCGCGAGTGTGCAGCAATGTTGTACTACTAACGAGTGGCGGTCGTTACCTACCTTATTGAAAATATTTTCGACATCGTACAATAATCGCCCATCCAACCATTTTTTGTTGTCAGTATTTGGGGTTAAATAACTTCTAGCCTCTTCAATAGCCGCACTACAGGCTTGAGCTACTAAATCATTATTACCTTCCGTAATTTGGTCTAGTTGATAGTCATAAATGACACTACCTAAATCTTCTTTATTTATAAACATATTAATGCTGTTTTATTATTTTTTCAACAACCCGCACCCAA
This sequence comes from Flavobacterium xylosi, assembly GCF_042787345.1. Lineage (NCBI taxonomy): Bacteria > Pseudomonadati > Bacteroidota > Flavobacteriia > Flavobacteriales > Flavobacteriaceae > Flavobacterium > Flavobacterium xylosi. The sequence goes on along the minus strand of NZ_JBHZPZ010000013.1, from coordinate 23,290 downwards.
TGGTTCTTTTTTTCGTGTTGAACATCTTTTAATTTGTCCTGGTATATATAATGTTCCACATAAACCGGAAAGCCTAAAAAGTCAACACCTATTTGATAAATTACTTTTCTCATACTTTAATATTTTCGATTGTTAATGTGTCCTACTACATACTGTGAATTTTCTTTGCTCGCTATGTTTTGAATAATCCAAACACCACCTTCTAATCCATCGGGTCCATCCATCATTTTGGAGTTGGGAGCCACTCCAAGAAATTCCTCCTCCATCTTTTGCATACTTGGATTGTCTTTTTCATCAATATTAAAATACAGACATCCTTGTTTGTGAATAGGCTCAATAGTTCCCTCGATACGAGTGTATTTGTCGTCTTTTTTTCTTTTATCTAATGACATAAAAAGCGGAATTCTATTGAGAATTTTAGCGACAGCTTTCACGAGAGGTTTTAAAACTTGCTCCCAAAATGGTTCTTGTAGGGAGTTGTTTTCTATCCAGTTCTTAAAGGTGTCTACCTTTTTACTCTTAACCCAATCGTGAGCATGATATAGGTTTGTTACAAAAGTTTGTTGAGTCATATTGTCTAGCCAAACCTTGTATAAATAAAAATTTCCTTGTCGATACCCAATAACTCCAGTAAATTTTCGAGAGCTGTTTTTATTGTCTTTATTACTGGTGGCTGGATCGGAATAAATCAACACATGTTCACAAGCTCGAAGCGGTGGGCATTTAGCCCAATGTACTTTTTTGAATAACTTACCAACACGAATAGGGTTGTTGAAATACTCTTTTTGAATCGCACTAGTAGTCATGGTTCTAAAAGCTAAATCAATCAATGCCTCTGTGTTACGTTGTGGCCACGTAGAAACTCCGTTTTTGTCTCGAATATTTACAATGTCGTGAATGTTGGCTTTTTTTGCCATTTCAGTAATACAGCAATATTTGGCAATGATATTACCACAGGCAATAATTAACAACGGCACCGAAATGGAACGGGTTGGAATTAAAGCAGTTTCAATCCATTGGTATTTCTTTTCAATTGTTTCAGGATTATTACAATCCACATCGGTATCAATATCATCAATCAATATTAAGTCTGGGCGTGCGGCATCATTACGAGTTCCACGAGGGGATTGACCTGCTCCAACGGCTCTAAATGAAACGCCTTTCTTGGTGGTGAAATCTCCCTCTTCCCAACCACTTAACGCTTTTTGGTCTCCATAATCATTTTTTAATCGATCATTAACTTCAAGAATTGTTTTGTATGGTTTCAACAGCCTTGAAGCATCATCATAAGTAGCGGATGTAAGTACAACGGTTTTCTTTTTACCTGTCATAGTTAGCAAAAGAACGTCCATCATGGTTCTACCGGACTTAGACAAATCTCTCGCCCAGGAACGCACTTCATACCATTCGGGATTGTCAAGAACACGCTTGGTTGCCTTTTTATGAAATGGTGCGGGTTCTGAAGTATAAAAATTTGGAAAATAGTACTTGTACCATTCCTCTGGATGCGCTTCTAAATACGCAATCCTTTTTAGTTTTTCGGTTGCCGTTTCATTCAAATCAACAGGTGTTGCTCTGTATTGATTGACTACAAAGGCATCCCAAGCTAAAATTTGTTCTTTATCTTTTCTACTTAGTGCCATCGCTCATTTTTTGTTTGATAAAGGCATCACAATAGGTCGTTAACTGATTAGCAAAGGCAGAATCAATACTTCTAATAAAAAGAACTAGATTTTTAGCAACTGATATGGTTTCGCCAATATTCGTCTCCGTTTCCAATCGCTTAATAGCGGTGGTGAGCTTGGAGATCATATCGGTGTCTTTTGAATTTGGAAAGTTTCCAATCAAAATGGGGTAGTCTTCAGCTTTATATACAGGATACTCTAGTTTTTCGTCCCCGGAGCTATCTTTTAGTTTTATAGGTTTCAACATAAAGTTGGGAATATCACGAACAACCAGGCGTGTCTTTATCTCATCATTTACGGCTTGTAATTGACCGTATAATGACGTGATTTGATTGTCCTTGGTAACTAATAATGAAACTTTTTCTTTGTCCCAATCTCCTTTTTTGACCCAAGCACCAACGGTTTTTTCAGTTAGTTTCAAGCGTTCAGCAATCTCTTTTTGACTTAAACCATCGTTAACATAATACCTTTTTGCTAGGTCATGTTCAACCTGTTTTTTGACTCCCATATTTGCGTATTTAATAGCAAAGTTGACAGATAAGAGGCTTTTAAAAAAATTACTGTTTACTTGCTTTACAACTCTGTAAGGTTCTCAAACACAAGTGTTCGGTTGCTGTGCTGTTGTTTTTTTGAGACTTGTGTTTAGCTAATCTTTGTCGTCTCAAAAGGCAATAACTGCCGACCAAAACTCATACAAATGGCCAGACCGGAATACTTTGTTTTTAATGACGAAAATGTGAAAAACTCATACGGGTTTTACATTAATACTTTGGGAATTAAAATGGACCGCTTTAATGACAATCCAGTCATGTTGAACAACCATATAAACTCGAATGAAAATGTTATTGGGAACTGGTCTGACTCCTTGAAAGAAAACGGACTGTTAAAACTAAAACCCCATTTCGATGAAGAAACGAATCTAGGTAAAGACGTCGCTGGTAAAGTAGACCGCGGCTATTTGAAAGGCTGCTCCATGGGAATTATACCCAATTGGGATAGCGTTCAAAAAGTAGGTGACCGCCTCATAATGATGGAATGTGAACTAGCGGAAGGTTCAATTATTCCAGTACCATCCAACAAAGGCGCAATCGCTATTTATAGTGTGGATGGCGAACTCATGAAAGAAGAGGATATAAAATCTCTTTGTTTATCCGTAACCGAAAAAATAAACGAAATCCCTGAAAATTTAAACTCAAAAACAGATATGAACAAAATCATTTTAAGCGTAGCTGCTCTTATGGCCTTAAGCTTTAAAGACCAGCCAAAGGATGGGCTCGACGTTGCTGATGTAGAAGCCAAAGTATTAGGCTTATCTAAACAAGTAACTGACTTAACAGCCGAAAATGCTGGGCTGAAATTAGCGGCACAAACTGCCAAAGAAGCTCAAGAAGCTGCAGTAAAATTAGCCGCAACCCAAAAGGTTGATTTGGCGGTCACTCAGGGTAAAATCCCTGCAGACAAAAAAGAAGCCTTTGTACAATTGGGAATTACTTCACCTGAAGTATTGCAAACCACATTGGATTCTATCCCCGCAAAACAAAATTTGGGTGCGGGTGTAATTGTTCCAGGAGGAACCGGAGGAGCTCCAACGGTAGCAACTATGGAGGAATTCCAAAAGTTGTCAGTTGGTGATCAACTGTCATTCAAGGCGGACAATCCAAATGAGTACCAAAAATTAGTAGAATCAATTAAATAATAAAATATGAATTTTCCAGAAATTTGGGTAAGAAGGGTTATTCAAAATATAACCAACCAATCCGTTGCGCCTTGGCTAGACGGGATTCCAGAACTTGATGCTGACTTTACAGTTCTTGAAGAGGGTTCTGCATCTGAGCTTACGGTGATTAATATTCCACGTGCGAATTTTAATCCTGATGTATTGGTAAACAATAATGTTTATCCAATTCCAATTCAAGCGTATTCCGATGATGGGGTGGTATTGTCTATTGACAAGTATCAAACGAAAGCCACTTCGGTTTCAGATGACCAAATCATAGGTTCTGCTTATGATAAAATTGACGCTACAACTCGTAGTCATGTCAGAGCGATTTTAACTAAAAAGTTCAAAAAAGCAATTCACTCTATTGCGCCAACTTCTACAACAGCAGCTACACCAGTAATTGCAGCTACAGGAACGGCAGTTGGAGGCATAGCAACTTTGCAGTATGATGACCTTGTTGCGCTTAAAGATAAATTCGATGCTGATGAAGTTGATCCAACTGAAAGAAGAATCGTGTTGTCAACTAAGCATTGGAACGACTTGCTAATTGACCGTAAAAACTTTGGGGATCAACTTGTTAATTATAGAACTGGAATGCCAGCGCCAATGATTGCAGGTTTTGAATTGTTCCAATATAACGGAAATCCTTTGTACACTAGCGCGGGTGTGAAAAAAGCATTTGGAGCTGTTAAAGCAGTTGGAGACCGTGAAGGGTCTGTTGCTTTTTGGAAAGGTGGAATTGCAAAGAAAACTGGTTTAACAAAACAGTATTTTACTGCAGCATCTACTGATACTGGAAACCAAGCTAACCTTTTAAACTACCGTCATTACTTTATGGCGTTGCCGTTTGAGAGCAGATTCATTGGATCAATCTACTAGTGCCAAAAACTAGAACCTATAACAAAAGGCTACTGCAAAATGTAGTAGCCTTTTTTTAAAACACCTTAATGGAACAATTTATCTACCCCACGCTAACCGCATTTTTTGCCGCTTTGATTACTTGGTTTTTCAGCCGTAAAAGTACTGAAATTGATAATGGGACTAAGTCAGCTTTGTTTTATCAAAACTTACTAGACGATGCCACCAAAAGAATTAATCAATGCCTTGAAATTATCGATAATCTCAATATTAAAGTAGCTGAAAGGGATAAAATAATTGAAAGCCAAGATATTGAGAAAAAACAGTTACGTCAGCACATACAAGAGTTAATGGTGTCAAACGAAACTTTGATCAATGAAATAAAGAAGTTCAAACAGTTAAACGGAAAAGCATGAGAACGGCTAAAGAAATAAAATACATCGCTATTCATTGTTCGGCTGGTTTCGGTAAGCGGGAATCAATAGAGGCTTTTTGGAAAACCAAAGGATGGAAGTCTCCTGGATACCACCGCTTAATTGAAGTGGATGGAACAATACACAAGCTACTTGATTTTAGCAAAACATCAAACGGTGTTTTAGGTTTCAACGAGCAAACAATCAATATCTGTTATGTAGGAGGTGTTGAAAATAAGGGAACGACGCAACAACCAATTTGGAAAGCCAAAGACACCCGAACGGAAGCCCAAAAAACAGCCCTTAAAAGTTGTATTAAAGAGGCTCAGCAATGGTTACAGAAAAACGCAAACACAAACAAAATTATCATTCAAGGACATCGTGACTTTTCACCCGATTTGAACAAAAACGGAATCATTGAAAGTTGGGAGCGCATTAAAGAATGTCCTTCGTTTGACGCTAAAAAAGAGTATTAATGAAATCACTAAAACACATTGTGTTGTTGTTTTTCTCACTCGTGGTACTGGCTTCTTGCGGAAGTTCGAAGCCCGCCACGTTTGAAAACAAAACGCAAACCATCACTATCAAAGAAACTATCCATGACACCCTTTTTAAGATAGAAAAAGATAGCAGTTCTTATCAAGCATTGCTAGAATGCCAGAACGGTAAGGTTGTTATAAAAAATGTTACTAAAGCCGAACCAGGGCGCACATTAAAAAGCCCAACGGTTCGGCTGGATAACAACCAGTTGAAAATTGACTGTGAGGCACGAGCTCAGGAGTTACTCGCTCATTATAAAAACACACATCAAACGAGTAATGAAGTCATCAGGGTACCGGTCGAAGTAAATAAACTGACTTGGTGGCAGGAAACACAAATTAAACTATTTCGAATCTTCGCCATCCTTTCGCTTTTATTAGCGGTTTGGCTATTTGTAAAATCTAAAATCACATAAAATCATGCACAAAATTTTTGAAACAAATCCAGACTTAAAGAAAGCGTACATCACTTCGGACGGAACGCCATTTTATCAAGAGACTGACGCAAAGAACCACGCCAAAACCTTAAAGGATAAAAGCGTTGAACCTATTTTTAACGAAAAGGAATTACAGGTAGTTGATGAAGAGGAGTTGACGGATGCCGACCTAGAAATGGCAGAATTCGAAGCGGCTGAAAAGCTAAAAGCAGATGAAGAAGCTAAAAGGCAAAAAGCTATTCAGTACCAAATGGAATTAGCTCAAGCATTACTTGAATTTAACCCCGAAACCACTAAATATCCTGAGGCTTTGAAATTATTCAAAACATTAGGATTAGAAGCAGAAAACGAGAAAAAAGATACAATCTTTCCTTTGTTAGTTGCGGCGAAAGCAAGCGCACAAGAAGGAGTTAATACTCAAGAATAATGGGAAAACCAAAAGTAAGTATAGGCTTTGAAAACGGCAACCTTGGGGTTGTCGCTACAAGCCCCGATGGAATTTGCTCTATTGTGGCAAGTGCCGTGGCAAACGGAACTTTTGCTTTAAATACTGTTTATACAGTGTTTAGTTTGAAAGAAGCCGAAACATTGGGCATCATAGGTGGAATTTCTAACTATGAATTGCACAAAACCATCAAGGAGTTTTATGCTGAAGCGGGAGACGGTACTGAGCTTTGGATTTATGGCGTTGCCAAAACCCAAACTTTAGATCAATTAGTGGCTGCAAGTGAAGTTCCATTAATGGCATCAAACAGACGAATCCGTTTTGTGTTGTTGAAATATGCTCCAAGCGTTGCAGAAATGGTGGTTACTGCAGGAATAAGAACGGGTTTTCCTGCCACATTAGCGGCGGCTCAAACTATTGCTGATGATTTCACTATAAACAAAATACACCCAGTTGTTTTTGTTATCGAAGGCTACAATTATACGGGAGTTCCTGCCGATCTAATAGGCTTTTCGGCAACCACTTACAACCGTGTTGCGGTTTTAATTGGTGATACCGAAACCAGAACTGGTACAACAGCTTCCAAAGGTGCTGCAGTTGGAGTTTTAGGAGGTCGTATCGCTAAGAACCAAGTACATGTAAATGTAGGTCGTGTTAGAGATGGCGCATTGAAACCTTTAGAGTTCTTTGTCCTGGACACACCAATTGAGCAAGTCAATATTGATGCTTTGTATGACAAAGGACTTATTACCCTGACTACTCACGTTGGCAAATCGGGTTACTATTTTGTCGATGATCATTTGGCTTGTACGGTTGAGGATGATTATCATTTCTTAACTCGTAGACGTGTTATTGATAAAGCCTATGTTTTAGCTAATGGAGTATTAACCAACTACGTTTTGGATGATTTTGATTTGTTAGATGGTGGGAAACTATCGCCAATTGACGCCAGAACCATAGAGGCCGAAATGGAGCGCGTGATTGCACAAGAAATGAGTGCAAGAAATGAGCTTTCGGTTGACAAGACCAAGGCAAATGATACAGGAGTACAATGTTTAGTAGATACTACTAATAACGTGGCTACTACTGGAATCATTAAAGGAAAAGTACAAGTGAAACCAAAAGGCTACGGTAGATATCTCGAATTTACAATAGGCTATAACCTTAACTCTTAGAAAATATGTTTAACACAAGAGAATACGAGTGGGCGGATATAACTGTCATTTTGGGAGGAGTTGATTTATTGACGATTCGCGCTGTAAAAGCTAAAAAGAAACGTGAAAAAGAGCCAATATATGCAAAAGGCCGTCAGCCATTTGCTATTCAGAGCGGGAATGATGCTTACGAAGGTGAGATTGAATTACTAAAGTCTGGTTATGATGCCTTAGAAGATGCTGCAGGCGGCAACATCTTGGACGCTAAAGTGGATATGCTTATTTGTTATGGTAATCCATCATCTGGCGATGTGATTCGCACGAAAAGAATTTCTGGAGTAAGTTTTACAGAGTCAGAAGAAGCTGCCAAACAAGGCGACAAGTTTATGCCAGTAACCTTACCATTCTTAGCATTAGGAATGAAAAATGTATAACCAATAATCCCGAGCAATCGGGATTATTTAATAAAAACAACAAATGAACACACCAACATACAAAGTAGTAGAAGGAACCAATACAGCGTCTCCTGAACAATTAGAAGAATGGAAAGCCACACACGGTGAATTTTTTGGAATCGTAATCGAGGACAAAGTTTGTTATTTAAAAAAGCCAGACCGCAAGGCATTAAGCTTTGCCTCACAAGTAGGCTCTGACCCGATGAAGTTTAATGAAGTGATTTTAAAAAATTGCTGGTTGGGTGGTGACGAAGACATTTTAACAAATGATAGTTTGTTTCTTGCTGCCTCTTCAAAACTAGACCAAGTAATTGAATTTAAAAAAGCGGAGCTGGTAAAGTACTAGAGTCATCAGTTGTTGACGAAAACGACTGGTTTCGCATCACAAATGCCCAATTGCGCTATTACATGAGTATAGCCAATCCTGATGACTTGTCAGACGAAGAGTGGGCGCAACGATACAAAGAACTGGAATACATTCGAAAAAAAGAAAACGCATAAATGAGCAATACCTTATCCTATATCATACAAATTAATGAAAACTTTGATAAGGTAAATTCCTCATTCAATAAGTTTCAAACTAATGTACATACAGGAATTGACAAAGTTCAAAAGCAGTTGAATGGATTACGGTTAAACAACTTAATTCAAAATATAAGTTCTGCAGCCGATGGACTGACAGCAATGAATGATCCAGGGATAAAGTTGAGTACAAGTCTTTATGACCTATCCGCAATTACAGGAGTAACGGGAAGCAAATTAAAAGAAATTGAAGGTTATGCACGCGAGAACGCCAAAACGTTTGGAGGTGCTGCAGCTGATAGTGCGGAATCATACAAGTTGATTCTTTCGCAATTGTCTCCCGAAATAGGAAAAGTCCCTATCGCTTTGAAAGCAATGGGTAAAGAAGCATCGATTACAAGTAAATTGATGGGTGGCGATACTGTTGCTGCAACAAACGTTCTTACCACAGCGATGAATCAATACCAAGTTTCTTTGGCTGATCCAATAAAGGCATCCAAAGAAATGGCAAAGATGAACAATGTGATGGCCGCATCTGCCAAAGAAGGTTCTGCTGAATTGCCACAAATTGCTCAAGCCTTAGAACAATCAGGATTGGCTGCAAAAACGGCAAATGTTTCCTTTGAAGAAACGAATGCATTTATTCAGGTACTTGATAAAAACGGAAAAAAAGGAGCTGAAGGTGGTGTTGCTTTGCGTAACGTAATGGCAACATTAGCTCAAGGTCGTTTTTTACCAAAAGATGTAAAAGCAGAATTAACCAGTGCTGGAGTAAACATTAATAAACTTACTGATAACTCTATTTCGTTGTCAGAGCGATTAAAACCGCTAAAAAGCATAATGACAGATCAAGCTTTGGTTACAAAGCTTTTTGGTAAAGAAAATAGTAATGCGGCCATAGCTATGATTGCGGGTATTAACGAAGCGGAACGCCTTACAACAGCCGTGAGTGGAACTAATAGTGCTTATGAGCAGGCAGCTATTATAATGGAAGCCCCTTCAGAAAAAAACAAGCAGTTACAGGCTCAAATTGATGACTTTAAAATATCCTTATTCAATGGTTCAAATGGTTTATTAGCTTACACTAATATTCTTGGAAACACTGCTAGAGATTTCAGCAATTTAATGCCCATTTTTCAAGGAGCGGGTACCATTATTTCAACAGTAACCAGTGCGACAAAACTACAGGCATTATGGACTGGGACTGTTTCTGGCGCTACTGCAGTATGGACAGGAATTCAAACTGCATTTAATACTGTAATGGCAATGAATCCTATTATATGGGTTGTTATTGGAATTATGGCTTTGGCAGCAGCTATTGTTTGGGTGGTTTCAAAAACAGAAGGTTGGGGTAATGCCTGGAAACATACCGTTACTGGTGCAAAATTATTGTTTACGGCTTATGTCGAAACTGTTAAAGCACAATTTAATACTATGGTAAACGGCATTATGATTGGAATTGATAAGATTCAAATTGCATGGTATAAGTTTAAAAATATGGCTGGTCTTGGCGACAGCAAAGCCAATTCTGCTGAGATATCCAAACTAAACAGCGATGTTGAAGCTCGGAAAGAATCTATCAAAGCGGGCTATAAAAAGGCTGCTTCTACTGCAGTCGCAGCAGGAATGGAATTTAAAGCGGCTTATGATTCCGTAAAATGGAAAAAAGAGAGTAAAACAGATGATGCAGGCATTGCCGACGCAGGAACTATTCCTGGCGCCGCTTCAAAAGGTGGAGCGGGAAGTTCTGGCGGAGGTTCTGCTAGTGCTAAAAAATCAAACGAAGCCGTTGCCACAGGCGGTACCAAACACAATTATATCACTATCACCATCAAAGAGCTGAACGGTTTGAAAGATGTAGTGATAAGTGGCAAAGATGCAGCTAACAAAGCAGGCAGCGAAGTGGCTGACGAATTATTAAGAATTTTGGCAATGGCCACAACAGCAACAGGATAATTATGCTAACAGATAAAGACATACTATTCGCTAGTTTGATGGGTACGGCTAACATTAAAACGTATCAGCGAACCCAATTAGTACAAAATGAATTAAGTAAACACGTTTTACCTAGAATTCCTTTTCTACCCTTTCAAAATGAAAATGTGATTGCTCAAGAGAATTTGAATCCTTCGTGGTTGATTAACCAAACGGATTTGCCAATTCCTGAAGAACAACAGTTTTTTTCGTTGTCTTTTAGTTTAACTGAAAATGGACAAAGATGGTTATTCCCTTATGAGCCTATGATTACAATAAGTTCAGGAAATACCGTAATAAAAAGAAATGTTGCTAAACAAGGCGATAAATTGATTGGTACAATAAAGGAACGCTGGAATCGAAAGGATTTTGATATTACAGTTACGGGTGTTTTGATGGGAAGTTTAACAACTGGAAAGTTTGAAGATTGTTTTCCTAGAGCACAAATGCGAAAGCTTTTTGAGTTTTTGAAGTACAACAAAGAGTTTTATATCTATTGTGCGCCTTTGGAAATTTTAGGCATTATAAAAGTAGTTGTTGAGGATTACACTTTCCCTTTTACCAAAGGGGAAAATGTGCAGGCTTATGATTTAAAATTAACAAGTGATGACTTTTACAACCTACTAGTTATCGAAGAAAATAAATAACATGTTTGATATTAACTGGAGTGTAAAGTTTAAAAATGCGGGTGTTACCTACAGGTTAGAAACGATTGCCGCCATTGATATTGACGAAAGCGTGGATAATCTAGTAGATACAGCCACCATAACGTTACCAGAGGCGGTAATGAATCAGGTTTTGAATATTGGCGACCGCATTGGTAGAGGCACAGAAGTGGCTGTACAATTAGGTTATGATGAAGTTTTAATAACGGAATTTGTGGGCTATGTAAAAGACATAGTGACTAACGATAGTTCTTTGAAAATTCTTTGTGAAGATGCTTTGTTTTTGTTTCGTGTAGGCGTTAAAGATATCGAAATGAAGCCTACCACAATGGCTAAAATTGCACAATCCTTACTCTCCCAAATTAATCCAGGTTATAAATTAGTTTGTGATTATGACATTGCTTACGAAAAGTTTGTCATTCATCAAGCCACTGGATTTGATGTTTTAAAAAAACTGGCCGAGGAAACGAAAGCCAACATCTATTTCAACACGGATAAAAAGGAGTTACATATTCATCCGCCTTATTTAGAAAAAAGCGGTGAAGTCATTTACTCCATGCAGGTGAACGTTGAAAAAAGTTCATTAGAATATAAAGAAGCCATCGACCGTAAAGTCGAGGTTATAGTTGAAAGTACTAATGTAAAAGGGAAAGTTGAAAGCTATACAGCAGGAACTACAGGAGGCGAAAAGATAACGCTAAAAGTAGGTTCTGTGAGTCCGCAAGATTTGCCAAAAATAGCCAATGCAGAACTCATTCGCCGTTCTGCTGATATGTATGAGGGAAGTATTGACGGTTGGTTAATTCCATTTGTGAAACCCACCTATTCGGCTAAAATTAAGGATGAAGATTATCCAGAAAAGGACGGAACCTACTACGTTGTGGGTGTTGTTACTTCTGTAAGTGAAGCGGGTTGTAAGAGAACTGTAAAATTAGGAGTTAAATTATCAGTTAAATAATGGATACATCTGCAGAAATAAAAAAGGCATTGATTGAAGCTTTAGGAATAGCTCCAAATTTAGCGATTACTGCAACCGTTGTATCGGTTGAAAATGACACTTGTACTGTGCGCTTGTTGAGTGAGTTGGTTTTGTCTGACGTGCGATTGAAAGCGACTATTTCGGAAGATGATGATGATCATTTTTTGATTGTTCCAAAGTTAGATAGTGAGGTTATATTAATGAGCCAAACAGGGACTTTAAGCGGTTTGATAGTTTTGAAAGTTGATGCCGTTGAAAGCATTCGATATAAGAAAGGCGATTTTGAATTTGTTGTTGATGGTACCACCGGGAAAGTAACTTTAAAAAAGAGCGGCGCCAATTTTGGGGCTTTAGTTTCTGACCTGATAAAAGAAATAAGCAACGCCATTATTTTGACACCAGCGGGACCAGGACAAATAGCAGCCTCAACTAAAGCCAAATTGACGGCATTGGACACAAAGTTTAAAACACTTTTAAATAGCAATTAAAATGGGGTTAAATAAAGCGGGATTAAAAGAAGCGATCAAAGCAATACTTACCGATATGCTAACCAAAGAGGAAAATTCTATTGAGGATTTCGCCACACGATTAAGTGATGGAATTGATGTGTTTGTAAAATCAGGGACGGTAAATGTAACTGTTGCCACAACTGGAACGGCTACGAGTCACACCGGAAGCGGAACCGGAACCATAAGTTAGACAATATGAAAGGCATAGGGATACAAGTAAACGACCATAACGACACAGGCGATATTTTGGATTTAAAAATTGAACCCATTCGTGACAGCTCCAACAAAATTGTTGGTGGCTTGGTTATAGGAGTTACACTAGAACAAAATATTTCACTTATGCTATTAGCGCACCAGGGGGAACTGAAATCAAACCCTGATTTAGGAGTGGGAATAGAGGATATAGTTTTGAGTGAGGATTATTTGGCTTTTCGCCACAAGATCAGGGAGCATTTAAAAAAGGATGGATTGGTAGTAAGTGAGTTGGATTTGTTTGAGGGTAAACCTTTTAAAATAGTAGCCGAATATGGAAAGTAAAGTATATCAAGGACAGAGTTTTTTAGATAAAGTAATTGAGATGACAGGATCGGTTGATAATGCTTTTGCAATGGCTATTGAAAATAATGTGTCAATAACGGACTTATTGGCCATTGGTACCATATTGACTTATTCGGGTACGATTACTAAATCTATTTCATCATTATTTAAAGATAGCAATAGATGTGCGACCGCGATAACAAAACAAAACCACGAGCTTATTGTAGCTGATGAAGGTATTGGTGCAATGATAATCGAAAACACATTTATAGTAGGATAATGGGAAGAACTAAAACACAAATCAAATCGGAAATTACAACGCCGTTTATGGCAAATGAAAACTTGGCTTATAAATATGGTTTTTCTGTTGGAGCTTCGTTTGATGCTGAATTTTCATTACTCAGTTTGGAAAATATTTTATTTGAAATTATGGCTTTGGCTCTCTTTGTTCACGAGCAGTTTTTTGACCAACACGCCCGTGAAGTTAACGAGCGATTGGCCAATGAAAAAGCGGGGACGCTTCCTTGGTACCGCACAATGGCTTTGCGATTTCAATACGGTTTTGATTTAGTCCAGGACAAAGATTATTTTGATAATGGAAATGCAACAATTACGCAAATTGAAGATTCAAAAATAATTAAGTATGCAGCCATAAATGAAGCTGAAGACAGTAGTCGTGTTATTCTTAAAATAGCAGGTGAAGTGAATGGCGTTCTTACCGATTTTGACGACCCTGCACAAGTGGAAGCCATCGAGGCTTACATCAATGAAATTCGTGTTGCCGGGGTTGAAGTGACCATCATTAATTATAAGGCCGACAAGCTTTATTTGAACCTGAGAATCAAACGTGATGTATTGCTGTTTACCGAAACGGGAATGGATAAACTGGTTGGTAATTATCCAGTAAATGAAGCCTTGCAGGAATTTATGAAAGAACTAAAGTTTAATGGCGAATTGCGTTTGTCGGCATTGATAGACAAGTTACAATTAATACCAGGCGTTTTGGATGCCACTTTGCTTGCTGCTGAAAGTTCTTGGATTGATCCTGCACTAAGCGGTTATGGAGTACCACAACCCATTTTTATATCTAAAGTGGCTGAAAGCGGTTATTTCGAGATAGTAACATTTGACAATATAAGCTATGTGGTTTAAGATAGACTGGAATATTTTAGCACTGGATCAAATACCAATAGCCCTACGTAAGCCCTCGGTTTCCGCGGTGGCTCAAATAGTTTTGAAGCCGCTAAATGATCTTTATTACAAGTGGTACAACTGGCGAATAGATAACATTTACAAGTTAGATCATACGAGCCAAATATGTTATTTAAGAGGTTCGCTAAACGACAAATTTGATCCTGTAGAAAGGCGAATTTATATAGGCAATGGTTTGTTGTTTGATACACAATACATCTTTACTGAGGCTGAAGATATTGATGTTTGGCTTGAGACAGAATCTGAAGATGAAACGCTGTGGCTTCGTACAGAACCCGAAACGGCGGACACAGGTTTAGACTTCATTGTCTATGTTCCGGAAACCATTTATAACACGCAACTGGATGGACTACACGCACATATTAAATTTTATAAAGCAGGCGGCAAACGCTATAATATTTTTATAGATGAATAAATCAACTTTTATACTAACAGGCGGTTACCCACTAAAGGCCGAAAGATTGCAGGAACTGCAAACGGCTTACTCTATTTTCAACTCATTGGGAGCATTGGCGGGTAACTTTACCATTATTTCAGGATGCACGCTAACAGGAACAACGGTAGGTAATGGCGTTGTTTACATCAATGGCGAAGTGATTGATTTTCGTGAGGCTGATGGTGCCGGAACTCCTGATGTAATTATCATTGAGGAAGCCGTTAACAGGGCTTTTAAAAATGGTGTTATCAAGGAAGTACATACTAAACGGTATGCTACGTTTGGAACTGCTACAACTTCGTGGCTATGGGCTGATTTTGAAAGGGTTGATTCGTTGCGGAATTTCCAAAGTAGGATATTGCCACCGGGTACTAATCCACAATTGTATTGCGGCTTGGTTGCTAATATCCCGATGGGCTGGCAACTGTGTGACGGGACAAACGGAACTCCACCTTTACAGGGTCAGTTTATAGTAGGTTATGATCCTTCTGATCCCGATTATGACACCATTGGAAATGCGGGAGGTTCAAAAAAAGTGAGTTTGACCGCCGCAAATAATGGACCACACACGCATACTTACACGCAATATCAATTGGACCAAGAGGTGTCGGAAACTGGCAGCGGCGTAAGGGCTTTAAACAAAAATAATGAGCAAAGCGGTTCTTTTACAACGGGTTCTTCAGGTACTGGAACACCTCACGAAAATAGGCCGCCTTACTACACATTAGCTTACATCATTTATATAGGATAACATTATGGTAACAATAGCGCAAATATATGACTGGTTTATGACCGGAAAGAAACCTACACAGGCTCAATTTTGGGCTTCTTGGGGTAGTTTTTGGAATAAGCTCGAGCAAATACCACAAAGTGCAATAGCAGGTCTTACAGCGGTCTTGAATGCCAAAGCAGAAAAAGCGCAATTTGATGCGCATAAAACAGATGCAGCAGCGCATGCCGGGTTGTTTGATACCAAAGAAGACAAAACACAAAAAGGCGTTGCCGGTGGTTATGTTCCTTTGAACGAGTTTGCAAAAATAGCCAGTGAATATTTGAATATTGTTAATGACTTGGTTACGGGTGGTGCTACTTCTTTGGCCAGTGCCGAAACGGTTAAAACATTGAAAACGCAAATTGACGCTATCAATACCTTGCTTACATCTAATGATGTTAACCTGGACACAGTTCAGGAAATTGTAAACGCAATTAAAACGGTTGAAACGTCACTAAGTACCATCTTGATAAACGACCTGACCACCGGTGGTACCACGAAAGCAGCTACGGCAGAAACGGTGAAAGTTTTAAAGGGTTTGTTTGATGCCTTGACAACTGTTGTAGGTAATAAAGTTGATAAAGTTGCGGGCGAACGCCTTATTAATGCTGCCGAAATTACAAAGCTTGCAGGATTAGGAAGTATTAGTACAACCGTTAAACCTATCCTGTCAACCGCATTAACAACTCAAAATGTTGCGGGATTTGTTACTTATATCAATGCGCTTAACCCGGTTCTGGTGGTTGGAGCAAGTGAAATTGTAAAGTATAACTTAACGGATACGGGTCGAGTTTTTGAATTGAATTTAAGAGGTAGAAGTTTTGGAACTGGACAACCGGCGATTGTTGCAGCCAATGTTCTTGAAATAACGGAGTTTTTGAATAAAGACATAAGATTAAGCAATTACCCAAGTACTCGTAATGATGGGCAGTTGCCTACAAATAAAGTTTTAAGCACGGATGCACTAGGAAACCTAAAAATGTACACTATTGCAACGGCACCGGCACCGTACTTGGAAGTTTTAGTTCCTGATTCAACACAACCCTCAACCACGACAAATTTCACGCTAAAAGGCGCATTTTTTACGCCAACTATGACCGTTGCTATTGCAGGACAAACCATAAACTACATCACTTTCAAAAGCGACAATTTAGTTTTGGTAAATGTAACCACAGGAGCCATAGAAGGAAGTTATGCGGTTACTTTAAATAATGGGATTCAATCGGTTTTTAATAATGCTTTATTAATTGTTTTAGGTACTGTTTATCAACCTACTTCGGCAGATTGGACAGATATAGTTTCTAACCCTGATTTTACTCGCACAGGCGAAGCAGTTTTAACAAATTACAATGTACCTCAGGGCGCAAAATGGAACAAATTGATTGACTACACAAAAAAACTGTCAATAAGGTTTAACGTGCAAAGGACGCCTTTAGGTGCTTTTAGCATCGGAGATAGATATAATATTTTAGAGTTAGTAAATGCGTCAGGCGTAAAAATATACGGTTTCCAGTTTCAATTAGAAGGAGGCGGAAATAACAAGATTTATATCGAAACACCAAACCAAGGCTTATTGATTCCTCTTGAGTCAAACATCGGAGGTCTTACATACTTAGAAAGACTTTCAAATATGGAAAATTATAATTGTGAATTTAAGTGGTCTAATGGAGTTTTGCAATTTTTCGTCTCAGGCGTTTTAAAATCTAATTTAACAAGTACATTAACTGAAAATTTATATTTAAAAGTCAGTATTAAATACTCAAACATTATAAATTTAAAATACATTGAATTAGTCTAAAAATAAAATTATGCGCGCACAAATAGTATTAGATCATTTCTTAGAAAAGTTCCAAACGCTTGGTAATACACTAAGTGATATAAATTTCGATAACCTTTCTTTTTTCACCACTAAAGAGAAGATTATCGATATGAAAGGCCAATGGGTTTCAAAGTCTTATTATGCTGAAAAAGACAAGGAAGCAATCAGGATAACATATGAGAAATTATATGGTATTCACATTCATAATGGTGTTGAGTGGCCAAATACTTTTTTAGGCGTTGGAAAATCTATTCATTACTTGGACTGGGCGGGTGAAATCGCTTACACCAAAAACAAGCAACCTGAATATTTTGATTTACAGCCAGTATTTGTGGGTGATGGCACGGAGACTGTTGTTGGTTTTTCGAGCCAAAAACAAAGGCAAATTCTAAAAACGGAGCGTTACAATGCAGATGATTATTTGCAGGCTAAAAACCCAAATTTGTATGCGCTGCTTTACGCCAGATATACACAGCATTATGATTATTACCTAAAAACGGGAAAGAAAACCAATTTAGTAACTGCCATAAATGGAGAAACTGATCCTGATATTAATGCGGTTTTTAATAATCTTGTTTTCGGTACTGAAATCACGGTAAAGAATTTAATCTTAATGAATTTACAGTAATGTTAGGCTCAAAATCTACTTACTTTTTACAACACCCGGACACGCTTAAAAAGTGTAGAATAGAGCTTGTGTTGTATATGAAGTCACAGCGATATGATGTTGTAAAGCGTGAGGTTTATTTGAGGGCTTATGATTATTTCTGTCAAAATCCAAGTGATTACGATGGGGCAACATTTGTAAAAGATTTGTGCCATATACCGGGACTGGACATCAACGCTATGCTTCACGATTATCATTGCGTTGCTTACAACATCGCAGCGGATTTTTACACTAAATGGAAAGGTGACTGGCTATATGCCAAAGAAATGGAGCGTACCGGAAGAGGCCAATTGTCTTGGGTAAACTTCCTTTTGTTGAAATTAATAGGCACGCTGCATGTTATGTATGCGAATTATAAACGGGGTTACATCACCGGCCAACAAATGATAAATTTTGAAAAAGATTATCGGATTTTAATGTAGTTCTCAGGAGGATGGGACGTTAAAAAATAGTCCTCCAACAAATAAAAAAACTTCTCACGGTAATTTATATTTAGCACAAAGCCAGCGTTGGAGGACATAAGTCTTCTAGTGCTGGCTTTGTTATGTTTTATAAATTCCGTGAGAACTGCAAAGTAAATCAAATTAAAATTAATAATCAATCATCAATCAAAAATCGAATGGAATCAAAAAAGAAAATTTTTACAACGGCACCTTTGCCGTTTATGGGTCAGAAAAGAAAGTTTCTAAAGCAGTTTAAACCTGCATTAGAAAGCTATTCACCAACAGCTACTTATGTGGATATGTTTGGAGGAAGTGGTTTGCTTAGCCACACTGTCAAATCAATTTATCCAGACGCTAAAGTTATTTATAATGACTTTGACAATTATCGGGAACGCCTTGAAAACATTAATAACACGAATGTATTGATAAGTGATTTAAGGCTTATATTGAAAGATTATCCTAAAGATAGTAAGATAACCGGTCTTGTTAGAGATGAAGTCATAGAGCGCATTAGAATCGCTGACGAGCAAGGATATGTGGATTATATTACATTGTCCTCGAGTATATTGTTTAGCATGAAGTACGTGCTTGCGTTTGAATACTTAGAAAAAGAGACACTTTACAATTGTGTTAGGCAGTCAAATTATGATGCTTCAGGGTATTTAGATGGCTTAGAGGTAGTATGCTTATGCTACAAAGAGTTATTCGCTAAATACAAGGATTTGCCTAACGTGGTGTTTTTAGTTGATCCTCCGTACTTGTCTACTGATGCCGGGACATATAAGAGCTATTGGAAGTTAAAGGATTATCTTGATGTCTTGCGGGTTCTGGACGGTACGAAGTATTTTTATTTTACTTCAAACAAGTCGTCAATCATTGAACTATGTGATTGGATTGAGACAAAAACGCCTATGAGTAACCCGTTTACTGGTGCAACTACGGCCACCATGAACGCTACAATCAATTTTAATGCAAGCTATACGGATATAATGATATATAAATAGTTTAAATAGTGTTTAAACTATGTTTAAAAAGCCAGTACGTTGTGTACTGGCTTTTATGTTTTTATGATACTTTTCGTTATGTAATTGTGTACTTTTCGATTTTCCGATTATACTATACACCCAAAAATGGGTAATTGTAGCTACTGATTGTCGCTTTATATTTTTTCAAATATATTAAAATTTTCTTATAAATTTCTTACAAATTTTCTTGAAAGGGATAAATACTATTGTTATTTCAGTTGCGCGTGAGGGATGGAAGCGGCATCCCACGCTTTTTAGCGTGGATACAGCGAAGAGCCCGACCTGGAGTTTTTACGCAAGGGCACGCCCAAAACAAAAAACGAGTTTGTCATTTTCGGCTCCATTTTCTGAAATTTCCAAAAAAAGTATATCTTTAGCCAACTAAAAACCAAAAACCCAATATATGGAAGACCAAAAACCAGAAGATTTTAAAAGAGAATTAGGATTACTCGACGGAACCATGCTTGTGGTTGGGTCTATGATAGGTTCCGGGATATTTATTGTAAGCTCGGATATGGTTCGGCAGTTGGGTTCAGCCGGTTGGTTGATTGCCATGTGGGTGCTTACGGGCGTCATTACTGTGATTGCTGCCGTGAGTTACGGTGAATTGAGTGCTATGTTTCCTAAAGCCGGAGGGCAATATGTGTATATCAAGGAAGCGTACGGGAAACTGGTGGGTTTTCTATACGGTTGGAGTTTCTTTGCAGTGATTCAAACGGGTACAATTGCTGCCGTGGGTGTGGCTTTTGCTAAATTTGCCGCCTATTTGTATGCGCCTTTGAGCGATAAAAATATTTTGTATGAGATTGGCGATTTCAAACTCAATGCCGCACAGATTGTTTCTATTGTTACCATTATTTTATTGAGTTACATCAATAGCCGTGGGGTGAAAAACTCTAAGATTTTACAAACGGTTCTTACCGTAATCAAAATTCTGTCTTTGGCAGGTTTGATTATTTTTGGTTTCATGGCCGCAAAAGCGGAAGTTTGGGATGCAAACTGGACCAATGCCTGGGCTTCACAATCTATGGATGTGGCTACCGGTTCGTGGATGCCAATAAGCGGAACGACATTGATTTCGGCAATTTCGGCAGCTTTAGTGGGTTCGTTGTTCTCGAGTGTGGCGTGGGAAGGGGTGACTTTTATTGCTGGGGAAATTAAAAATCCAAAACGCAATGTGGGATTGAGTTTGTTCTTAGGAACTTTAATCGTTAGCGTTATTTATATTTTGGCTAATGTAATGTATTTGGCTGTTGTGCCTTTGCAAGGTATTGCCACTGCCGAGTCTGATCGTGTGGCGGTTGTCGCTTCGCAGGTTATCTTTGGATCCGTTGGGACTTTGATTATTGCTGTGATGATTATGATTTCGACTTTTGCCTGTAACAACGGATTGATTATGGCGGGTGCCAGAGTCTATTATACGATGGCGCAAGACGGTCTTTTCTTCAAGAAAGCTGCCGAATTGAATAAAGCGAGTGTTCCGGCATGGTCTATCTGGGCGCAGTGTATTTGGGCTTCGGCTTTGTGTCTGACAGGGAAATATGGTGATTTATTGGATTTTGTGGTAATCATCGTTTTGATATTTTATATCTTGACTATCTTAGGAATATTCATTCTCCGCAAGAAAATGCCTGATGCCGAAAGACCGTATAAAGCTTTTGGATATCCGTTTTTACCGGGACTTTATATTGTTATTGCAAGTGCCATTTGTTTAGCACTGTTGTATACAAAAACAAGTACAAGTGGATGGGGCGTTTTGATTATGCTGATTGGAATTCCGATTTATTACTTGACGAAAGCGAAGGAGTAGTTTGCAGTGTTCAGTGTTCAGTGTTCAGTGATCAGTGTTCAGTCGCAGTATTTAGCGATTTGTTTTCAGTAATCAGTTTTCAGATTTAAAGATCTAATAATTTAATAAAAAAATCCGTCTCGTTTTAATAACCGGACGGATTTTTGATTTATAGCAACAAGACTAATCTTGTTGCTTTATTTTTTCGAATTAATTAAGCGGTAGCTAAATCATTCAGTACAGATTCTACTTCGTTGAAAGGTAATCCCCAAGCGTCAGCAACTCCTCTGTAAACGATTTTACCGTTAGCTACGTTCAATCCTTTTCTTAATTCTTCATTGTCTTCACATGCTTTTCTCCATCCTTTGTTTGCTAATTGCAATGCATAAGGTAAAGTCGCATTTGTCAACGCTAAAGTAGAAGTATAAGGAACTGCACCTGGCATATTCGCTACACAATAGTGAACGATATCATCAATGATGAATGTTGGATCTTCGTGAGTTGTAGGGGTACATGTTTCGATACATCCACCTTGATCAACTGCTACGTCAACTACTACAGTTCCCGGAGCCATTAATTTCAACATATCACGAGTGATTAAATGTGGCGCTTTTGCACCTGGAATCAATACTGCACCAATAACTAAATCAGCGGTAGCAATTGCTTCAACGATGTTGTAATGGTTTGACATTACAGTAGTCACATTAGCAGGCATCACATCAGATAAGTAACGCAAACGCGCTAAACTTACATCCATAATAGTTACTTGAGCACCAAAACCAGCAGCCATTTTAGCTGCTTGTGTTCCTACTATTCCACCACCTAAAACTAAAACTTTAGCAGGAGGAACTCCCGGAACTCCACCTAAAAGGATTCCTTTTCCTTTCAATGGTTTCTCTAAATATTTAGCACCTTCTTGAATTGACATACGTCCTGCCACTTCTGACATTGGTACTAATAAAGGCAAGCTACGGTCTGCTTTTTCAACAGTTTCGTAAGCTAAACATACTGCTTCACGCTCAATCATAGCATATGTTAATGGCTCAGAAGAAGCAAAGTGAAAATAGGTAAACAATAATTGGTCTTTTTTGATCAAAGGATATTCAGAAGCTATAGGCTCTTTTACTTTGATGATCATTTCAGCAATGCTGTAAACATCTTCAATTGTTGGCAATAATTCAGCTCCAGCTTCCGCGTAGGCTTTATCACTAAAACCACTGTTTTCTCCAGCAGATGCTTGAACGTAAACAACATGTCCGTGTTTTTTGAATTCAGCGACACCTGCAGGTGTAAGTGCTACACGATTTTCATTATTTTTGATTTCTTTTGGGATTCCGATTATCATATGTATAAGTATAATTGATTTAGTGACTATTTCTACAACAAAAATAATGCATAAAGAAAATATTAGTAGTCGATGGTATTAAATTAAGAAAATATTCATTTTATTTGGTATTTTTACAGTAAATTTTTCTGAATATTATTTTTTTATCTTTCTAAAAAGAAAAAACATCTGATAATTCATCTTTAAATAATCGAAATAAATCATGATTTTAGACGCAACCGACAAAAAAATCTTACGTCTTCTTCAGGAAGATGCGCATATGACCTTAAAAGATATCGCCAACAAAATAAATCTTTCGCTTACACCGGTTCATGATCGGGTGAAACGACTTGAAAAAGAGGGTATTATCGAAAAATATGTATCTATTTTGAACAAGAAAAAATTGGGTATAAACCTTACTGTTTATTGTCAGGTGACGCTAATTAAACAGAATTATGATATCTCGGAAGGATTTAATCAATCAATATTAAATTTCCCCGAAGTGGTCGAATGTAATTTCGTGTCGGGAAGTTTTGACTACATGCTTAAAATCGTATTGCCAGACATGGAAAGTTACCATCATTTTCACCAAAAAAAATTGTCGATTTTACCGGAGGTTTCTTTAATTAATACTTTTTTTGTTATTTCGGAGGTGAAGAGCACGACCGTGTTGCCAATTTAGAGTTTCCAGATCTCATTGTAAAATTTCAACACTGACATAAAACTTAAACACATAGAAACATAGAAAAAGAGCGGTATAAACCCATTAAATAACAAAACCTATGTTTCTATGTATACTAGATTCAACTAATTAATGCAACTTTAGGGAAAAGATAAAGATATTTTTT
Organism: Flavobacterium xylosi; assembly: GCF_042787345.1. NCBI lineage: Bacteria > Pseudomonadati > Bacteroidota > Flavobacteriia > Flavobacteriales > Flavobacteriaceae > Flavobacterium > Flavobacterium xylosi. The sequence continues at coordinate 63 of NZ_JBHZPZ010000013.1, read as the reverse complement.
CAAAAGAAAGGACTTTAAAGTCCTCTCTCTCGAATGGAATAAATGTTCTTTATTTGCTCCTGA
>NZ_JBHZPZ010000012.1:0-114537 GCF_042787345.1 Flavobacterium xylosi | reverse complement strand
GAGAAAATTATAGAAATACAAGAGAAATTAAACAATAGACCAAGAAAAAGATTTAATTTTGAAACACCTAATTATATGTTTAATCAAAAAGTTGCATTTATAACTTGAATCCTGCTATTTAAAAAGGGTATCAATTTAATTAAAACCAATGGGTTTGGGATGCGTGTTTTTAAAACAAAAAAATTCGCCAAGTTCTTGCGAACGAGACGAATTTTAATCTAAAAAAAACTAAAAAAAATTAAAAAGGCAATTTTAATTAACTGCTAGTAATACGTAAAACGTCTTACTTTAGCAATATATTTTGCCAGTCTAATGACTTGATGGCTATAGCCATATTCGTTGTCGTACCAAATGTACAATACGATATTCTTTCCATCCTTTGAAACGATTGTTGCGTTACTGTCATAAATTGAAGGTGCTGATGTACCTACAATATCCGAAGAAACCAATTCGTTATTCAATGAATATTTTATTTGTTCTACCAATTCGCCTTCCAATGCATATTTTTTCATAATAGCATTGATTTCGGCAACGGAAGTTTCTCTCGATACTTCTAGATTCAAAACAACAAGTGATCCGTTAGGAACTGGAACCCGAATTGCATTGGATGTTAATTTTCCTTCTAACGATGGCAACGCTTTTGCAACAGCGCTTCCGGCACCCGTTTCGGTGATTACCATATTTAGGGCTGCAGCTCTACCGCGACGGTATTTCTTGTGCATATTATCCACTAAATTTTGATCGTTAGTATAGGCATGAATAGTTTCTAAATGTCCTTTTACCACTCCCAAAGTGTCTTCTACTGCTTTCAAGATTGGCGTTATTGCATTTGTAGTACATGATGCTGCCGAAAAGATATTTATTTCATCAGGGTTATATTCGTTTTGGTTTACACCGTGGACGATATTTGGTACCCCTTTTCCTGGAGCCGTAAGCAATACTTTTTCAACTCCTTTAGATACTAAATGTCTGCTTAATGCTTCATGCGTGGTGAAAGCACCAGTATTATCAATAACTAGAGCGTTATCAATTTCATAAAGTGTATAGTCAATTTCCTCTGGTGAATTTGCAGTAATGACATGAACGGTTGTACCGTTGATGATTAATGCATTATTTTCCGGATCAGCAGTTACTGAACCTTGAAAATCACCGTGAATAGAGTCGTAACGCAACAAAGATGCTCTTTTTTCTAGAGTTGAACCATCATTTTTATCTCTGGTTACAATGGCTCTCAATCGCAATTGATTTCCTTTTCCGGTTTTTGACATTAATTCTCTAGCCAACAAACGTCCTATTCTACCAAAACCATAAAGAATTACATCTTTAGGTTGAATTTCTTCCGATGACTTAGCTCCTTTTAATTTGTCGATTACAAAATGTTTTGCATCTGGATATTTCTCATCTTCTAAACGATATTCATAAGTAAGTTTACCAATGTCCAATTTGGAAGGTGGTAAATCCAATTCTAAAATGACTCTGGCAATTTCAACCGAATCAAAAACGGTAATAGGTTTTTCCACAAATTCACCTGCATATTGATGCAAGTTGATGATCTCATTTACGTTTTTATCCAGTAATTGATTTTTAAACAAAACCATTTCTATGGATTTGTCGTACCATAAGTCGCTTATAATTTTGATTAATTCGACTCCGGCACGTCGTCTGTCGACTTGAAATGAAACTTCTTTTTGGTACAAAGTTGTATTGCTCATAGTTGAAAATTTGTAAAAATTAAGTAGTTATTTTTTTAAATTTGGCGCAAAAATACCTATTTCAATCGATTTCGTAAACTATTTTGTCATTTATTTTTGAAATAAAAAAACCATCTTGTTTTTGCAAGATGGCTGTAAAATTTGATTTTGGGAATATCAGATGATAATTTGTAGAAGCTGTCCGTTTTTATTGATCATTTCTATTCGTATGCTTTGACTCTCCTCTTTTTTATTTAAAAGTTTAGAGACCGTTTCAACATCCTGGGCTTTTTCATTATCAATACTCAGAATTATATTTCCTTTAAGCTCGTTTTCATATTGTCTCAAATTTTCATTTGTTAGCGCTTTAATTTTTACGCCATAAGTCAAATTAAATTTCTTTTTGTCGTTCGCATTGATGTTCTCTAATTCCATCCCTTTAAACTCGGTACTGAAAAATTCATTTTTGCTCAAGATTACAGGAAGCACTTTGTTTTTTCCGTCTCTGATAAAAGTAACCTGAACTTTGTCATTTGGTCGTTTTGTATTGATGTAACCCGAAAGGTCTGCATAGGTTGCCACATTTTGATTGTCGAGTTTTATGATAATATCTCCTTTTTCAAGTCCGGATTTTTCGGCTCCTGAATTTTTAGTTATACCATTGATATAAAATCCTTCTGTCTCAGCAATTCCAAGTTGTTTTGATGCTGTTGCATTCAATTCGCCTCCTTCAACTCCCAGAATTCCTCTTTGTACATTCCCGAATTCCATGATGTCCTCAATTATTTTTCGGGCAATATTAGATGGAATCGCAAAAGAATAACCAACATATGAACCGGTCATAGAAGAAATCATGGTGTTGATCCCAATTAACTCTCCTCGTGTATTTACTAATGCACCACCACTGTTTCCTGGGTTTACAGCAGCATCTGTTTGTATGAAGGATTGGATCCCGCTGGTGTCTAAATTCCTTGCTTTGGCCGAAACAATCCCTGCGGTAACAGTAGAAGTCAAGTTATACGGATTTCCAACTGCCAGAACCCACTCGCCAATTTTAACCGAATCAGAATTGGCGAAAGCCGTATAAGGCAATTTTTCGCCGGCATCAATTTTTAATAAAGCAATATCCATTTTTGAATCGGTTCCAATGAGTTTTGCTTTATAAGATTGCTTATTGTTCAGCGTGATTTCAATTTCTGAAGCATCTTTTATGACATGATTGTTAGTAACGATATAACCGTCTTCAGAAATAATTACACCAGATCCTGTTCCAACTTGTTCCTGAGTTTGTCCACCTTTGTATCCGTAAAAATATTCTAACATTGGGTTGGTGACTGTTTTTCGGGATACATTTTTAACGTGCACCACCGTGTGAATTGTTTTTTCTGCAGCTTCGGTAAAATCGACATTCTCTGCTGATAATCCCACATTTCTGCTATTTGAGTCTGAAGCAAGTGTCACAATTGGGTTGTTACCTTTAGAAAAATACCCGTTATTGTCAAATAATAACTTATATGCGCCTAGTGTAGTGGCGCCACTCAACAAAGACACTAAAAATAAGCTTGAAAATCGTTTCATATTACAATACAGTTTTAAATTATTTTAGAGTAAAAATAGCGTTAAAATATTTTTTTAAAAAACAGTTTAACGCTCTTTAACAATGATTAACATATCATTAATAGTTTGTACTTTTGTGTAACACAATTAAAATAAAATGCAAATAGAATTTTATAAATACCAAGGAACCGGAAATGATTTTGTGATGATTGATAATCGTTCGAATTTTTTTCCAAAAGACAACATTCAACTGATTTCCCGTTTATGTGACAGGCGTTTTGGGATAGGAGGAGACGGACTTATTTTATTGGAAAATGACACCGAAACTGATTTCAAAATGGTCTACTACAATTCAGATGGGAACCAAAGCTCTATGTGTGGTAATGGAGGAAGGTGTTTAGTGGCTTTCGCCAAAAAGTTGAACGTGATTCAAGATAATACTACTTTTATAGCGACGGATGGTGTGCATCATGCATCAGTTGCTGCTAACGGAATAGTTTCTTTGCAAATGATTGATGTTCCAGAAGTGAAAATTACCCCTGATTATGTATTTATGAATACCGGTTCGCCGCATCATATACAATTGGTTGAGGATTTGGAGCATTATAATGTCAAAGAAAACGGAGCGAGTATTCGTTATGGAGAATTGTATGGAAAACAAGGAAGCAATATCAATTTCGTAAAAAAAATAGATGAAACTACCTTTTCACTTCGTACATACGAAAGAGGAGTAGAAGACGAAACCCTGGCTTGTGGAACCGGAGCAACGGCTGTCGCAATCGCGATGAATGTTTTAGGTGAAACAAAAGCGAACTCGATAGACTTGAATGTCGAAGGAGGAAAGTTAGTTGTTTCTTTTGATGAAAAAGACGGAAAGTTTACCAATGTTTTCTTGAAAGGACCGGCGGAGTTTGTCTTTAAAGGAACTATTGATATTTAAATCGTTGTTACAAAGTTTTATTATTTAAATAGATTGAGAAAATTACTTTTACAAACGAAATAGGAAATATGAACAAAGTGATTGTCATTCCAGATGATATTATAAGTAGTAAAATTTACTTAATAAGAAATCAAAAAGTAATGTTAGACAAAGATTTGGCGGAGCTTTATATAGTTGAAACCAAACAGTTAAAAAGACAGGTTCGTAGAAATATGGAGCGATTTCCGGAAGATTTTATGTTTGAGCTTAGTCAACAAGAGTTCGATAATTTGAGGAGCCAATTTGGCACCTCAAATTGGGGAGGTACCAGATACGTACCTATGGCATTTACAGAGCAAGGAGTGGCAATGTTGTCTAGTGTGCTGAACAGTCCAACAGCTATTAAAGTCAATATACAAATCATACGTGTTTTTACTAAAATAAGAGAAATGCTTACTGATACATTGAGTATGAAATTAGAAATCGAAGAAATTAAAAAGAAACTTTCTAATCACACTAAAAATATAGAACTGGTTTTTAACTATCTCGATGAACTGATTGATAAAAAAGAAAATATAGAACCAAGAAAGAAAATAGGATTTAAAAGTAATTGAATTATTGTAATGGTAGATTTATCAATTTTAGTTTTGTTATTATTTATTTTTTGTTTTTTGGTCTTTTCTCAATTCAAGAATGGTGGATTTTCAAAAATGAATTATTATGACAAATATCGTTCAATGATTGGCTATTTACTTATTCCTATTGTGATAATAATTTTACTTGTTACTATTTTTAATAAATTGATTGCCAATTCGTAATTATTTTAAAATGATAACATTAAAAGGAGAGAATATCTACATTCGTGCATTAGAGCCCAATGACCTGGAATTTATATATGCCATTGAAAACGACCAAAGTATTTGGGAAGTGAGCAATACGCATAAGCCCTATAGTCGTTTTTTGGTAAAACAATATTTGGAAAATGCACATCAGGATATCTATGAAGCCAAACAATTGCGATTGGCCATTTGTCAGGATCAGGATTTTCCGGCTGTGGGATTAATCGATTTGTTTGATTTTGATCCAAAGAATAATCGGGCGGGAGTTGGGATTGTAATTCAAGGAAATGAAAACCGGAAACAGAATATTGGATCGGAAGCTTTAGAGCTCTTAATTCAATATGCGTTTCGTCATCTTAATTTACATCAATTGTATGCAAATATAGGTACCGAAAATGAAGCTAGTAAAGCTCTTTTTACTAAATTTGGCTTTCAAAATATAGGAATAAAAAAAGATTGGAATTTAGTTAACGGCGTTTATAAAGACGAAGCTATTTTTCAACTAATTAATCACACGAGCGTTAGCGAACTGGCGTAACAATTTAAAAATATTTATTTTGAACTTAAAGAAAATTATAACAATTATAGCCGTTGCAGTAATATCAGTATTAATAGTTTACGGATTTATTTTGATGCGTCAAATTTTTTCAGCCAATACAAAGTTTACTGATAAGGAACTCTATGTTTACATTCCCACAGATTCTAAATACGAAGATGTCAAAAAAATAATTGCACCTTATGTCGAAAATATGGATCGTTTTGAAACCGTTGCCAACAAAAGGGATTATCCTGAAAATGTAAAACCAGGACGTTTCTTGTTTACAAAAGGAATGAATAGTTATGATTTGGTAAAATCTTTAAGAAGTAATGTTCCGGTAAATCTGGCCTTCAATAATCAAGAACGATTGGAGAATTTTGCCGGCAGAGTGGGTTCTCAAATTGAAGCCGACAGTTTATTGTTACTGAAATCGTTTAAAGATTCAATCTTTTTGAAAGAAAATGGTTTTACCGAAGAAAATGTTTTGGCAATGTTCATTCCTAATACCTATGAACTGTATTGGAATACTCCGGCTGAAAAATTCCGAGATAAGATGATCAAAGAATACCGCAATTTTTGGAACAAAGAACGAGTGGCTAAAGCTGCAAAACAGGGATTAACCCCGATTGAGACAACCATCTTGGCTTCGATTGTGCATAAAGAATCCGTAAAAAAAGACGAAAGACCGAGAATTGCTGGCGTTTATTTAAATCGTTTAAGATTACAAATGCCTCTTCAAGCAGATCCAACCGTGATTTATGCGATAAAAAAGAAGTCTAACGATTTTGACCAAGTAATCAAAAGAGTATTCTATAATGATTTGACGATGTCTTCTCCTTACAATACGTATATGAATATCGGACTTCCCCCGGGACCTATCGCAATGCCTGATATTACGGCATTGGAAGCAGTTTTAAATCCGGAAAAGAATAATTACATCTATTTCTGCGCAAGTGTGGACCGTTTTGGATACCATGAATTTGCCGCTACTTTGGAAGAGCATAATAAAAACGCCAAAAAATATTCTGATTGGATAAACAGTCAAGGTGTAAAAAGATAGTTTTGGAGTATCAAAAGAGCTACAGTTTCCTGATTTTCTTTTTGATTGGATTCCAGACTGTTTTTGGACAAAGCAAAATCGACAGTTTCCTGAAACCGTCCGATTCTTTAAATACTAAAAGACAAAATGCCGTAATCATTTCTGAAGCTGTATTGGCTTCAGGAACTTTAATTGGCTTAAATCAACTTTGGTATGCCGATTATCCAAAATCTGATTTTCATTTTATAAATGACAACTCGGAGTGGCTTCAAATGGATAAACTGGGTCATTCCTTCTCTTCCTATCATTTAGGCAGACTAAGTGCTGAGGCCTTGAATTGGAGCGGAACCAGCAAAAAAAATCAGTTGGTTTACGGAGCTGGTTTAGGATTTGTCTTTCTGACCGCTGTTGAGGTTTTTGATGGATTCTCTGCGGAATGGGGCGCATCAACAGGCGATATAATAGCGAATGCATCAGGTACGGTTTTGTATGTTTCACAAGAATTAATCTGGAAAGAACAACGTATAACTCCCAAATTTTCTTTTCATACCACACAATATTCTGATCAAAGACCAGCAGTTTTAGGAAGTTCATTTACCGAGCAAATCTTGAAGGATTATAACGGGCAGACCTATTGGCTTTCGGTCAATTTATATTCCTTTTCTAAAGACTCAAAAATTCCTAAATGGCTGAATCTTGCATTAGGCTTCGGAGGAGATGGAATGATTACCGGAAATAGGGGAAATTATTCCGAAAATTCAATTTCAAATCCACAAAGATTCAGACAGTTTTATTTAAGTCTGGATGTCGATTTGACAAAAATTAAAACAAAATCCCATTTTTTGAAGACAATTTTTTCCGTGTTAAACACGGTGAAAATTCCAGCGCCAACGATTGAAATAAGGCAGTTCAACGGTATTAAATGGCACTTAATCTATTTTTAATTTTCTTTAACACATTGATTTTCAGTATTATTAAAATTGTTGTATCTTTGCAGGCAGAAATTTCTTAACGGGACAGCGTTTAGAAGAAAAACAATTTATGATAAAGAAATGGTATTTTTACACTGGTTTGGCTCTTATTATAGCTTTTTTAAGCTCTGGTTTTAAACCTTTTAATTTAGAAACTACCCCATGGTTTCTAGTTGACGAACAAGATGGATCACACTACTTATTCCCATCTGAAAAACAAAATGATTACACCAATTTGAATATCCCTTTTACTGGCAATTTCTTCATTGGTTTCAAAGAAGCAATCGGCTACAGAGAATCTGAAAGTAAATACAAAAAAATCAATTCTTTAGGATATTTAGGTAAATATCAATTTGGTATAGAAACGCTAAAATCAGTTGGAGTGCGCAATAGCACTGCATTTTTGAACAGCCCTGAAATGCAGGAAAAAGCATTCATCGCTCTTTTAGCACAAAATAAATGGGAGTTAAAAAAAGAAATTGAAAAATATTCGGGTACATTGCTGAATGGCATTTACGTTACAGAATCTGGAATTTTAGCTGCGGCGCATCTTGGCGGTCCCGGGTCGGTAAGAAAATATTTTAAAAATAAAGGCAAACGGTATTTCCGAGATGCTTACGGTACTTCCATACAAAGTTATATGAAAGCGTTCGGTGGATACGACACTTCATTTATAGTTGCTGATAGCAACGCAACAGTAAAAAGTATATAATTCCTTAAAGATTATTTCAAAATCCTGTATTTCGACCTACCTACTGTGTGGACACCAGTTTAAATTAGGAAATAGATAACTCTTATTATGTCGGTTTACACTGATTTTTAAGTTGATATTAAAAGTAGTTAAACACAAATTTCACAAATTTACACGAATTAAATCGTGTAAATTTGTGAAATTTGTGTTTAATATCCTATCCAATTTTTACCGCCACACGACAGGTTTTTAGATAGTTTTTTTTATTTTATTAATAGTGGTTTGCTTGTTTTAGTGATTTCTCCATTTGGTTTTACTACCAATTTAACAACGTCCTTACCTTTCTTGATTTTTATATTATACTGTTTTTTAGTAACATCTCCTTTCTCTTGGGTATAAAGGAATTTATCATTGACAATAGTCCACCCTGGATATGTTCTGTAAACAGAGTAAATCACCTCATTGGGAAGTTTTACATTTTTGAACTCTTCAACAACACGTATCAATTTCCCGGTATTATCGTAAGTTGCTGCCAGAGAACCATTTTTTGCCTCCATAATCAAAAGATATTCTTCAGCCCCTTCAGCGTCTTTACCAAGGTCATAAGCAATGAATTTTTCTTCTACAGCTCTTACTCTTTGATCAGGGCTATTACTGGGTAAAAAAACAGAAAAATCTTTTCCTGCTCTTTTAATAATAACTTCGGGTAGTTCTTCTATTTTAATTTTCCCTGTGTCCTGAGAATACGAAGATGTTGTTACAGCCAAAAAGACTAAAATAATAATAAATGTTTTCATAATGTTCAGTTTTAAATTAATATTGGGTTTTTATTTTTCAACAAACGATTTAATTTAAGTTTATCTTTATTGTTTATGTAATTCATTGTAAATCATAATTTTGCAATTATTTTTCTTGATCAAAAAATTCTTTATTCTAGTAAATTTAGGTTTTTTATTAGGAACTTTCAGTTAATATTTACTATAAGTTATGTTAATTTAAATTAATTTTCAAATAGTTTTTTAGTAGGAAAAAAGTACGTCTATTGTAGACAACTGAAAAAAAAAGCATCAATTTTAAAATTGATGCTTTCAAATATAACTGTTGTTCCGTCCTGAGATTGGGAACAAAAATAAATTGTTATGGAAAAAATTATTCCATTCCTTCCATTAAAATTTCTAAGATTTTAATTGCTGCCTCGCTAATTTTAGTGCCAGGACCAAATACGGCAACCGCGCCTGCATCAAACAAAAATTGATAATCTTGGGCAGGAATTACCCCGCCAACAACTACCATAATGTCTTCACGACCGTATTTTTTAAGTTCCTCTATCACTTGCGGAACCAGCGTTTTATGCCCTGCTGCGAGAGAAGAAACCCCTAGAATATGTACATCGTTTTCTATGGCTTGTTTGGCTGCTTCAGCTGGCGTTTGAAAAAGTGGGCCAATGTCCACATCAAAACCTACATCGGCATAACCTGTAGCGACAACTTTTGCTCCGCGATCGTGCCCGTCTTGCCCCATTTTGGCAATCATAATTCTTGGTCGACGGCCTTCTTTTTTAGCAAATTCATCCGCCAGTTGTTTCGCTTTTTCAAAGCTTTTGTCGTCTTTTATTTCTTTGCTATACACGCCGCTAAAGGATTTAATTTGTGCTTTGTATCTTCCGAAAACGGTTTCTAATGCATCGCTGATTTCACCTAATGTAGTTCGGTTTCTTGCAGCTTCTACGGCAATTTCCAGTAAATTACCTTCACCAGTTTGAGCACAAAGGGTTAATTTTTTAAGTGAATTCTGTACTTTTTCAGTATCTCTGGTTGCTTTAATTCGGTCTAATTGTTCCAGTTGCTGTTTTCGTACCATCTGGTTATCTACATCCAGGATTTGCAAAGGATCTTCTTTTTCTAATCGGTATTTATTGACACCTACAATTATATCCTGGCTGCTGTCTATTCTTGCTTGTTTTCTGGCAGCCGCTTCTTCGATACGCAATTTTGGAATTCCAGATTCAATGGCTTTGGTCATTCCCCCAAGTTCCTCCACTTCTTCGATTAGTTTCCAGGCGTTTTCGGCAATCTCATTTGTCAGACTTTCTACATAATAACTGCCTGCCCACGGATCAACTGTTTTAGTAATCTTAGTTTCTTCCTGTAAAAATATCTGAGTGTTTCTCGCAATTCTGGCAGAGAAATCGGTTGGTAAGGCAATAGCTTCGTCTAAAGCATTAGTGTGTAAGGATTGTGTTCCTCCAAAAGCGGCTGCTGAAGCTTCAATACAGGTTCGAGCCACATTGTTAAAAGGGTCTTGCTCTGTTAAACTCCAACCAGAGGTTTGACAGTGGGTTCGCAATGCCAATGATTTATCATCTTTTGGGTTGAATTGTTTTACCAGTTTTGCCCAAATCATTCTACCGGCACGCATTTTGGCAATTTCCATAAAATGGTTCATCCCAATGGCCCAAAAGAAAGAAAGGCGAGGAGCGAACTCATCAATTTTCATTCCTGTGGCAAGTCCTGTTCTAATGTATTCCAATCCATCGGCAAGTGTGTATGCCAATTCAATATCGGCAGTGGCACCGGCTTCCTGCATGTGATAACCTGATATCGAAATCGAATTGAATTTCGGCATTTTTTTACTGGTAAATTCAAAGATATCAGCAATGATTTTCATCGAGGGAGTTGGGGGATAAATATAAGTGTTACGCACCATGAACTCTTTCAGAATATCATTTTGTATCGTTCCCGAAAGTTTTTCCGGTTTTACCCCTTGTTCTTCGGCAGCGACAATATAAAAAGCCATGATTGGCAAAACGGCACCATTCATAGTCATAGAAACTGACATTTCATCTAAAGGGATTTGGTCGAATAATACTTTCATATCCTCAACCGAGTCAATTGCAACTCCCGCTTTTCCAACATCACCCACAACACGTTCGTGATCGGAATCGTATCCGCGATGTGTAGGTAAATCAAAAGCGATTGATAATCCCTTTTGCCCGGCGGCAAGATTTCTTCTGTAAAAAGCATTACTTTCTTCCGCTGTTGAAAATCCGGCATATTGTCTCACAGTCCAAGGTCTGCGCACATACATCGTTGCGTATGGTCCGCGTAAATTTGGTGCAAAACCAGCCCCAAAATCAAGATGGGTAAGATTTTCAATGTCTTGTTTTGAGTATGTTTCTTTTAATTCGATTCCTTCTGCTGTTAGAAATGCATAAGCCAAAGAATTTTCATTCTCAACTTTCAACGGCGTGCTTTCTAATTTTATATGTTGTAAATCTTTTCTTTTCATTTTTTTAGAAAATAATTTTATTGATTTTGAAGTTCTTTTAATATTAATTTTAACCCCTTTCAATCCACATTTCAGTATTTCTTGAAGTATCAAAAATAGCTTTAATTACAATTCTGTTATCGTAAATATTAAAATGAATTATGTAAGAGAAATTTTCAATTAAAGCTACTCTGGAATCGTTTTATCTTATTTGAAATTGGAGAGGATTTGACTTAATTATTTTCAAACTTTCTTTAAAAGAGTTTTTATATCTTTTGCCTAATTTAGGTTGTATATTTTTATACCATTCAAAAGTTTCTTTAAAATCAAGTTTAGCCTCTTCTATAATTACAATCTTATAATTCACCGTCAATTTCTTTTAGAAAATCATCAATGTCTTGAGCTGAAGAGGTATTTTTAAGATATTTTTCAGTTCTTTCTCTAACTTGGTCAATTTGCCATTGAGAGATTTCCATATTATTCGCTTTAGGAAGAATAATCATTTCAACTTCTTCAGCATTAAAATCATCTGGTAGCGTGATATTTGTTTTGTGATTTTTCACCTTAACGATTTGTCTTATGGCTTCCATTATTTTGTTTTTTAATAAATTAAATATAACTCTTTTTCAATCGTATAAATTCAAAATCTGTTTACTGATCACCGAACTCTGATTATTCTTTTTCCAGTCTCTCCTGTTCTATTTTTTCTGCCAGACGTTTCTTGATTATCGGGGTGATTAAGGTTTTTCTAGGATTTTGTTTTACAAAAGGAAACAATTCTAAATCGTGTTTCATTCTGTCATCCTTGTTGGGATATTTATTGGTTCCCAATAAAATTTCCTTTCCAGCATCAAATAATTCTTGTTCTTTGTCTGCACTTTCCTGGATTTTTCGTTTGATTAATCCCTCGTTTAACTGCTTTAAGAAACCTCCGTTGGCTTCGATATCTTTGAATAGAGCTAAAGATTTTTCAGCTAATTGATTGGTGATATTTTCGATGTAATAACTTCCGTCGGCTGGATTGTTGACTTTGTCAAAATAACTTTCATTCTTAAGAATCAATAACTGATTTCGGGCAATTCGATCGCCAAATTCATTGTCTTTATGATACAATGCGTCATAAGGTAAATTAGCAATAGCATCAGCACCACCAAGAATTGCCGACATACATTCCGTAGTCGTTCGCAACATATTTACGTTATAATCATAAAGTGTTTTGTTACGTTTTGTAGGGGAAACGATGATGTTACAATCCAGATTATGATTGTATTCTTTGGCAATTAGATTGAAAAGTAATCGTAAAGCACGAAGTTTTGCAATTTCAAAAAAGTAATTGGTCCCTACGGCAACTTCAAAAACTATGGGCTGATTTAGGATTGTTATTTTGTTGAAATATTCATTGGCATGCGCTAAACTATAAGCGATTTGCTGCACCATGTTAGCGCCCGCATTTTGATATAATGCAGAATTAATGCTTATTATAGAAGTAGCTGTTTCTTCTTTTGAAAGTAAATTCAGTGTTTCAAAATTATTTTTTTCTTTGGTTATAAACCAGTTTCCGTCTTTGGCCAATTGCCCGATAGGATCCAGATTACAAAAGATTGTCGCGTTTTTTTCTTTTGCAATTGTTTCAATTTTTTTTACGAAATCGATTGAAAGAAAAATCAAATTAAAGTAAATCGTTACCTTTTCTAAAGGAAGTTTTGCCAATAATTTTTCGATATCAATGGTATCATTTTCTATCGTAAAACGTAAACTTTCCGCACCTCGATTTATGGAGTCTAAAGCTCTTTCGATGGATTTTTCTATGTCATAAACAAAAATGCTTTGACATATTTTAAATTCGGTTGCTTTAGTAATAACCGGAAAAACTTTCGTGAATTCATCTTTATGATAAAATGGTTTTACCTTAATGTCTTCGGGTGAATTCCAAATTAATGTTTCATTATAATCGGCTCCATTGAGTTCAAATTGGATTTTTTGCTTCCATTCTTTGGAAGAAACGGGATTGAAATCATCGAAAAGGGTTGTAGCCATTTTGTTTGTTGTTTTCCTCACCCCAGCCATCTCCAAAGGAGAGGGAGCCGAAACTTGGTGTTATGTTTTTAATAATTACTATAAATTTTACATTCCAGTACCTTTGGGAAGGTTTGGGGATGGGATTTTATTTTTCAATCGTGTCACCTTCGAATTCGATGATATAAATATCTTCGCTATCTTTTTTCATATAGTATTTTTCGCGAGCGTATTTTTCTATTTGTTCTGAATTTTTTAATTGTTTGATGTTCTCTTGGTCTTTTTTTATTTCGCCTTTATAATAGGCTGCATTATCTTCGAGTTCCCCAATTTGCTTGTCTAGAAAACGGTGATCGAAATACGAATAATTATCAAGAAAAATCATCCATGTAGAAAAAAATAACAAGACCCAAACATACTTGTTGCTCAAGAATTTAAACCAAGGTTTGTTTTTATGCGGATTTGTCATCTAATGTGTTTTTAGCCCCGATTGAAGTGAAAATCCTTTCTAGTTCTGAACTTGTTTTAGGATACTGAAAACAAGTTCAGAACTAGAAAGATTGTAACGGAAAGCGGGAAATAGCTTCTAATAATTAATTGCAATAAAATTACAATAAAATTATAGAATTTTTTGATTTATTACCGCACGAACTACGTCTATGGCTACAGTATTGTATTTGTCGTTTGGTATTATGATGTCGGCAAATGCTTTAGTAGGTTCTATAAATTGCTCATGCATTGGTTTTAATGTCGTTTGGTATCGATTGATAACTTCGTGCATGTCACGGCCACGTTCTGCAATATCGCGTTTCATACGGCGGATTAATCTTTCGTCAGAATCAGCATGAACGTATATTTTTACATCAAATAAATCTCTTAATTCTGGATTTGCCAAAATTAAAATACCTTCGACAATCATCACTTTTCTGGGATGTGTAAAAACGGTGTCGTCAGTTCTGTTGTGCGTTACAAACGAATATACGGGTTGATGGATGTTGTTTCCTTCTTTTAATTCCTTAAGATGTGCCACCAATAATTCGAAATCAATGGCGCGCGGGTGGTCAAAATTGATTAGCGCTCTTTCATCAAAAGATAAACCATGGTTTTCCTTGTAGTACGAGTCTTGAGAAATAATACCAACTTCTGTTTGTGGTAATTCATTCATAATCTGATGAACAACGGTTGTTTTTCCGCTTCCCGTTCCGCCTGCAATTCCAATAATGAGCATAAATTCTTTGTTATGTTTCTATCACGCAAAAATAGGAATTAAATTGGGAGTGAATTTTATTTTGGAGAAATATTTGCTAATTTAATATAGGCCATGGTTTACTGTTGACTTTTCTTTTTTTTCGGGATTTAGTTGTGAAAAAATAATTTTCACTAAGTTTAGATTTATTTTTTTGCTCTTTAGAACTTGAAAAGGGCATAAAAAAAGGAGAATCAAACGAATGAATCTCCTTTCTATCTATTAAATTTAGTGTTATTTGTTCTTCTTCGCTTTGATCATCATTTCCAACTGATCCCAAAGTTCTTCGGGAATTGCTTCGAGAATATTGAATTGTCCGGCGCCTTTCAGCCATTCGCCACCGTCAATGACAACCACTTCTCCATTTACATAGGCTGAATAATCAGAAACTAAATAAGCCGCTAAATTGGCTAATTCCTGATGATCACCCACACGTTTTAAAGGCACCTTTTTTGCCATATCAAACTTTTCGGCTAAATCTCCCGGAAGTAATCTGTCCCAAGCGCCTTTAGTTGGGAAAGGCCCCGGCGCAATCGCATTAGAACGAATTCCGTATTTTGCCCATTCTACTGCAAGACTTCTTGTCATGGCCAAAACTCCCGCTTTTGCAGTAGCACTAGGCACCACATACGCCGAACCTGTCCAAGCGTAAGTCGTTACAATATTTAAAATGGTGGATGATTTTTGTTTGGTATCAATCCAATGTTTTCCAAATGCAAGGGTGCAGTTTTTAGAACCTTTTAATACAATGTCAATAACAGTGTCAAAAGCATTGGCAGATAGTCTTTCGGTTGGCGAAATAAAATTCCCTGCCGCATTATTCAGTAAAACATCCACTTTTCCAAAAGCTTTCAGTACTTCTTGCAGCATATTTTCTACTTCTTCATAATGACGTACGTCACATTGAAGAGGCAAACAAGTTCCTCCAGTTTCTGTTTCCAGTTCTGAAGCCGTGCTTTTTAGTTTCTCTAAATCTCTTGATGTAATGGCTACTTGCGCACCTAATTCCAAAAAATATTTAGTCATTGCTTTGCCTAAACCGCTACCGCCTCCGGTTACGACAATTACTTTGCCTTTCAAGGCATCATCACGTAACATTTTATCTGTATAACTCATAGTCTTTTATAATTTGAATTGTAAATATAATTAAATAGTATGCACGCATAATAAAAAACAAAATATTTTTTTTACTGAATAGCACACAATCTTTTAGCTGCAGCTTCCAATGTCGCATTATCTTTGGCAAAGCAAAAACGAATTAGTTTAAGATCTTTTCCGTCAGCATAAAAAGTCGAAATAGGAATAGCAGCAACACCGTGGTCTGTAATCAACCATTTGCAAAAATCAACATCATTTTTATCAGAAATAGAGGCGTAGGATGCAACCTGAAAATAAGTCCCTTCACAAGGCATGAGTTCGAACCGACTATTTTTTAATAATTGTCTAAAGTAGTTCCGTTTTTTCTGATAGAAGTTTCCTATCTCATTGACAGAAACCAAGTCCAAATACTCGCTAATGGCAACCTGACAAATACTATTTACGCTAAAGACCAAAAACTGATGTACCTTTTTGATTTCTTTCATCAAATGTTCAGGTGCTACTAAATAACCAACTTTCCAACCGGTAACATGAAATGATTTTCCAAATGAGGAAACCATCACGCAACGATTGAGTAATTTTTCGCGGCTATGTGCTGAAATATGCTTTTGTTCAAAAGTGATGTATTCATAAACTTCATCAGAGAGAACAATGATCTTTGAATATTTTTCTAATAGGGATTCTAAAATTTCAAAATCAGATTTATTTAAAATTTTCCCCGTCGGGTTATGCGGATTATTGATGATAATCATTTTGGTTTTCGAATTGCATGCTTTTTCTATCCTGTCCCAATTTGGCGTGTAATCATCGTTGAGCGACACCCGAACCGGATTTGCGTTGGATAATAATACGGGAGCTTCGTAGCAATCATAACTTGGATCCAGAATAAGCACTTCGTCATTGGTTTCCACCAATGCCGTTATGGTGGTAAAAATGGCTTGCGTAGCACCTGCGGTAATTAATAATTCGGTTTCGGGTTGAATAATCCTTTCGTATGAATTCTTGATGAATGCAGCAATTTTTGATAATAATGGGGGATGACCCGACATGGGTAAATATTGGTGTACATTTTCCTTTGCAAGTCGGGCTACAATATCCGTTAATCGTTCATCAACCGGAAAGTTTGGAAACCCCTGCGAAAGATTGATAGCATTATACTCGGTTGCCATTTTAGACATTATTGTAAATATGCTCGTACCAATATGTGGAAGTTTGCTCATAGAAAAAGACATTTATTATTATTCAGAAATGTATAAAAAAAAAGCCACCCGAAGGCAGCTTAAATTAAAGTTAATCGTAGTTATTTTTCTTTAACGATTTGTCCGTCCGCACTAACTACTAGTTTTCGAGTTTCTTTATCTTTTTTAATTTTAAGATTGTATTCTTTTTTAATTATATCACCTTCTTCTTGAGAATACAAATATTTGTCATTAATAATTTGCCATCCTGGAAAAGCTCTATAAACGGAGTAAACTACGCTACTTGGAAGTTTTACATTTTGATATTTTTCAACAACTCGTGTTAATTTTCCGTTTTCATTATAAGTAGCTGATAAAGAGCCGTCTTTTGTTTCCATTATCACCAAATAGTTTTCGTAACCTTCATAATCTTTACCCAGGTCGTAGGCAATAAATTTGTCTTGTAAATTCCTTACTTTTAAATCCGCATTTCGGTCTGGTAAATAAACAGAAAAATCCTTTCCAGCCTTTTTAATAACAACCGCCGGTAATTCTTCTATCTTAATATTTCCGTCAACTTTAAGCGTGTCTTGCGAATAAGAAACCGTAGTTAAACTTAAGACAAACAAAATAATAATTAATGATTTCATAATATTTAGTTTTAAAATTATTATTGTTTACGAAGAATTATAATGATTAATTAATTATGATAAGGCTTGTAAATTTCTCCCCCTTTTAATTCTTTTAAATTAATTTAAATCATTGTAGTTCAAAGTATTAAAGATTTGTTTTTGTTGAATTATGAATTCAATAAAATGGTGGGCATAAGTAAAGTTAATACTTTTTTTAGAATTTTACGGTTAATGATTTCTATAATTAATGTTAATTAAAGTTGCTTTTTTCAGCTAATTATTAATCGGAAAAAACCGCTATTATAGAAATGAATTTGAATATTGTTAATCACTAGAGGAAAAAAAATGAAAATTTTTACAATTATTCTAAAAGGAATTGCATTTTGAAGGTTTGTAAGTTTAGAGTATAAAATCGAGAGCATTATTTTCTGTTTTATTTCTAAAATAGCTAGAGTGTTTATTTTAGAATCGAAATAATCAAGACTACATCCTTATTAATTAAACCCAACGAGTTTAATTAGATTTAATTATTAAAAGTTACAAATTGTATAGATAATACTTATTGATTTTGTCATTTCGAGGAACCAAAAATCGCATTTTGTGAATCTATCATGTGATTCCTCCTCTGTCGGAATGACAAAATAACAACTTTTGTTATTTTTAAATAATTGCACCCAACAGGTTAATTAAGTTTTATGTTATAATTAATTTTGGACAATAATTTATAATTCAGGAATTTTACATTTTGTGAATTATAAAAATAGTGGGACGTTTATGTAGATCGATGATTTCTTTTTTCCAAGCTGCAATTTTCTTAGTCTTGATATATTCTGTTGGTAAGGTTATATCTGTAGCGATGCATAAATGGGTCTCGGGATGGAGAGTTTGTAATAAATCTTCTAGTAATTTATTGTTACGATATGGCGTTTCGATGAAAATCTGAGATTGATTTTTTTCGAAAGATACTCTCTCTAAGGTTTTAAAACTGGCTTTCTTTTCGTCTTTTTCAATAGGTAAATAGCCATGAAACGTGAAACTTTGACCATTCATGCCTGATGCCATCATCGCCAAAAGAATGGAAGAAGGACCTACCAAAGGAATAACCTGGATTCCTTTTTCATGGGCTAATTTTACAATTACAGCGCCCGGATCAGCTACACCGGGACAACCTGCTTCACTCATTAATCCCACATTTTTACCTTCCAATAAAGGTTTGATGAAATCTAAATGTTCTTTTATTTCAGTATGTTTATTCAAAACAAAAAGCTTTAGCTCGGATTGCTTCTTCTCGGGACTAACTTCCTTGATGGATTTGCGAGCTGTTTTATCGTTTTCAACAATATAATAATCAATAAAATCAATACTTCTTTTTATAGTCTGTGGCAAAACATCCATAGGATTGCAATCTCCCATAGTGGTAGGGATTAAATATAGTTTTCCTAAAAGAGTAGTTGATTTCATTGGTGCAATTTTATATTTCTAAAGCTAATTTAATAAATTGAAGTTTATTTATTGATGTTTGGCTATTAATTGCTTGGCAATCACATCGCATGCATCATCTAACATATTGTAAATGATTTCAAAACCGTTTGGTAAACCAAAGTATGGATCAGGAACATCTACATTTTCGTTAGGAAATAAAGCATTCAATACAAGGTGGACTTTTTCTTTTTGTTCTTGGTTTTCCGCAAGTTGCATTACATCATCGTAATTGGCATTATCCATTACAAATATATAGTCAAAAGAGTTGAAATCACTAGTGCTGAATTGTCTTCCTTTTTGTGTTGAAATATCTAACTTATATTTTTTTGCAACAGCAATGGAACGTTCATCAGGGGAATGACCAATGTGCCATGAACCTGTTCCTGCTGAATCTACTTTGAATTTATTTTTTGGAAGTTTAGCAGCCAATATTCCTTCAGCCAAAGGTGACCGACAAATATTTCCTAAACAAACCATTAAGATTTTTACGGGCATAATGCTTCTTATAGCGTTAATTTTTTATTAATGTCATCCACAAATTTTTTGAATTGTTTGTCGGTAGCCATTAAATTATCAACGGTTTTACAAGCATGCAATACGGTCGCATGATCACGATCACCAATTTGGGACCCAATATTAGCTAAAGATGCTTTTGTGAATTTTTTAGCAAAAAACATAGCCAACTGTCTGGCTTGTACTACATGCCTTTTTCTGGTTTTGGATTGAAGTGTTTCTAAATCCAATTGAAAATAATCAGAAACAATTTTCTGAATGTAATCAATCGAAATTTCTCGTTTTACATTCTTGACAAATTTCTCAACAACACTTTTTGCAAGTTCCAGTGTAACTTCTTTTTTGTTGAATGATGATTGGGCAATTAAAGAAATAATAGCCCCTTCCAATTCCCGTACATTCGATTTGATATTACGGGCAACGTATTCAATGATCTCTTCAGGAATTTCTACACCATCTCTGTATAATATATTTTTAAGGATAGAAATTCTGGTTTCATAATCTGGTTGGTGCAATTCAGCAGACAATCCCCATTTGAAACGAGATAATAAACGTTGTTCAATATCTTGCATATCAACAGGTGCTTTGTCCGAAGTCAAAATTACTTGTTTTCCATTTTGGTGTAAATAGTTGAATATGTGAAAAAATACATCTTGAGTTCCAGATTTTCCAGAAAGGAATTGAACATCATCAATAATTAAAACATCGATTAATTGATAGAAATGGATAAAATCATTTCTGTTGTTTTTCTTTACCGAGTCAATGTATTGTTGGGTGAAAATTTCAGCCGAGATGTATAAAACCGTTTTCTCAGGATATTTATCTTTTATTTCAACACCTATCGCATGCGCTAAATGTGTTTTCCCCAGACCAACACCACCAAAAATCAACAATGGATTGAATGAGGTTCCGCCTGGTTTATTGGCAACAGCCATTCCTGCAGATCTGGCTAATCTGTTAGAGTCTCCTTCGAGAAAATTGTCAAAACTATAGTTCGCATTTAATTGGGATTCAATTTTCAAATTGCGAATTCCAGGAATTACAAACGGGTTTTTTAATTCAGGGTTTAAGTTCTTGAACGGAGCATCAACTTCCTGAGGCTTCATAGGAACTCTGTTGGCACTTGGCAATTGTTCCGTAAACGGTTGTTTGTTGCCGTAAGTGTTTTCCATTCTGATTTTATAAAGTAACTTCGCATTTTTCCCAAGTTCTTTAGTAAGTGCCACTTTTAATAATTTCACGTAGTGTTCTTCTAACCATTCGTAGAAAAATTTACTTGGAACTTGAATATATAATGCGTTATCGGTAAGTTCAACTGATTTGATTGGTTCGAACCAAGTTTTGTAAGCTTGATCCTGAATGTTGTCTTTTATAAAAGACAAACAGTTTTCCCATACTGATTGAGCAGTTTTGTTCATATATTCGGTTAAATTATTTTTATTGGGGTATTTATTATCCTACAAAAAAAAGAGTGTGTTTCTATTATTTTTCAGGTTAACAAATATGTGAACAATTTTCTGTAAAAAAAAATATAATAGGTAATAATTTTATAAATTAATGTTGTAAGGCAAGTTATAAATTTTAAATTTTAATAAATATTTAATGAAAGATCATCAAATTCAAGTTCGGGTTCGCTACTCAGAAACGGACCAAATGGGCGTTGTTTATCATGGGAATTATATCCCATATTTTGAGATAGGAAGGGTGGAATGGCTTAGAAACAAAGGGATTTCGTATAAAAGTATGGAAGAAAGCGGGATTGCTTTACCGATTGTTTCTATGAACATAAATTATAAAAAATCTGCTCGATATGATGAGTTGCTTACCGTTCATACGGTTTTTAAAAGTCAGACTTCTGTGAAGATAGAATTTGATTGTGCTATTTATAATGAAGCGGAAGAGTTATTAACAACTGCACAATTTATTTTAGTTTTTGTGTCCTTAAAAACGGGTCGTCCAATTGCTCCTCCGGATTATATTTTAGAATTGTTAAAAACTATCGATTAACTGCTAAAAAAAACTGTTTAAACTCTAATTTAGCATTTTTTTATACTGATTTCAAAAATAGAATTAAAAATGTCGAAAATCATTTCGGCATTTTTTTTTCGAGTTTTAATCTCGATTTTCCCAATTGGAAGTCCTGAATTTTCATTTATTTCCATTTCTTGAGTCACAATTTCGAGCTTTTTTTCCTTAATTACTCGCATCACTTTATTCATGTTGATATAATCAAATGAGATTATAAAATGAATATCAATTGTTTTTTCGACTATTTCACACGCTTCAAGAATCATTTGAGCTGTCGTTTTGTAGGCAGAAATCAAACCTCCTACGCCTAATTTAACGCCGCCAAAAATGCGGACCACCACAATAAGCACATTGGTAACAGAAAATGACTGAATTTGACCATAAATAGGCATTCCTGCGCTATTGCTGGGTTCTCCATCATCATTTGCTCTATAGGTTATGGTGTCAGTACCTATTTGATAGGCATAACAGAAATGTCCGGCATTAGGATGTTCTTTTCGTAAACTGTCAATGATGGGTTTTACTTTGTCTTCGGATTGAATGGGGTAGGCGTAACCAAAGAATTTGCTGTTTTTTTCTTTGAATAGTACTGCTGAAGGAGAAAATTCAATGGTATTGTAGGTGTCTTTAAATTCCAAAAGGGATTGTTTTCTAAATTATTTTTTTGTCAAATAAATCAATAATATCTTCTTTGCCAACTTTTAAATGCCAAACTTCCAGCCCTAACTTGTGTGCAGCATCAGTATTTTCTTTTTTATCATCAATGAATAAAGTCCTCTTTGGAGACAATTCATGATTGTTTAAAATATAATTGAAAATTTCCGGACTTGGTTTCCTGAGTCCAACTTCAAAAGAAAAATATACTTTTTCAAAACATTGGTAAAAATCACTGTAAAAGGAAATTCCTGCTTTCTGTTCAAAAGTTTCTATGTGAATGGAATCGGTGTTGCTCAGTAAAAATAATCGATATTTTTTAGAAAGCATTTGAAGAAATTCCAATCGATACAGGGGGAAGTCTAATAGAATCGCATTCCAAGCAAACAGTATCTCTTTAATGCTTGCATTTGGGATGTGTTTTTGAATGCCAAAAAGAAAGTTTTCTCGCGAGATTTGTCCCATTTCAAACTGAGTATTTAAATGGTCTAAATCATCATTCCACTCGGATAATCCTAATTTTTTAAGGCCATCCATAGTGGCTTGTATATCTAAATTGATAAAGATATCTCCAAAATCAAAAATAATTGCATTAATCATCGTTTCTAGATAGTATTAGTTCATCACCACCAATTGTAAGTCTTTCGAATGGTCTTTTAACCATTGTTGGTGCTTTTATTCCTTCACTAATTTGGATGTCTCCAATAAAAATACGCGCTTCGTCCCAAAGATTTAAATCAATAAAGGTCTGTAAAGTTTTTCTGCCACCTTCAATAATTACGGATTGAATTTGATGATTGTAGAGTCTTTCAGTTATTTGTAGTGCTATATTTTGTTCGAAATCAATTACTTCAAAGATAATATTTTCTTTTTCAACTGCAGGTTTTAATTTCGAAAACACGATTGTTTTAACGTTGCTGTCAAAAAGATGGTGTTCGTTTGAAATGCGATTGTTTTGATCTAAAACAACCCGAATAGGATTGTTACCGGTCCAATCCCTCACGTCTAATTTTGGATTGTCATCCATAACGGTTTGGGTTCCTACAAGAATGGCTTGTTCTTCACTTCTCCATTTATGAACCAATTGTCTCGAATATTGATTGGTAATCCAAACTGGTTTTTTTTCTAATTTTTGTAAAGGAGCGATAAAGCCATCTTTGGTTTCGGCCCATTTCAAAATGATGTATGGTCTTTTCTTTTCGTGAAAAGTAAAAAAGCGTTTATTCAGTTCATTGCATTCGGCTTCAAGAATGCCAATGGTAACATTGATTCCGGCTTCGATTAATTTTTTGATGCCATTTCCAGCCACTTTCTCGTTTGGATCTGCAGTTCCTATAACGACATTTGGGATTCCAATTTTTATAATCAAATCACAACAAGGGGGCGTTTTTCCAAAATGACTGCACGGTTCTAGACTCACATAAATAGTCGCTTTTTTCAAAAGCGATTTATCTTTTACAGCATTTATCGCATTTACTTCGGCATGCGGTTCTCCTGCTTTTTTATGCCAGCCTTCTCCAATGATTTTACCGTCGTAAACTATCACGCTTCCAACCATAGGATTGGGATAGGTCGTTCCCAAGCCATTTTTGGCCAATTCGATGCAACGTTTTATGTATTTTTCATGTGTTTTCACTCTGCAAAAGTAGTTATTTTTGAGGTTAGCCATGAAGCTTGAGGATTTGTTTTAAAACTTTCGAAAATTATACTAAACAATTTCTACTTTTGTCAGTAAAATTAGCCCCGTTAAAAAATGGAAAATTACAGTATTAGAAAAATAAAAAAAGAGGACAATAGTGCAGTTGCAGCTTTAATAAGAGCTGTTTTTGACGAATTGAATATTCCAAAAGTTGGAACTGCTTACGAAGATCCTTATTTGGATTTGATGTTTGAGGAATACAATAAACCAAAATCGGTTTATTACGTCGTTGAAAAAGAAGGCCGAATTATCGGTTCAGCTGGAGTTGCTCAACTTGAAAATGAGGCGGAGAAGATTTGTGAATTGCAAAAAATGTATTTCTTTCCAGAAACTCGCGGTTTGGGAATAGGAAGCCAAATGATGGCCAAATGTTTGCAAAGTGCGAAGGATTTTGGTTTTGAGAAATGTTATTTAGAAACCATGCCTTTTATGCTCGATGCACAGAAATTATATAAAAAAGTAGGCTTCGAATACATAAGTGCTCCAATGGGAAGCACAGGCCATACTTCATGTCCAGTTTGGATGTTGAAGGATTTGTAAAGATAATTTATAATCATTTTTGAATAAAGATGAATTGCCGTTGGTTTTAACCAGCGGACTCTGAAATTTACATTATTATTGGCTTTAGCCAAAATTTGATGCTGAATTTTGGCGAAAGCCAATAGCTATTAATATATTTTATTCCGTTGATTAAAACCAACGGCAATTCAAACAATAAAATGAAAATAAAAGAATACAGAAGCCAATTTATTCAAGAACTCAATCCCATTTACGATGCGGGAGAAGCGGAGAGTTTTTTCTATTTGATTCTGGAAGATAAAAATCAGTTGAAAAGAATTGATTTGGCTTTGCGTCCTGATCTAGAATTTTCGCAAGAAGAAATTGTGGTTTGGAACTCCATTTTGGAACAACTAAAAAAGGAAATTCCAGTTCAATATTTATTGGGTAAAACGAGTTTTTATGGGTTGGATTTTGAAGTTAATGAAAACGTTTTGATTCCCAGATCGGAAACCGAAGAATTAGTCGAATGGATCATTAAAAGTAATTCAAAGATTACTTCGTCTGTTCGCCCTATGGGCTCGGGTGAAAAAATCAAAGATTTAAAAATTCTGGATATTGGAACCGGAAGCGGCTGCATCGCTATTTCATTGGCGAAAAATATTCCGAATTCACAGGTTTATGCCATAGATGTTTCTGAAAAAGCTTTGGCTACAGCCAATAAAAATGCGGAACTCAATAACGTAAAGGTTACTTTTATCGAACAAAACATTCTTGAAACAGAAGATTTGAAGCAACAATTTGACATCATAGTTTCCAATCCGCCCTATGTTCGGAATTTAGAAAAAGAGGAAATCAAGAAAAATGTTTTGGACAATGAACCTCATTTGGCTCTTTTCGTGGAGGATAATGATGCGTTGATTTTTTATAGGAAAATAGCGATATTGGCGCAAAAAAACCTTTCAGAAAATGGACATTTATTTTTTGAAATCAATCAATATTTAGGAAAAGAAATGATTGTTTTACTCGAAAAAATGAATTTCAAAAACATCGAACTTCGAAAAGATATTTATGGAAATGACAGGATGATTAGTTGCCATTGCGAAGAACGAAGCAATCGCCTTTAGCTTTGGTTGTTATATGCAAAAGTTTTGGTTTTGCAGGGGATGCGTGAGGGGTAGGAGCAAATTACCTTGTAATGCGGATGACCCGACCCCATTAAAAAAAGGGGCAACTTGCACGTATGCTGAGTAGCCCCTTTTTTTAATGGGGTCACGCCCAAATTGTTTTGGAAAATACAGAACGTGATTGCTTCGTTCCCCGCAATGACGCTAGAAAACTACTCATATCGCAAAGCCTCAATTGGATCCAGCAAAGCCGCTTTTACAGCAGGATATAAACCGGAAAATATTGCCACCATAAAACTAGTAATAAAGGCTGCCGAAATGGCTCCCCATGGAATTACAAAAACAAAATCCATAGCTGTCGCAATTCCAAAACCAATTAATATTCCAAAAATTATTCCTGCCAAACCGCCTAATTGCCCAATTAATAAAGTTTCTATAAAAAATTGAACGGCAATTGTTACTTTTTTAGCGCCCAATGCCTTACGAACTCCTATTTCACGGGTGCGCTCCGTCACCGAAACAATCATAATATTCATCAAAGCAATCGAAGATCCAAAAACGGTAATAATACCAATAAGCCAAGACGCAAGTCCTAGGTATTTGGTAATCCCTAAGATTCGATTAATAAGGTCATCACTTCGAACCACTCCAAAATTATTATCTTTTACCGGACTTAATTTACGAACTCCTCTCATCGTGCTTATGGCGTTATCAATGGCTTGATTCAATAATTCTTTTCTGGAAACCATGACACTTGTCGTGTAATTTATATTTGGTGCTGTAAACAGTGAACGAGCTACTTGAATAGGTATCAAAATCCTTAAATCTTGCTTATTGCCAAAAGTGGCCCCTTTTTCTTTTAAAACACCAATGACTCTAAATCGGGCTCCTCTAATCGATATAATTTTGTCGATTGGGTTGACATCTTTGAGTAATCCCTTTTCAAAATCAGAACCAACAACGCATACGTAAGCATTGTTTTGAATATCAAATCCGGTGAAATTTCGTCCTGAACTGGTTTCTAAACCAGAATTGGTCATGAAATATTCGTCGACTCCAACAATTGCATTTTCAGGATCCGTTTTAGCCCCTTCATACTTCACTTCGGCAGTAGTTGTAGCCGTAAAAGAAAGCGAAGTTTCAGTAAAAGGATACTTATATTTATTTTTGAAAGCAACAGCTTCCGGGTAGGAAATGATTGGATTTATGATTTTTCGTTCCTCTCCACCTTGTCTTCGAGCGGTATTTTCGTACTGATTGACATTAAAAGTGTTCGCTCCCATAGAAGCAAAATCAGATGAAATCGTGTTTTCCAGAGCAGCAACCACGGTTAGAATTCCAACCAATGCGGTAATTCCAATAGCAATTATCAAAACAGTAAGAATGGTTCTTAGCAGTTGTGTTTTGATAGATCCTAAAGCGATCCGAATATTTTCTTTGAATAATTTTAGCATAGTTTCTATTTGACACGAAAATACAATTTTTGTTACAAGTTTTCTTTTCTAAAATCCTAATTTATTTTTAGGAGCTATTTCCGACTTTCGTTACAAACGAAGTTCACTGAACTCAAATCTAAATATAAAATACGGGAAGTAATCAAGCGCTAAAAATAATTTATTTTCAATTGTCAAAAAGGAGCTTCCCTTGGTCGCTCTTTTCGCCAAGAAAATAATATTATTTTTAGCGCTTAATTTCCGCTCTATTCCGGGCTAGCAATTTGGGAAATAAAATGCGAATTTTTTTAGAAAGAATTATTTTAAAAAGTAAGATATTTGCAGGAAGAAATTTAAGATTTAAGTCCCGTCCCGAAACTTCGGGATTGGGATTAGATTTTAGATTTTCTAAAATGAAATATGATTTTGGATGTTTAAATCAATTTCGTTTCCTAAAGAAATGGATGAATAATCGTTCGTCAGTTCGAGTGTTTTATTAAAAAATGCGATAGCTTTTTTTAATAAAATGTATCGAGAACTCTAATGTTGTAGCTTCTCGATACTTTTTTGAATAGTAAAGCTGTCGCATTACTATTCAAAATCACTCGAATAGACGAGTAAATTAGTACGGGAACGACATTGATATTCGAATCTGAAATCTGCAATCTAAAATCTAATTAAAAAATGGCATCAAAACCAAGCATTCCAAAAGGCACAAGAGATTTTTCCCCAACTGAGGTGGCAAAACGACAATATATCATTCAGATCATAAAAAATAATTTCGAGAAATTTGGTTTCCAACCGATAGAAACACCTTCATTCGAAAACTCCGAAACCTTAATGGGAAAATATGGAGAAGAAGGCGATCGCTTGATTTTCAAAATATTAAATTCAGGGGATTATTTGGCGAAAGCCAATGCAACCCATTTAGAAAATAAAGACAGTACCAAACTGACTTCAAGTATTTCGGAAAAAGCATTGCGTTATGACTTAACCGTTCCCTTTGCTCGTTACGTAGTAAAGCACCAAAACGAAATTGAATTTCCATTCAAACGGTATCAAATACAACCCGTTTGGCGCGCTGACAGACCGCAAAAAGGACGTTTCAGAGAATTTTTTCAATGTGATGCTGATGTGGTAGGTTCGAAATCCTTGTGGCAGGAAGTGGAATTAGTACAATTATATGATACTGTTTTTACCGCTTTAGGTTTAAACGGAGTAACTATCAAAATCAACAATAGAAAAATATTATCTGGGATTGCCGAAGTGATTGGCGCATCAGATAAATTAATAGATTTCACTGTAGCTTTAGACAAGCTGGACAAAATAGGTGAGGATGGTGTGAAGAAGGAAATGATGGAGAAAGGAATTTCTGAAGAAGCGATCCTAAAAGTACAACCACTTTTCAGTTTTACCGGAACCATTTCTGAGAAAATAACGCAGCTTTCTGAATTGCTTTCTGAATCAGCAGAAGGAATGAAAGGAGTGGAGGAATTGCGTTTCATTTGTGACAACGTGATGAAATTGGGACTGAATAATTCCATTTTAGATTTAGATGTGACATTAGCACGAGGATTGAATTATTACACAGGAGCTATTTTTGAAGTGGCCCCGCCAAAATCAGTTGCTATGGGTTCCATTGGTGGTGGAGGTCGATACGATGATTTGACCGGAATTTTTGGATTGAAAGACATGAGCGGCGTTGGAATTTCATTCGGATTAGACCGAATTTACCTGGTTATCGAAGAGTTGAATTTATTTCCGGAAACAGTTACGGCAACTTCCAAAGCATTGTTTATTAATTACGGAGATCAAGAAGCTTTTTATGCATTGCAAGCCATTCAGAAATTGAGAGCTTCAGGAATAAAAGTAGAATTGTATCCAGATAATACAAAGGTGGCGAAACAATTTCAGCATGCTGACAAACGCGGAATTCCTTTTGCGGTGATAATTGGAGAACAGGAAATGGAATCCAATTTCTATTCGCTAAAAAATCTGATTACCGGAGAACAGGTTTCTGTTGATTTTGAAGGTTTAAAAAATGCATTGTTATACTATTAGGCTGAGGTCAATTATTATTCTATTTTTAAATTATTGGTAATCTGGGATATATAATTTGCATTTCTATCCGGCAAGGTCTTTTTTGACCTTGTAGGTATGACAAATTAATTGCAGCATACCTACAAGGTTTTTGAAACCTTGCAGGACTCCTTAACTTTTAATATACAGTGAATTATTAATTGAAGTCAGGTTACTAATTTTATAGCACAAAAAAAGCTTCGTTTGGAAAAACGAAGCTTTTTTTAATATAATACAATGGTGAATTAATAATTTTTTAGGGAACCTTTAGTTTTTTCATCTTTAAAAAAAACTTACACAAATTTATACAAACTATATCGAGATAATCATAAAATTATATTAAAATTTGCAGATTGAAGATGTAATTGTTTTAAGAAGAATAAAATGAAAATTAAAGGCTGTTTTAATAAAAGAGTGACAATTTGACATTTTGAAAGAATTGGCAGTACTTTTGCAATCCATAGAAAAGAATAAAAAATGAAGTTTAAGAATATTTTTAAAAATATAAGTAATATGACTACTGAAAATACAGAAATCGATCAAGAAATAGACGAAGTAACATTAGAGAATAATGCGAACGGAGAACAACTTATTATTGAGGAATTAAGTGTAGAAGAGCAATTAACACAAGACTTAGCCAAGGAAAAAGATAAGTATTTGCGTTTATTTGCTGAATTTGAAAATTACAAACGAAGAACTACAAAAGAGCGTATCGAGTTGTTTAAAACGGCAAACCAAGAGGTTTTATTGGCGATGCTTCCTGTTTTAGATGATTTTGACAGAGCTATGGTTGAAATAATCAAATCAGAAGATGAACTTTTATTGAAAGGTGTTGAACTTATCCATGAAAAATTAAAAAACACTTTAGTTTCAAAAGGATTAGAACAAGTTGAGGTTAAGACTGGCGATGTTTTTGATGCTGATTTTGCTGAAGCAATAACTCAAATTCCTGCTCCGAAAATGAAAGGGAAAATTGTTGATATTCTTGAAAAAGGATACAAATTGGGAGACAAAATCATCCGTTTTCCTAAAGTTGTTATTGGGCAGTAATAGATAGGCGATTAATCACGTCTTTGCATCACGCATAGAGGCGCACTAAGGTGCGGCTCAACAAAAGAAAAAATAAAAATGAAAAAAGATTTTTACGAAATATTAGGCATTTCAAAAAATGCTGATGCTGCCGAAATTAAAAAAGGTTACAGAAAGCAAGCAATTGCGCATCATCCTGACAAAAATCCTGGAGACAAATCGGCAGAAGAAAAATTCAAATTAGCAGCCGAAGCGTATGAAGTACTAAGCGATCCTCAGAAAAAAGCGAAATACGATCAATATGGTCATCAAGCATTTGATGGTTCAGGCGGTTTTGGCGGAGGTGGTCACGGCGGAATGAATATGGATGACATATTCAGTCAGTTTGGTGATATATTCGGAGGCGGTTTCGGAGGTTTT
This sequence comes from Flavobacterium xylosi, assembly GCF_042787345.1. Taxonomy (NCBI): domain Bacteria; kingdom Pseudomonadati; phylum Bacteroidota; class Flavobacteriia; order Flavobacteriales; family Flavobacteriaceae; genus Flavobacterium; species Flavobacterium xylosi. Next base: position 83,893 of record NZ_JBHZPZ010000012.1, on the reverse strand, counting down.
GGCGGAGGTGGCGGTGGCGGAGTTCGTCGCGCTAAAGGAAGCAACCTGCGTATCAAAGTAAAATTGACATTGGAAGAAATTGCCAATGGTGTTGAGAAAAAAGTAAAAGTAAAACGTAAGGTTCAAGCTCCGGGTGTTTCCTATAAAACCTGTTCTACTTGTAATGGTCAAGGTCAGGTAATGCGAGTTACCAATACCATTTTGGGTAGAATGCAATCTGCTTCAACCTGTCCGACCTGCGGAGGTTCTGGCCAGATTTTAGATAGAAAACCAGCAGAAGCAGATTCACAAGGAATGATTCTTGAAGATGAAACCGTATCTATAAAAATTCCCGCCGGTGTAGTTGACGGAATGCAATTGAAAGTGTCTAACAAAGGGAACGATGCTCCGGGGAATAGTATTCCTGGAGACTTAATTGTTGCCATTGAAGAACTGGAACATGAGTTCTTGAAACGCGAAGGAGAGAATTTGCATTACGATTTATACATCAGTTTTGCTGAAGCTGTTCTTGGAATTTCTAAAGATATCGAAGCGGTAAACGGTAAAGTGAGAATTAAATTGGAAGAAGGAATTCAATCCGGTAAAATTCTTAGACTAAAAGGAAAAGGTATTCCAAATATCAACGGTTATGGTAGTGGAGATTTATTAGTGCATGTGAATGTTTGGACGCCAAAAACATTGAACAAAGAGCAAAAACAATTTTTTGAAAATGCATTGACGGATGAGAATTTTATTCCAAATCCTGAAAAATCAGACAAATCATTTTTCGAGAAAGTAAAAGATATGTTTTCGTAATAGTAAATCTAGGGACTCGATTTATCGCGTCTAAAAAAAAATATATTTCCCCATCCTTGTTAAAACAAGGATGGGTTTTTTATGTAACAATTATAACTATTTTGGTACTAATTATTTACATTTACATCAATTAAATATTCAGCATGAGTAATATACTTGAAGTTAATAAAGTCGTGAAGCAATACGGTGATTATGTGGCGCTTAACGAGGTTTCATTGACTGTTCCTAAAGGCAGTATCTACGGACTTTTGGGCCCAAACGGAGCAGGGAAAACATCACTTATCCGAATCATAAACCAAATTACTTTACCTGACAGCGGCGAAATTATCCTTGATGGTGAAAAGCTACAGCCCAAACACGTTCAATATATTGGATATCTTCCGGAAGAAAGAGGATTGTACAATACGATGAAAGTCGGGGAACAATGCTTGTATTTGGCCCAAATGAAAGGACTTTCAAAAGCAGAAGCCAAAGCGCAACTGGAATATTGGTTTGAAAGATTAGAAATTCAAGGTTGGTGGAACAAAAAAATTCAAGAATTGTCTAAAGGAATGGCTCAAAAAATTCAGTTTGTTGTTTGTGTTTTACACAAGCCGAAATTGTTGATTTTTGACGAACCTTTTTCCGGTTTTGATCCCGTAAATGCGAATGTCATAAAGGATGAAATTTTGAAATTGAGAGAAGATGGAGCTACAATAATTTTTTCAACGCACCGAATGGAAAGTGTGGAAGAATTGTGCGATCACATTGCTTTAATTCACAAATCAAATAAATTAATTGAAGGAAAGCTGATTGATGTCAAAAGGCAATTCAAAACCAATAGTTACGAAGTGGGTGTATTATCGGATAATGTAGAAGGTTTGATGTATGATATTACGCAAAAATTCACGGTTGGCCCCGCTAATTTCAAATCGCTTAACAACGAATTAAAACTAGAAATTCAATTAGGGAATGCCACGCCAAACGAGTTATTGAATGTCCTCACACAACGTGGACAAGTAACGCATTTTGTAGAAAAGATTCCAAGTGTAAATGATATTTTTATTCAAACCGTAAGTAATAAATAGTGGTTAATGCATTTAAATCAAAAATCGTTAATCAAAAATCACATATCTAAATGAGCATCATTTCATTAATAATAAAAAGAGAATTTATTTCCAAAGTTCATAATAAGTCTTTCATTGTAATGACTTTTCTAAGTCCGTTATTATTCGTTGGAATAGCGGCGTTTGTCGGGTATTTGAGTTCCATGAAAGCGGATACCAAACGAATTGCAATTCATGACGAGTCAGGTTTATTTGCCAAAGAATTCACTTCGCAAAACACGAAGAAAGGGGAGTATAAATACCTAGATTTGTCTTTGATTGATTTGAAATTTCTTAAAGACAGCATCACAAATGAAAGCTACGAAGGATTATTATATATCCCAAAAGAAAAAAATACAAAGGATTTTGAAAATAAGATACAGTTTATTTCAAACAACAGTCCGAGTATTTCTTTCATTGAAAATGTTCAGGATATAATTGCAAAAAAACTGACCAAAACAAATCTCGAAAATGCACATCTTGACACCTTAGCCATAAAAAATGCCGAATCAAAAGTGAATATCAGTTTAGCAAAAGCCTCTGGCGAAGAAAGTGTAAAAGGATTAAACGAAATAAAAATAGGAATTGGCGGAGCCTTCGGGTATCTCATCATGATGTTTATCATCATTTATGGAAATATGGTGATGCGCAGCGTTATTGAGGAAAAAACAAATCGCATTGTCGAAATTATTATTTCCTCTGTGAAGCCATTTCAGCTGATGATGGGGAAAATCATAGGAACTTCGTTGGCAGGATTATTGCAATTTCTTATTTGGGCAATAATCGGACTATCATTAATGTTTGCAGCGTCCGTATTTTTTGGGGTAAATGTAGGACCAACAGCCAGAATTTCACCTGAAATAATGCAAAGTGCTCAACAAGAATTTGCTGGAACTGCCCAAATGTATATCAAAGAATTATGGAATTTACCCATAGGAAGTATTCTGGGTGGATTCGTGATTTATTTCATTGGAGGGTATTTTCTTTACAGTTCATTTTATGCCGCAATTGGCGCTGCTGTTGACAATCAAACTGATTCACAACAATTCCTTCTGCCTATCATTATGCCATTAATGCTGAGCGTTTATATAGGATTTTTTACGGTTATAAATGATCCACACGGAACAATTGCAATAATATTTTCGATGATTCCGCTCACATCACCCATTGTTATGCTTATGCGAATTCCGTTTGGCGTACCTTTGTGGCAAATAGCAATATCGGTAACACTATTATTTGGCACCTTCTTTTCCGTAGTTTGGTTTGCAGCAAAAATCTACCGAGTAGGAATACTCATGTATGGCAAAAAACCAACTTGGAGCGAATTATATAAATGGTTGAAGTATTAAATTATAGTTCGTTTCTGCTTCCGTTAAAATTTAATTAATTTATGGAGCTATTTCCCGCTTTCCGTTGTAATCTTTTTATTTTTAAGAAAAAATAAAAAGGATTTCCACTATAATCGGGGCTAGGGCATCAGTTTTTCAAAAACGGTGTCTATTAATTAGAACTAAAAACTATTTGCTTTTGTGCCTTCGGGGCTAAATAACAATAAAAAATATGTCAAAAATACTAATCATAGAAGACGAAGCCGCTATTCGAAGAGTACTTACAAAAATACTTTCCGAAGAAAATGACACCTATCAGGTTGAAGAAGCCGAAGATGGTGTTTCAGGTTATGAAAAAATAAAAAATAACGACTACGACCTCGTTTTGTGCGATATAAAAATGCCAAAAATGGATGGTGTCGAAGTCCTTGAAGCGGTCAAAAAAATCAAACCCGAAATTCCTATGGTTATGATTTCAGGCCATGGTGATATGGAAACGGCAATTAATACGATGCGTCTGGGTGCGTTTGATTATATCTCAAAACCACCGGATTTAAACCGATTATTGAATACGGTTCGCAACGCTTTAGATAAAAAACAGCTTGTTGTAGAAAATAAAATTCTAAAGAAAAAAGTCAGTAAAAACTACGAAATGATTGGTGAAAGCGAAGCAATCAATCACATTAAATTGATGATTGATAAAGTTGCGCAAACTGAAGCCAGAGTTTTAATCACCGGACCAAACGGAACCGGAAAAGAATTGGTTGCCCATCAACTACACGAAAAAAGTGAACGAGCTAATTTTCCTTTAATCGAAGTAAACTGTGCTGCGATTCCAAGTGAATTGATAGAAAGCGAATTATTCGGTCACGTAAAAGGAGCGTTTACATCGGCTGTGAAAGACCGCGCAGGAAAATTTGAAGCTGCTGATAAAGGAACCATTTTCTTGGATGAAATTGGAGATATGAGCCTTTCGGCGCAAGCAAAAGTATTGCGTGCTCTACAAGAAAGTATGATTACCAGAGTGGGTGCTGATAAAGACATCAAAGTAGATGTGCGTGTCGTTGCGGCTACCAATAAAGATTTGAAAAAAGAAATTGCAGAAGGTCGTTTCCGTGAAGATTTATACCATCGTTTGGCTGTAATCTTGATAAAAGTTCCATCGTTGAATGATAGACGGGATGATATTCCGATGTTGATTTCGCATTTTGCAGATAAAATTGCCTCCGAGCAAGGGAATACAATTAAAAAGTTCTCGGCGGCAGCAATTAATTTATTGAAAGAATACGATTGGACAGGAAACATCCGTGAACTGCGAAATGTGGTGGAGCGCCTCATTATCCTTGGCGGAAGCGAAATTTCCGAGAATGATGTGAAGCTGTTCGCATCGAAATAATTAAATAATTTAAAGATTGAATAATTTAAAAATTTGCGGAGTAATCTTTTAATTTTTGAATATTTAAATCTTTCAATCTAAAATAAATGAAACTAAAAAAAATAAACGAAGAGTTACAACAAGCCTTGATTGAGAACGGTTTGACTGAAGCCAATGCGATGCAAAAAGAAACATTTTCGACACTGAAAAGTGGTTCGGATTGTATCATTATTGCTCCAAAAGGTAGCGGAAAATCAACAACAATTGTGCTGAATGTGATTCAGAGATTGGCAGGCGCAACCGAAGAATCACCAAGGGCTTTGATTATTGTCGAAGATAAAGCGAAAGTGTTGGAAATGGAATCGCTTTTTGAAAAATACGGAAAGTATTCTAATTTAGAAGTCTATGGTGTTCATGATAAAGGAGATATGGAATATGATAAAAATTATATTTCCAGCGGAATTGACGTGTTGATTGGGACTCCAAATAAGTTAAGTGAAATGTTTACCACAGCTGGATTTAATGTAAACCGATTGAAAATGTTAATTTTAGATGATGCAGACCCAATTTTGAAATTACGTCATGAAACAAAAATTATGCGTATTTCGAATAGCATAGTCAGAACCCAACGTATTATTTTCTCGGAACAATTTACGGAAAGAATAGAAGTTCTTGCTGAAAAAATGCTAGTGGAGCCCTTTGAATTCGATTTTGATGGAGAAGATGAAGATGAAGAGGATGAAGATTTCGAAGAGGAAGAAAACTTGGAGGCGGAAGAAGATGGTGATTTTGAGGAGTTAGAAGGTGATGAAGAAAACGGCAATAAATAACTAAATAAAGAATAAGATGGGATTAATGAAAGTGTTTTCGGGAAGTGAAATTCTAGCAATGGCTTTACAAGAAAAAATCGAAGCAATTGGAGTAAATGTAGTGGTCAAAAATAATATACAATCTGCTCGATTGGGCGGTTTTGGAAATTCGGATTTAGCGGTTGAATTGTTCGTTCAGGAAACAGAATTTGCAAAAGTAAATCCAGTTATCGAAGAATTTAGAATGAGTATTTAAATTTGTACATTTGTTGTTCAAATAACTCTTTAAGATGAACATAGCCGCAAAAAAAATAGAATTGATGGATTGGTTGCTTCATATTAATGATGAAAGTAAACTAAAAAAAATAATAGCTCTTAAATCTGTTTTAGATAAAGAAGTTGTTGCTCATACTATTAGTGGTTATCCAATTGACAAAGAAGAATACATTAATATGGTTAAAGAAGCTGATGAACGAATTTCATCAGGAGAATATACAAGGATTGAAGATCTAGAAAAAGAAATCGAGAAGTGGTAATATGCAAAAGTCAATTACCATACTTTGGGATAATCAAGCTAAAGCTGATTTGAAACTAATCTTTGAATTTATCAAGTTAAAATCTCCTCAAGGAGCAAAAAATGTTATTACAGATATTGTGGCTCAAAGTAAAAACATTCATTTTGTTGAACAATATCAAGTGGATGAGTTCTTAGGAGAGCCTTTCAGAAGAATGATTGTTCGAGATTATAAAGTTATCTATAAAATTCATTCTAAAAATGAAATTCGTATTCTTCAAATTTTTGACACCAGACAATATTCAATTGAATTAAAAAGTAATTTGTGAATTTGTGGTATTTGAAAGTACTAATTTTTAAAAAATAGTAAATGAAATATAAAATGTTGGTCGTAGACATGGATGATACCTTGTTGACTGATGATCATAAAATTTCGAAGGAGAATAAAGAAATGTTGTTTAAGGCTCAGGAATTGGGTGTCTATGTTGTTTTAGCTTCGGGCAGGCCCACATTAGCCATGACTGCTTTTGCCAAAGAATTAGAATTGGATACCAATAATTCGTATATGTTATCTTTTAATGGAGCTGTAATTACGGATTTAAAAGAAGATAAAGTGTTGTTTGAACAAATGTTGACGCAACAACAAATTCATGAATTATATGATTACAGTTTAAAAAGCAAAACGGACATTATTACCTATATAGAGGGGAAAATTGTCAGCGAAACGGATTCGGAATATATTGACATAGAAAAAAATATTACCGGATTGCAGCATATTAAAGTTCCAAACTTCAAGCATGCTGTGACTTCTTCTGCAGTTAAATGTATTTTATTAGAAGAACCAAGTTATCTAAAAGAAGTAGAAAAGGATTTGAAAGCGGCAATGCCACATTTAAGTGTTTCTATGTCAAAACCTTTTTTCCTGGAAGTGGCTCAGAACGGAATTGATAAGGCTGCAAGTGTGAAATTTTTGGCTGAAAAGCTAAATATACATCAAAGCGAAATTATTGCGGTAGGAAATGCCGGGAATGATTTGAGCATGATAGAGTATGCGGGATTAGGAGTTTGGGTAGATAATGTAGATCCGGAATTAAGGGACAAAGGAGATGTTGTTGTGGCCTCAAATAATGATCATGGAGTTGCTGAGGTGGTGAGACGATTTATCTTGAACCAAAAATCCTCATTCTAAAGAGCGGATTTTAAACGCATGCAGTTAGGTTTGCCAGGTTAAAAAAACAAGAAGGAGTTGAAAAAAAACAACTCCTTCTCGCTGATTAATTTAAAAAAAATTATTCCTTTTTAGATTCGTAAGTTACCATATCAATATCAACAGTTATTTCTTTTAAACGTTTGGCTATATTTTCTGGCATATCTTGTTGGTATTTTCCACCAAGAATTCCCGCCAAGAATTTTTCTGTTTCAGCATACATAGCCATGCTGTTGACAGGTTTTCTAAAACCGTGACCTTCGTCATCAGCCAGCAGGTATGAAACTTGTTTTCCTTTTTCTCTCAAAGCAACAACAATTTGATCAGCTTCGGCTTTTTTAACTCTAGGGTCGTTTGCACCTTGAATTATCAATAAAGGTTTTACAATTTTATCGGCACTAAACAATGGACTTGCTTCTTGCATTCTTTTTTTACCTTCTTCTGTATTTGGATTACCAACCATTCCATATAATGAAGCTCTTGCAGCTTCCCAATAAGCCGGAATCGATTCTATTAAAGTAAAAAGATTACTTGGACCAACAATATCAACACCACAAGCATACAAGTCTGGAGTAAAAGCTAGTCCTGCCAAAGTTGCATAACCACCATAACTACCGCCCATAATGGCAACTTTATCTTTATTGGCAATTCCTTGGGCAATTAAATATTTTACACCCCAAGTAATATCGTCTTGCATCAATTTTCCCCATTGCAAATCACCGGCGTTCAGGAATTTTTTTCCGTAACCACCGCTGGCCCTAAAATTAGGTTGCAAAACCGCATAACCTCTATTTGCCAAAAATTGGGCGATTGAATTGTAGCCCCAATTGTCTCTTGGTCCTTTTGGTCCTCCGTGAATTAGCATTATCACGGGTAAATTTTTGCCATTTGAACCAACAGGAAGCGTTAAATATCCTGAAATTTCTAAACCATCACTACTTTTATATTTTATAGGTGTCATTGCTGCTAAATACTGTTCTACCTTTTTTAAAGCTGGTCTTGATACATATTGCAAAAGCAATTCTTTGGTGTCCATATTGAAAAAATATACTTCTGCAGCATATTTATCTCCAGAAATTGTTACCAATAATTTCTTTTCATCTTTTGTTAAACTTTGAAAACTTACTTCTCTCCCCGGGAATTTCGATTGTAAAAACTTGTAGCTAGATTCCCAGTTTTTATCTTTCCAGTAGTAGGTGGTTTTATCATCCGCATAAGAAGTGAAAATAATTTTGTGGGTTATATCGCTTGTGGAAAGCCCACCAAAATCAACTTTGCTTTTTGGGTCGCTTTCTATTTTGGTGATTTTTTGAGTTCCTAAATCCATTAAAAGTAAAGTAGAAAGATTTAAATCTCCTTTATTGCTAACAAAATAGGCTTGTTTGTTGTCTGGTGTCCAGCTGGCAATATAAGCTTGCTCTGTTACTGATGTTTCATAAATTGGAGTTAGTTTATCCCCTTCTTTTTTATATGCTGTGGTAGTTCCTTTATCATCAGTTTTAGAAAGAACCCTCAGGTTTTCATCCCAATCAAAGGTAAAACCGGTAACTCTTTCCTTGTTTTCATATATTTTAGTAAGTTCGCCCGTAGAAATTTTAAGTTGGTACAAATCGTGCCAAGCCTTGTCTCTTTCATTTAATAATACCATCATCAAATCAGGATTTTTCTTGCTGACCAAATTTATTCTTGCCGCAATTCCTTTTAGAGGGGTTAGATTTCTGGACACAGGAACTTTATTTGCTTCTGCTGATGCTATCGGGTCAACGGCAAAGATATTTATGTTTTCATCCCCATTCTCATCTTTAATATACAAGATATATTTGCCATCGTATGACCAGAAATAGCCTTGCATCGGACGTTTACTGTTAGTTAGTGGTCTAGCTTTTTCAAACGATTCGTCAATTTTTTTGACCCAAATATTCATTATTCCCTCATATTCCTTCATAAAAGAAATAAATTTTCCGTCGGGACTTAATTGCCCTCCAGTAATTTCTGGATTTCCAAAAAACAACTCTCGGTCCAAAATTGGAGTTTCGGTTTTGTTGGTTTTTGTCTGAGCAACTGCAACATTAACCGTGATAATAAATAGTGCAAGATGTAGAATGGTTTTTTTCATAAAATAAAGTTTTAAATGGTTTTAAGATTAGTTATTGATTGCAGAAAAAAGTTACAAAATTTTATCTTTTTTTTCTTGGGTTTTCTTTGTAAACTTTCCTTTCGTCTTTGTAAATACATATCAAATTGTTGTAAGTATTTGATTGTCAAAATTAAAAATAAAAAAAGTAGCTGTTTTAGAACACCTTTTTGAGGAAACTAAAAAGTGGAGGAAGGAATAAAATTAGATAGTAATTCAATTTGAACATTTGAAAATGACCACAATTGCGAAAGTAGTTGTAGTTTTTAATTGTTCTTTTTCTTTGTAAATTAACGATTTCATTTTAAAGTTTTTTGTTCGTAAATTTGCAACCTCAATTTTTTGACAACGATTTCATTAATTGAGCGATTTTATGGAAAATAGAAAAAAAGTTGCTTTTTACACGCTGGGTTGTAAACTGAATTTTTCGGAAACATCAACGATTGCCCGTTCTATTCAGGACGAAGGTTTTGATCGTGTAGATTTTGAGGAAGTGGCTGATATGTATGTAATAAATACCTGTTCGGTAACTGAAAATGCAGATAAACAATTCAAACAGATTGTAAAAAAAGCAATGAAGCTAAATAGTAAGGCTTTTGTTGCTGCGGTAGGTTGTTATGCGCAATTGAAACCGGAGGAATTAGCTGCGGTTGATGGGGTGGATTTAGTTCTTGGTGCAACTGAAAAGTTCAAAATCACCGATTATATTAATGATTTGTCCAAAAACGATATGGGCGAAGTGCATTCTTGTGAGATTTCGGAAGCTGATTTTTATGTGGGAAGTTACTCCATTGGTGACAGAACCCGCGCTTTCTTGAAAGTGCAGGATGGTTGTGATTATAAATGTACCTATTGTACGATACCGTTAGCAAGAGGAATTTCACGAAGTGATGAATTAGAAAATGTCCTTCAAAATGCGGCGGCAATTTCGGCCCAAAATATTAAGGAAATTGTTCTTACCGGAGTAAATATTGGTGACTACGGAAAAGGAGAATTTGGCAATAAAAAACACCAACATACCTTTTTAGAATTAGTTCAAGAATTGGATAAAGTAGAAGGAATTGAGCGTTTGCGTATTTCATCTATCGAACCCAATTTATTGAAAAACGAAACAATTGAATTTGTATCGAAAAGCAGGACTTTTGTTCCGCATTTTCACATTCCGCTGCAATCTGGAAGTAATGATATTCTAAAGTTGATGAAACGTCGCTACCAGCGCGAAGTATATACCGAAAGAGTAAATAAAATACGTGAAGTTATGCCTCACGCTTGTATCGGAGTAGATGTGATTGTTGGATTTCCTGGCGAAACCGACGAGCATTTCTTGGAGACGTATAATTTTCTGAATGAAATGGATATTTCATATTTGCACGTTTTCACGTATTCAGAGCGGGATAATACAGAAGCGGCAGCAATGGAAGGTGTTGTTCCTGGAAATGTCCGCGCCAAGCGCAGCAAAATGATGCGTGGATTATCGGTTAAGAAGCGTCGTGCTTTTTATGAAAGTCAGTTGGGAACCAATAGAACCGTTTTGTTCGAAAGTGAAAATAAAGAAGGATACATTCACGGTTTTACGGAAAATTATGTGAAAGTAAAAACACCTTGGAATCCGGAATTAGTAAATACATTACACGAAATCAATTTGACTAAAATCGACGAAGATGGAAGTGTGCGAATGGATTTTGTTACGGCTTTGGTTTAATTGCTAAACATGCGAGTCACATAAGTTTTAACCATTAAGGGATTTAAGAAAATATAAGTGGGTTTATAGATATCTGACTTATAAGCATAAACTAAAAAAAGGGTCAAATGTGTATCATTTGACCCTTTTTTAATAGTTGTTTAAATTATATCTTTTTCATCTGATCTTTCATCATTGTGATCTGATCTTTCAACATATTCTGTTTGTCTAATTTTTTGGCTTCATTCAATAAAGAAGTCGCTTCTAGTTTACGACGGCGTGTCATGGCAACTCCGGCTAAATTTAATTTGGCTACAGCCAAATCCATATCCATAGATAATCCAAGCTCAATTGCTTTCTTGAAATATTTCTCCGCTTGATTGATATTCGTTTGCGAAAGCATGATTCCGTGTAAGTAATTAAAATATCCTTGTTGTTTTTGTACCAAAGCCGTTTCCGGGTTTTTGATGTATGCTAGCCATTTTTTAGCACCCTCAAAATCCTGTTTTCTTAATTTTAAGAAGGCCAAAAGGATGAATTCGTTTTTGAAGTAAAGAAAAATAGGAATTGCACTCAATAATATAAGGAATATTCCGTTTCCGATATTTCCTTCGGTCATTTGCCAAATGCCAGTAGCTATAATAAGTCCGGCGATAATAAGTTTAATATTTCTGTGAAACATAGTGTGATTATTTTAAGATCACAAATATAGTAAAATGAATTGAAAATATTTTTACAAAACTGCTTGCGAGAAAAAAAAGTCTTTGTATATTTGCACTCGGTTTTAGAATAACAGTTATTCGAAATAGGAAGACATATAAATAAGATTTTAAAGATACAAAGCAATGAGCAAAAGAACGTTTCAACCATCGAAAAGAAAAAGAAGAAATAAGCACGGATTTATGGACAGAATGGCTTCTGCGAATGGAAGAAAAGTTCTTGCTAGAAGAAGAGCTAAAGGAAGACATAAATTGACTGTTTCTTGTGAACCAAGACACAAAAAATAATGTTTGTATAAACATAGATAAGGCGTTACTTTTTTTAGTATCGCCTTTTTTTATACCTAATCGTTAAAAAAAGAATAAGATTTACCGCTAAGGGTTTAAAGTAGAGTAACTTTGATCTTAAAAAACAACAACTACACAAAACAATAATTACAACACAATGCCAAAAGATACATCCATAAAATCAGTTTTAATAATAGGTTCAGGTCCTATTGTTATTGGTCAAGCATGCGAATTTGATTATGCGGGATCACAATCCGCACGTTCAATTCGTGAAGAAGGAATCGAAGTTATCCTGATAAATTCGAATCCAGCTACCATCATGACTGATCCAACCATGGCCGATCATGTATATTTGAAACCATTAACGACCAAATCAATCATTGAAATCCTGAAAGCACATCCTCAAATCGATGCTGTTTTGCCTACAATGGGAGGACAAACCGCTTTGAACTTGTGTCTGGAAGCGGATGAAAAAGGAATTTGGGCTGATTTTGGAGTAAAATTAATCGGGGTTGATGTAAACGCCATTAATATTACTGAAGACAGAGAGCAATTCAAACAGCTTTTGAAAAAAATCGGAGTACCATCTGCTCCTGCAGAAATATGTACTTCTTATCTTAGAGGAAAAGAAATCGCTCAGGAATTTGGTTTCCCATTAGTAATCCGTCCTTCGTTTACTTTAGGTGGAACCGGAGCGGCTATTGTTTATAAAAAAGAAGATTTCAACGAACTTTTAACCAGAGGTTTAGAAGCATCACCAATTCACGAAGTCCTTATTGATAAGGCGTTAATGGGTTGGAAAGAATACGAATTGGAACTTTTGAGAGATAAAAACGACAATGTTGTGATTATCTGTTCTATCGAAAATATGGATCCAATGGGAATTCATACCGGAGATTCCATCACCGTTGCACCAGCAATGACTTTGTCTGACACGACTTTTCAAAGAATGCGCGATTATGCAATCTTGATGATGAGAAGCATCGGAAACTTTGCCGGAGGTTGTAACGTGCAGTTTGCCGTTTCGCCAGATGATAAAGAAGATATCGTGGCGATTGAAATCAATCCTCGTGTTTCTCGTTCTTCGGCTTTGGCATCAAAAGCAACAGGTTATCCTATTGCAAAAATTGCTTCCAAACTGGCTTTAGGTTACAACTTAGATGAATTGCAAAATCAAATTACCAAATCAACTTCGGCCTTGTTCGAACCAACTTTGGATTATGTAATTGTAAAAATTCCACGTTGGAACTTCGATAAATTCGAAGGAGCCGACAGAACGTTGGGACTTCAAATGAAATCCGTAGGTGAAGTAATGGGAATTGGACGTTCGTTCCAAGAAGCGTTGCATAAAGCCACTCAATCATTGGAGATCAAAAGAAATGGTTTAGGTGCTGACGGAAAAGGATATAAAAACTACGAACAAATTATCGAGAAACTGACTTTTGCGAGTTGGGATCGTGTTTTTGTGATTTATGATGCTATCGCGTTGGGAATTCCTTTGAGCCGTATTCATGAAATCACTAAAATTGATATGTGGTTCTTGAAACAATACGAAGAGCTTTATACATTAGAAAAAGAAATTTCAAACTATAAAGTAGATTCTTTGCCAAGAGAATTGTTGTTGGAAGCGAAACAAAAAGGTTTTGCCGACAGACAAATCGCGCACATGGTAGGTTGTCTGGAAAGTCAAGTACATACGTTACGAACTACAATGAACATCAATCGTGTATTCAAATTAGTGGATACGTGTGCGGCGGAATTCAAAGCAAAAACGCCTTATTATTACTCGACTTTTGAAGCCGAAATAGAAAAAGCGGACGGAACACGTTATGTTGACAACGAAAGTGTCGTTACCGATAAAAAGAAAATAATTGTTCTTGGGTCAGGCCCAAATAGAATTGGACAAGGAATCGAATTTGATTATTCTTGTGTTCACGGTGTGCTTGCCGCCAAAGAATGTGGCTACGAAACCATCATGATCAACTGTAACCCAGAAACAGTTTCAACTGATTTTGATACAGCCGATAAATTGTATTTCGAACCGGTTTTCTGGGAACATATTTACGATATTATCCAACACGAAAAACCAGAAGGTGTAATCGTTCAGTTAGGTGGTCAAACGGCTTTGAAATTAGCTGAAAAACTATCTAAATACGGTATAAAAATTATAGGAACTAGTTTTGACGCTTTGGATTTAGCCGAAGACAGAGGACGTTTCTCTGAATTGTTAACTGAATTAAAAATTCCTTTCCCACAATTTGGAATTGCCGAAACGGCTGACGAAGCTTCGGCTTTAGCAGATGTTTTAGACTTTCCATTATTGATTCGTCCTTCGTACGTGTTGGGTGGTCAGGGAATGAAAATTGTAATCAACAAACAAGAACTAGAGGAACACGTAATCAATTTATTGAAAACGATTCCAGGAAATAAATTGCTTTTAGACCATTATTTAGATGGCGCAATCGAAGCGGAAGCCGATGCGATTTGTGATGGCGAAAATGTGTACATCATAGGAATTATGGAGCACATCGAACCTTGCGGAGTGCACTCTGGAGACAGTAACGCCACTTTGCCTCCATTTAATTTGGGTGAATTTGTGATGCAACAAATAAAAGACCACACCAAGAATATTGCGTTGGCTTTGAGAACCGTTGGATTAATCAACATTCAGTTTGCGATAAAAGATGATATCGTTTACATCATTGAAGCGAATCCTAGAGCATCTCGTACAGTTCCTTTTATTGCAAAAGCCTACGGAGAACCTTATGTAAACTACGCAACTAAAGTGATGTTAGGTCATAATAAAGTTACCGACTTCACTTTTAACCCACAGTTAAAAGGATATGCCATCAAGCAACCGGTTTTCTCTTTCAGCAAGTTCCATAATGTGAACAAAGCATTAGGACCAGAAATGAAATCAACAGGAGAAAGCATCTTGTTTATTGATGATTTGAAAGACGACCAGTTCTACGAATTGTACTCCAGAAGAAAAATGTATTTGAGTAAATAAAACTTGAATTTGTTATATGTAAAAAGCCCCGTTTGGGGCTTTTTTTGTGGGGTAATATTTTCCAAATGATTTGTATGTGGCATATAGTAGATTCACAATTCGAACTTATTCCTACTTTTCTTTCCATAAAAAATGCCCCAAATAGTGTCTAACTTTTTGGGGCATCTTTAATGCAAATTCGGGCTTTTCTTCTACTTCTTTGTTACTAGTCTAAATCCTGATTAAAAATCTCGTAGAGGTTTTTGTGTTGTTTTGATCATAAATATCAATCAAAATGTAGGTATCCTTTGTGATACCAGTTATTAAATAGGAGTAAGGATAGCTGTTTTTATTTTTTGCCGTTGTGTCATCAATGATGAATGGAGCAGTATCCCCTTCTTTTGTAACAATCACCTTTAATAACGGAACTGATGACGTAATTGTACCAGTAATAGTATATTGTCCATTTACAGCTTTTCCTTCTGCCTGTGTAAATGCAATCGCTGGCGATGATGTTGGTTCGTCTTTACTACAGCTTACAATTGATAGCGCAATAAATAAAAATGCGAGAATTTGTTTCTTGATCATAAAATGATTGTTTAATTGGGGTTGAATTTTTACCTTTTTGTTTAAATAAGGATTAGTTCTCAAATGTAGCTAAAAATTAATGGTTGAAGTAATTATCTGTGAATTATGAAAATATAATTAATTTTTATATAAATTAATTTTTCAATAATTGGAATAAAAAAACAAGTAGATTTATTATGGTTGACTTTTCATGAAACTTACCACTCATATAATTTCGGATTTTTCAGTTACCATTCTTAATAAGTATTCCAAAAAGCATCGCGCATTGGTATTGTCATTTTTATTCAGGCAGAAAGAGCTGCGAAATTGATGGCCGAAAGACGATCAATTCTACGAATTGTACTCCAGAAGAAAAATGTATTTGAGTAAATAAAACTTGAGTTTGTTATATGTAAAAAGCCCCGATTGGGGCTTTTTTTGTTGAACAGCTTGGCGATTGTGTTGCAGCAGTGCGGTTGAGATTCTTTTTAAAACTACAAACCAAATCGCGTAAAACAATGTTAGCGGCAATTTTCTATTCAATTGCCATTTTGTTTTGTGTGCAGTCAATGTACAAACTGTTGTTTAAAAAGATCTTGTTGCCCAACATTCCCGTCATACTGGAAAATTTCATCATTGCGTACTGGGCTTGCGAATATCCCTCAACGTAAGTAACCCTATTTAAAGGTATTTCTAGATTGGAGAACTGTATTTTATGATTGCAATTGGCCGTGTAAACCGTTAGAACTTTATCCCACGATTGTGATTTGTCGACTTTAATTTTTGAATTTGGGAGTTTAAGGGTATTCCACACTTCTTTGTCGGTCAGTAATTCGTAAGCACTTGTTCCGGAGTCAAACAAAAATTCTTCTTCTTCGCCTTTCAGAAAACCCTTAACGATCATTCTTCTTTTTTTGAATTTAAAATCAAATAATTTGGTTTCCAGTCGAGACGGAACTTTAGCTAAATTTAAAGCGATATAATTCTCTCTAAAATTGATGACTGTTTTTCTGTTTTCTAAAATATCTGCTCCAAGAGTTCCAATCATTTGTATGGAATCATTACTGTCTTTTCCTTGATCATAAATTTTGAATTTATCCGAAGTTATTTTAGTTTTTCCAATGGAGAAAGATGCTGTAGCATGATCTTTATCCAAGGTAATTTGGCTAATTTTTTTAATGGCATCGGAGTACAACACAGTATGAGGCGAACCGGTGTCAAATTGCAAGTAAAAAGTCTTTGCATCTTTCGGAAAATGTAGAGGTATCAGCAAAATATTTTTGTCAGCACCCATCCAAGTAAAAGGGATACTGCCACTTTCATTCTCTACTTTCAAATAATTTTTTTCTGGAGTGAATTTTTGGTCAAAGTAAACGTAGCTGCCAAGCGCAGCAAAGACTAAAACGCCAATAAGAGCAAACACAAATTTTTTCAAAACTTTCATTAGAATATTTTTTTTGCAAACATCTAATTTTGCAAACTATTTTCGCGTAAAAGTACTACGCCAATTTTACGTCAATCGGCTGGCGGTAGTTATAAATAATTGATTTTTAGATTTTTATGTAAATCATTATTTTTGTTCAAACTGATGCCATTTATGATAATCAGCGCAATTTTCAGGCAAATAAATACCAGTAAAGGAAGCATAAAAAGCGGAAATTGTAGCGCTAATCCTTTTTGAAGGAACGGACTTGTGATTAGTGAAACACTTAGTACGGCTACAAGGAGCATTTGAAGACTCACTATACATTTGCCAAGTTCTCTATTTCTTGTGTCTTTTGTTTTATAGGTTAGAATCAATGGTATTATGACTCCTCCAAACGGGATTATAAGACCTAACAAGGCGGAAAAATTAATCAGTTTTGCTCTATCAAGATTGGTGCTTTCTTTAGGGGGTAACAGATTTTCGGGAGCGGTCTCAAGGGCATTTGCTAGCACCTTCAATGTAAATCCTTTTGGGACTGTTCCAGCTTCAACCCTTTGAACTGTTCGTAGCGAAAGCCCGCTTTTCCCGGCAAGTTCGGTTTGGGTTAAGTTCTTTTCCTCTCTTAATTGTTGCACTATTGTTTTCATAATTGTATTCTTTGCAAGCACATAGATTTTCTTGTTATACGTTCTCGCTTGTGGCTTTTTCGGAGTTTGAAGATAAGTATTTTCGGCTAAATGAAAAAAAGAATTGAAACGGTAATTGCGCTAAACTCCAACTAGCTCAAGACAGCTTTTGTGCGTTCGTTTTTTTATATTTTTTCAACTGTTTTTAACTTTCGATCTACATAGATTACGTTTTGATTATTCAATTGTTGATTTCCATATTATATTATCTTTTATTTTGTAAATTATATTTTCATATTTTTCATCAAATAATCCATTTTTTCCTTTTGGATAAGAATTATAAACATCTTTATTTTCCAATTTAACTTTGCTTGATTTTGAGAAAAAATTTATAAAAGCCTTTTCAGCATCATAATAAATAGATTCGTTATTTGGTAATTTGAATAGATTTTCATTATCTAAAGAATGACTTGGATTAATTGTTTTTGCTTGATATATATCACTAATTTCTAGCAGACAGACACAAAGTTCTTTTGAAATTTGCATTCCTTTTTGCATTGGTTGAGTGGTTGTTAAAATTCTTTGAATATTACTATGGCTTTTAATTCGATTTCCTATAAATTGTTTTACAGAGCGACCAATATACTTAACATCAAATTCTAAAAGTTTATTTGTTTCTCCATAAATATTTACTTGCCACAATTTTTTATAATGCCTTTGCAAGATTAGATCAGGTGTTATTGTTTTAGAAAATTCTGTTTGTTGTGGAATTTTTATACCAATAACGTCGATGAATTTATTGATTTTTTTTTTCATCCTCTAGGCTTTTATTGTAACAATATAAGATTTGAATATCTAATATTTTATCAGATTCAATTACGTCTTTTTGATATAATGGTAATTCAAATTCAATATAATTAACTGTAAAAGGTTGTGCAATTTCTCCTTTGATAAATTCTAAAGTACATTTTATATTTCTAAATATTAGGCATTGTCGTTAAAGAATAAAATATAAGGAGGCTTGTTCTGCGATTCTTTTTAATTCTTTATCTTCATATAAATAGCTAAAATCGTCAAGGTTAAAAATACCTAAAGGATTTTCAAATTCTATTTGAATATTTTTCTGCATTTTTAATATTTAAAATGACGCATAACTAGTATAAAATACTAACAAAATCAGATTTATCACCCCAATTTAAGTTGGATTAGCCCGATAAACATCAGATATTATTTATTTTCAAATATAACTAAATTCCATCTACTTTAAGATTTACAAAGTATTTTCTTAAACAATAATCTTTTCAAAAAAGTTGTCAGGACTAATAAGTTCTGTTTTTGCATCGGGATAACTGTTGGTGAATGCTTTAGTAATTTTGCCTTTGTTTCCCCATTTCATTTCGTAAGCCGTGATTTGTTGTTCGTCTTGAACTATAAAATCCACCTCCTGTTGCTGCAAGGTTCTCCAAAAATAATAATTGAAATCCTTTTGTGCATATTCATTGGCTTTTATAATTTCCATAACCACAAAATTTTCCCATAATGCACCCACGTCGTTACGTAATTCTACGGGTGAAAAATTGTCAATTATGGCATTGCGAATTCCTAAATCATAAAAATAGACTTTTCGCATTTTGGTAACCTCTTTTCTATCATTGGTGGCATAACTTTTCAAACGAAACAACACAAACGATTTCTCCAACAAATCGATGTAATTATCCACCGTTTCCGACTTCACTTTTAGTTGCATAGCCAGTTCGTTTAGTGATACTTCATTGCCTATTTGATGCGCCAAGAGTTGCAATAATTTATTCAATAAATCAGGTTTTCTGATGTCTTTCCAAGCCAAAACATCTTTGTAAAGGTATTGGTTGGCAATGCTTTTCAGGTATTTTTTGGCGTGATTCCGGTTGTTTAAAACATCGGGATACATTCCATAAATGAGATGCCAATTTAGATTTTCCGTGAATTTCAGAAAACCATTTTTGGTGTATATTTCTTCCATACTCAAAGGGTATAAATGAAATACAAAATGCCTGCCTGTCAATGGTTCAAAAATTTCGTCCGCTATTTCCAAAGCAGAAGAACCGCTGGCAATAAACTGAACATCTTTGATGTTGTCAAAAAGCATTTTTAAACACAATCCGATGTTTTTTATTTGCTGGGCTTCGTCTATTAGTACGATTTTGTTGTCGCCAACAATTTGTCGCAATTTTTCGACGGTGGGTTCTTCAAATAATTTTTTTATATGGGATTCCTCGCCGTTTAAACTCAAAAACGGATAAGGCAATTGTTGCAATATCTCTTTCAGCAAGGTAGATTTCCCCACTTGCCTTGCTCCAATAAGCACAAGAACTTTATCTTTAAAAAGCCATTGTGTGAGTGTTTGTATTTGTAATCTTTGATACATAATGAAGCAAAGATATAAATATTTATAAGTTAATGTAAAAATAAATACTTTTTTTTCCATTATAACGGAAATATTAATATTAATATTTCCGTCATAATGGAAATTTTAATATTTTTGAAGTTAAGTTTTCTTTAAAAAAATCCCAATAACGGGGCTTTTAAAAATATAATTATTTCTTCTTCAATTTATCCTTGAAAAAATCAATTGTTCGGGTCCACGATAAAGTGGCGGCTGCTTCGTCGTATCTGGGAGTTGTGTTGTTATGAAAACCATGATTCACTCCGGGATAGAAATAAGCGGTATGTTCTACTTTGTTCTTTTTAAGGATAGCTTCAAAAGCGGGCCAACCCTCATTTACGCGAGTGTCTAAACCGGCATACTGCGCTAGGATAGGTGTTTTTATTTTTTCGGCATCTGCTTCTGTGGGTTGTCCACCGTAGT
Organism: Flavobacterium xylosi; assembly: GCF_042787345.1. Taxonomy (NCBI): domain Bacteria; kingdom Pseudomonadati; phylum Bacteroidota; class Flavobacteriia; order Flavobacteriales; family Flavobacteriaceae; genus Flavobacterium; species Flavobacterium xylosi. The sequence continues at coordinate 63,502 of NZ_JBHZPZ010000012.1, read as the reverse complement.
AAGGAACTGCGGCGCATAATTTTGGTATTTTCACCGCCATCATATTGGCAATCCAACCGCCAAAACAAAATCCCACCACACCAATATATCCATTACAATCTTTATGGGATTTTAGGTATTCATAAGCTGCAATAAAGTCTTCGAGCATTTCTTCACGGGTACGTTTTTTTTGTAATTCCCTTCCCGCATCATCATTTCCGGGATATCCGCCCAGAGGAGATAAAGCATCGGGTGCCAAAGTGATGAATCCTTCAACAGCGGCTCTTCGTCCTACATCTTCAATATAAGGATTCAGTCCACGGTTTTCATGTACTACGATGATTCCCGGTAGTTTCTTTTTGGTTCCCGTGGGTTGCGATAAAAGCCCTTTGGTTTTTCCTCCGCCTTTGGGAGAATCGTAAATGATATATTCTGATTTCAGCCTTGGATCTTCCGGCTTGATTAAAATAGAATCAACGTAATTGGGCGTCATAAAGCTAAGAAGTGATGGTATGGTTAGCGTTCCAACCGCAAACAGGGATAGTTTCTCGACGAATTGTCTTCTTTCAATTTTATTATGGGCGTAGTCATCGTATAAGTCAAATACTTCCTGACTGATATCTTCTTTGGCTAGTTTTTTCATAGCATTTATTTTGACTCAACTAATTTAGTAAAAAAAACAATAAAAGCCCCAATCACGGAATTTAATTGTAGTATAGTAAAAATTTATTTCGCCTGATTTTCTATAAAATTTACCATCCAATTCACGCCAAATTTATCGGTGAACATACCGAAATAAGCGCCCCAAAAAGTATGGTCCATGGACATTGTTACTTCGCCACCATCTGAAAGAGTAACAAATAATTTATCGGCTTCTTCTTTAATGTCCGTATCGATTGAGAGCGAAAAATTATTCCCAAAAGTAGTTTTTCGCCCAAAATATTCGGTATAATCATTTCCCATTAAACTTCTCTCTTTTGCATATAGGCAGAGAGATATGCATTATTTTTTCGCCATCTTCAGCAGAAATTTTTTGGACATTATTTGAAGGCATTTCTTTATACTTTCCAAAATAGGAATATTCACCTCCAAATACGGATTTGTAAAAATAAAAAGCCTGTTCACAATTGCCGTTAAATACTAAATCCACATTTACTCTTGCCATGGTTCTTTGTTTTAATAGTTGGTTTTTACAAATTTAGAATCGGTATTAATCCTCTTTTTTTGTCAAATATCTTTTGTACCATGCAATCGCCAAATCGGCAACTTCCAATAATTTTCCCGGTTCTTCAAACAAATGAGTAGCTCCTAGAATAATTTTCATTTCTTTAACTGATTGTAACTCGTCAAAAGCCATTTTGTTCATTCCAATTACAGGAATGTCCTCGCCGCCAACAATTAACAGGGTAGGAGCAGTTACCATTGGCAATTCTGTTATGGCCATATCAGGTCGGCCTCCAAGTGACACAACCGCTTTTACAGTTTTTCCAAAATAGGCTGCCGCCCGTAATGCAGATGCTGCTCCGGTACTTGCGCCAAAGAAGCCTACAGGTAAACCTTTTGCACTTTTGTTTTCCATCAGCCATTCGGTTGTTTCTATCAATCGGCTGGTCAGTAAATCAATATTAAAGCGGTTTTCATAAATTTGATCTTCTTTTTCTGTAAGCAGATCAAACAAAAATGTAGCAATATTATGTTTCTGAATCAGCTCTGCAACCATTCTGTTTCTGGAACTGAACCTGTTGCTGCCACTTCCATGGGAAAAAATAACAATCCCAATGGCATTTTCAGGAATCACTAAATCCCCTTTGAGTATTAGAGTAGATAAAGGGATATCGATCTCTAATTTTTTCATAATCGATTGTATTTAAGATGAACAATACTAGATTTAAGGTTCTATTCAGTGGGGCTTACAACACTCAACAATTTAATCACTTCGTCATCTTCCACCTGATTAAAGTCTTCATAAAATCCACCAACTCCCCTAAATTTTTTGGAAGCAATCAGGTAAATAAACTCATCTGTATTTTTTTCAAATAGGCTCACGGTGTCATAGGGTATCACGGGCACCGCAACAATAATTTTTGCAGGATTTCTTTTTCGTAACATATTTATACTAACCAGTATTGTGTTTCCGGTTGCTATGCCATCATCTACCACAATTACGTTCTTGCCTTCAATATCAAGAGGGGTACGCTTGTCCATGTAGATTTCGTATTTTTCTAGTATCAATTTTCGGAGTTTCACAACTTCTTTTTCTATATATTCTTTGGGAACGTCAGGATGCTCATCAAGAATCATTGAATCCATCGATACGGCACCAATAGCAAATTCTTTATTGTAAGGATGTCCAATTTTCTTAGAGAGTACAATATCCAAAGGGAGGTGCAAACTTTTGGCAATTATAGCTGCCACCGGCACTCCGCCTCTGGGAACAGCAAGAACAATGGTATTGCTATTCTGATACTTTTTTAATTTTTCAGAAAGCAATAAACCCGCCTCAATTCTATCTTTTAGCAGCTCGTCATACATAATATTTAGTTTTAATAATTAAACAAAAAAGAAACATAAAGGTATTGATTTTCAGTTGTTTTGAATATTTTTTATGTTTGATTTTAATATGTTAAAAATTGAATTTTAGCGTTGAAAGTTCTTCGATTCACTTCGTTTTTATTTGCCAATAGAAAATGATTAACGTTTTTATTTGGAATTTAATTTAAGTAGAAAAAGCATCTTTTTTTTGAACCGGATTTTTACTAAATTTACTATCAAATAATTATAAAAAATTCTTCTCTTGAACAGTATAAATGCTAAAGCAAAAGCCGATAAGAATACCGGTTTTGGAACTAACGCCAATAGTTATGGCGGACGTTTCGTTAATAAAAACGGGACGGCAAATGTAGAGAAACGGGGAATGCATTTTTTGCATCGTATCAGTTGGTATCATACTATGATTGATATGTCTGGATGGAAATTTATCCTGATTATTCTCGCCTTTTATGTGGCGATCAATTTTATATTTGCCTCTGTTTATTACGGAATTGGAATCGAACATTTGAATGGAATTCAAAACTCGGGTAGTGAATGGGTCAAATTTGGACAGGCTTATTTTTTCAGTGCTCAAACCTTCACCACAGTGGGTTACGGACATATAAGTCCTTCCGGTTTTTTAACCAGTGCGCTTTCTGCCGCCGAAGCACTGATAGGTTTATTGAGTTTTGCCATTGCTACGGGTTTGTTTTTTGGTCGATTTAGTAAACCTACCGCCTTTTTGAAGTTTTCTCACAACGCTGTCATTGCACCGTATGGAGAAATTACGGGTTTGATGATTAGAACCACGCCTTTTAAAAACACGAATTTTACCGATGCCGAAGCCAAAATGACTCTGGGAATGAGCGTCGATGAAAATGGCAAGATGACCAATAAATTCTATGCTTTAGAATTAGAATTGGACAAGATTAATGCATTGACTTTAAGTTGGACCTTAGTTCATCCTATTACAGAAGACAGTCCGCTTTATAAATTTACGGCAGCCGATTTTAAAAAGACCAATGGCGAGATACTCGTTTTTATTAAAACCTTTGACGATATGTTCAGTAATACGGTTGCAGCTCGAACCTCTTATACTTTTGATGAGTTGGTTTATGGTGCTAAATTTGAACCGATGTATACCCGAAGTGATGATAATTCAAGAACAATTCTGAATTTGGATAAATTGAATATGTTCAATAACGTTGATTTATAATATTAACCACAGTTTTTAAGTCATTTTGAGTATAATGTTAAATTAATATTTTACATTTGTTTATTAAATTTTGATAAACGATGAACAATGTTAAAAACGTATTCAGTATAAAAGATCTTGAAAACCTGTCAGGGATAAAAGCGCATACGATACGGATTTGGGAAAAAAGATATGATATACTTCAACCAATGCGCACGGATACTAACATTAGGTTGTATGATTTAGCCAGTTTGCAAAAACTTTTGAATATTACTTTGTTACATGATTATGGATACAAGATATCTAAAATTGCCACCTATCCACAAGATAAAATACCTTCACTAGTTCGAGAAATAATTTCCAGTAAAACAGCCAAAAGCCATGCCATCAGTGATTTAAAGATGGCAATGATGAACTTTGATCAAGAGCTTTTTTTTACTACCTACAATTGGTTAATTGCTGATAAATCATTTAAGGAAATTTTTCACGAAGTCTTTATCCCTTTGATGAACGAACTTGGTTTGTTATGGCAATCGGATACAATAACGCCTGCTCACGAACATTTTATCAGTTATTTAATTAAGCAAAAGCTATTGGTAAATACTGAAAAACTGCAGGTTTTAAAACTAACTAAATTCGATAAAGTGTTTGTTCTTTCTCTTCCAATGAATGAAATACATGAGTTGGGTTTGATGTATTTGAATTATGAGATTCTTTTAAATGGATACAAAACGATTTATTTAGGAGAAAGTATGCCTATTGAAAATTTGAAAGATTTAAAGAAACATTTTGATTCGATAGTTTTCGTTTCTTACATGACTGTTCAGCCAGAAAGAGATTCTGTAAATGAATATGTAACCAAAATGATCGATGAATTAGTAGATGATACTACTGAATTATGGTTTACAGGTCGACTGACTGAATTTATAAAAAAGGAAGGACTTTCGGATAAAATATCTATTTTTAATTCTATTTCGGAATTACTAGATAAGATTTAATTAATTCGTTTAATCTTTTTGTATATTTGCTAAACAAATGAAGAAAAAAATTACAATTATAGGCTCGGGATTTTCAGCATTAGCTGCTTCCTGTTATTTGGCAAAAAGCGGTCACCAAGTTGAAGTTTTTGAGAAAAACGGATCAATAGGTGGTAGAGCGAGACAGTTAAAAAGAGAAGGATTCACCTTTGATATGGGACCAAGCTGGTATTGGATGCCAGATGTATTCGATCGTTTTTTTGCTGACTTCGGAAAAAAGACAATTGATTATTATGAGCTCATAAAATTATCTCCAGCATACAGAGTCTATTATGGAATCGATGATTTTATAACAATTGCAGATAATTTAACGGATATAATATTCGCTTTTGAAGAAATTGAAAAAGGGAGCGGCAAAATATTGAGTGAATTTATGGCTGAGGCCAAAAGTAATTATGATATTGCCATTAAAGACTTAGTATATCGTCCCGGAGTTTCACCATTGGAATTGATAACGGTTGAAACAGCTAAAAAAGTAGGGCAGTTTTTTAGTAACATCAGTCGGGATGTTCGAAAGAAATTTAAGAACGAACGGTTAATCCAAATTTTGGAATTTCCTGTTTTGTTTCTTGGAGCAAAACCATCAGATACACCTTCGTTTTATAGTTTTATGAATTATGCCGATTTTGGTCTTGGAACCTGGCATCCTAAAACGGGTATGTTTGATGTGGTTCGTGCCATGGAAAGTTTAGCAAGAGAGTTAGGAGTTGTTTTTCATACGAATTCAAACATTGAGAAAATAATTGTTGAGAATAAAACGGCTAAAGCTTTATTGGTAAATGGTGAACGGATCCAATCAGATTTAATTTTGAGCGGAGCGGATTATCATCATACCGAAACATTATTAGACGAAGAACATCGCGCCTATTCAGAAAAATATTGGGACAGCCGGGTTTTTGCCCCGTCATCATTATTATTTTACATTGGTTTTGATAAAAAAATAAAAAATATTTCGCATCATGCTTTGTTTTTTGATGTCGATTTTTATCAGCATGCCAAAGATATTTACGATGAACCAAAGTGGCCTAAAGAGCCTTTGTTTTATGCTAATTTCCCTTCTTTGACAGATAAAACAGCAGCTCCGGAAGGAATGGAATCAGGTTTTTTTTTAGTGCCGTTGGCACCAGGAATTATCGATACCGAAGAATTAAGGGAAGAATATTTTGATAAAATAATTGACCGTTTTGAAGCTTTAACACAACAAAGTGTGAAAAATAATATTATCTTTAAGCAGTCGTTTTGTAAAAATGATTTTGTTTCAGAGTACAACTCCTATAAAGGGAATGCCTATGGAATGGCGAACACATTATTACAGACCGCTTTTTTAAGACCAAAGTTAAAGAGTAAAAAAGTGAAAAATTTATATTTTACAGGCCAATTGACCGTTCCGGGACCCGGGGTTCCGCCAGCATTAATTTCTGGAAAACTAGTGTCAGATTTAATTAATAAGCAATTTTCAGATCAATAAATATGAAGCAATTATTTGACGATATATCTTTCAAGTGCAGTAAACTAGTAACAAAAAACTACAGTACTTCATTTTCATTGGCAGTATATATGCTATCGCCAATCATCAGGGATGCTATATACAGCATTTATGGTTTTGTTCGTTTTGCCGATGAAATTGTCGATTCATTTCACGGTTTTGATAAGGAAGAATTGATTAATGATTTCGAAAAAGAATATTATAAATCGTACAATTCTGGCATAAGTCTGAACCCAATTTTGAATTCTTTTCAGCATACGGTTAAGAAATATAATATTACTGACGACTTGATTCAGGCTTTTTTGAAAAGTATGAAATTGGATTTGGTGAAATCAGATTACAACAGCAAAGCAGAATACGATGAATATATTTATGGTTCGGCAGATGTGGTTGGATTAATGTGTCTGAAGGTTTTTGTAGCCGGAAAAGACCATAAATACGAACAGTTGAAAGATGAAGCGATGCGATTGGGTTCTGCTTTCCAGAAGGTTAATTTTCTGAGAGATTTAAAAGACGATAATCTGGTCTTGAACCGTAATTATTTCCCTGGAGTAGATTTAAACTCATTTGATGAAAATTCGAAGAGTGCGATTATAAATGAGATCGAAGAAGATTTTAGAGTTGCCTACCAAGGAATCCTGAAACTGCCTATCGAAGCTAAATTTGGGGTTTACACCGCATTTGTCTATTATAAAAAACTCTTAAAAAAGCTTGAAAATACGCCTTGCCACGAAATTGGAAATGCAAGAATTCGGGTTTCTAATTATACCAAAGCCGGACTACTGGCACAATCTTTCGTGACCTACAAGTTGCGATTAGTATAAAAAAAGCATTATTTTTTAATGTATATTCTAAATAAATAAAAATAATGATTTCTTTTTTAATCTTTTTAGGTGTTTTTCTTTTTATGGAATGCGTTACTTGGATGACTCATAAATATGTTATGCATGGCTTGATGTGGTATTTTCATGCCGATCATCACCAGCCGAAGTACGCAAATATTTTCGAGCGAAATGATATTTTCTTTGTGATTTTTGCCCTACCCAGCATCGTCCTTTTCTATTTTGGCGTGCAAGGCGGAATGAATTACCTGTTCTTCATAGGACTCGGAATTACCTTCTACGGAATGTGTTATTTTATAATTCATGATGTCTTGATACATCAACGTTTTAAGTGGTTCAAAAACACAAATAATAAGTATTTAATAGGATTGCGCAAAGCGCACAAAATCCATCATAAGCATCTGGGAAAAGAACATGGAGAGTGTTTCGGGATGTTATTTGTACCTTTCAAATACTATAAAATGTAAATTTCAATAGGGGCGTGACCCGCTGAAAAAGCAGGTCGGGCTATCCGTTCCCGCTTTTTCATAACTGGTCTCGTTCAAAAAACGAGACCAGTTATAAAAAGAGCTCCACTTTTATCCCTCACGCGAACCTAGTGATGCTTGAGGATATTTATTATTAAATCACAACCATGAAAATATACAAACAAGAAACCGTTCAGCACGTAAATGCAACTGTAGAAGAATGCTGGACTTTTTTTTCCAATCCAAAAAATCTTCAGAAAATCACACCGGAAGGAATGGGTTTTCAAATCACGGATTTCGACCACAAATCCATGTATCCAGGACAAATAATTCAATATAAAGTAACGCCACTTTTAGGTATCACTTTGTCGTGGATGACTGTAATTACCCAAGTGAAAGAAAACAGTTATTTTATAGACGAACAGCGTTTTGGTCCGTACAGTTTCTGGCACCACAAACATTTCTTTGAAGCGACACCAAACGGAACCAAGATGACAGATGTAGTGCATTACGGATTGCCACTGGGCTTTCTGGGCCGAATCATGAATACATTGGTCGTTAAAAACAAATTGAAATCTATTTTCGCTTACCGTGTTACTAAAGTGGACGAAATGTTTAATGCAAAGTAATGAGCGAACAAGAGGTTTCTATTTTTTGGTTCAGACGCGATTTGCGTCTGGAAGATAATGTTGGATTATTCCATGCTTTAAAATCCAAAAATCCGGTTATACCGTTGTTTATTTTTGATGATTCCATTTTAGACAGTTTGCCAAAAAACGATGCCAGAGTAGGTTTCATTCACGAATCACTTTCTAAAATAAATACCCAATTACAGGAAATAGGAAGCTCACTTTTAATCAAAAAAGGAAAAACCGTTGAAGTTTGGCAAGAAATTTTGAAAGAATTCGATGTCAAGGAAGTTTTTTTCAATAAGGATTATGAGCCTTACGCGATACAACGCGACACTGCCATTTGTGAATTATTGGAAGCAAACAATACAATCTCCTATTCTTTTAAAGACCAAGTTATTTTCGAAGAAAAAGAAATCACAAAAGCCGATGGATTGCCGTACACGGTTTATACACCGTTTAAAAATAAATGGTTAGACAAATACAAATCAATGGCTCCGGTTCAAGAATATGATGCCACGTATATTTTTTCTAATTTCTACAAAGGTGACTTTACCTTTCCACCCTTGGCGCAAATAGGTTTTGAAGAAAGTCCTATAAAAGTAAAGACACACAACCTGAAATTTGTTGAAAATTATCAGGATATAAGGGATTTTCCAGCTTTGGATAAAACCTCTTATCTTTCACCACATTTGCGTTTTGGTACCGTGAGCATTAGGAAATTAGTCAATTGGGCATTTCACAAAAATGATGTTTTTTTGAGTGAATTGATATGGAGAGAATTTTTCATGCAAATCTTATTCAGTTTCCCAAAAGTCGTTACCCAAAACTTCAAATCAGCGTATGATGGTATCAATTGGCGCAATGATGAAGCCGATTTCAAGCGTTGGTGTTCGGGAACTACTGGATATCCTATGGTCGATGCCGGAATGCGTCAGCTCAATGAAACCGGATATATGCACAATAGGGTACGAATGGTCGTTGCAAGTTTTCTTTGCAAGCATTTATTGATTCAATGGCAATGGGGAGAAGCTTATTTTGCCGAAAAATTATTGGATTATGAAATGTCCGCTAATGTTGGAAACTGGCAATGGGCAGCAGGAACAGGTTGTGACGCCGCACCTTATTTCCGAGTTTTCAATCCGGAGATTCAACAAAAAAAATTCGATGAAAAAGGAATCTACATCCGCAAATGGATCAAAGAATTTGATTTAGGTTATGGAAAACCAATGGTAGAGCACGCTATGGCCAGAGACAGAGCGATTGCCACATATAAAGCCGGAATTTTGAAATAAGAAGATTTAACATATAAGTGATATAAGTTTTAAAACATAATTTAAAAACTTATATGACTTATATGTTTAAAAAAGAAAATTATTTAATCAATTTCTTCAGCATTCCCTCGAAAATAAATCCGTGAAATGGCAAAACAGAATACCAGTATAGTTTCCCCCAAATTCCTCTGGGTCTGAAAGTCGCCGCTTGATATAATGTATTTCCGATAATTTTAAACTCTAACCAAGCTTCGCCAGGGAGTTTCATCTCTGCAAATAAGATTAGTTTCCCTTCTTCTTTATTGGCGTACAAAACACGCCAAAAGTCCAAAGCGTCACCACAATGTATGTCATGACGGTTTGTTCTTCCCCTTCGTGAACCAACTCCTCCGTATAATTTATCAATAAAACCGCGTAAATTCCATAACCAGTTTCCATAATACCAACCGGATTCACCGCCTATCGACCAAATTTTATTTATAGTGTATTCCCGGTCTATTATTTCCATTTTTCTGCGGTCAATGAAGCAATCCTTCTTAGGGACTTTCAGGTATTCCGACATATTGCTGCTAAAACGTCCACTGACTAAGGAATCTTTCCAGCTCGATGCTACTTTATCTTCGTCTACTTTTACCAAAGCCCGAGATAAAGCTTGTTCGTAAGTCATGGGCATGACATTCAATATCTCATTAATTCGATGGTCTCTACAAATTACTTCGACTTTCATACTACTAACAAGAGCCGAAGCTAATTTATAAGATGTTGAGGTTACAAAATACAACCAATAGGAAGATAATTTTGGAGTCATTACAGGAATGGTAAAAATCCATCTTTTAAGGTGTTTTGCTTTGGCGTAACCCAATAACATTTCCTTATAAGTGAGAATATCGGGTCCGCCAATATCAAAATTTTGATTGTAAGTCAAAGGGTTCAGTAATGATTTAGACAGGAACTCAAGCACATCCGGAATAGCTATGGGTTGGCATTTAGTATTCAACCATTTTGGAGTAATCATTATTGGTAGTTTGTTTACTAAATCCCTAATGATTTCAAATGAAGCGCTTCCAGAACCAACAATAATTCCGGCTCTGAGCGTGGTAGTGGCAAATTTACCTGTATTCAAAATGTCTTCCACGTTTTTTCTGGAAGACAAATGTTTAGAAAGTGATTTTTCGTTTACAATGCCACTCAGGTAAATGACTTGTTTTGCATTCGTTTGATTTACTCGTTGCACAAAATTTTTAGCGGAAATACTTTCTAAATCATCAAAATTATCAGAAGAAGTAGACATAGAATGCATCAGATAGTAGGCTGCATCTATGTCTTCTGGTATTGCTGACAGCGTTTCTTCTTTAAGAAAATCTATTTCTATGACCTCAATATGGTCTTCCAATTCTTTTGGAATATAAAATCTGTTTTTATCTCTAACACAGCATACGATTTCGTGACCTTGTGCTACCAAAATTGGCAAAAGTCGCTTCCCGATATAGCCCGTTGCACCTGTTAAGAGAATTTTCATGGTTTTGTAATTTAAATTATTGCACCTGTTCAATAAGACCTAAGAAATTTTTTTTTGCCACGAATTACACGGATTAACTCCAATTTCAAATTAATCAATCAAAAAAATCTGAGATAATGTGGTAGATCCGTGTAATCTGTGTTCTGTTTTTTAGCTAAGAAGATCCGTTTCGAATGAGCATTTAAGTTATAAATTTAACTCAATTTATTGGAAACTAAGCTAATAAATTCTTTTCTGGTTTTATCTTTTAGAAAAGCACCGGTAAAAGAAGAAGTTGTGGTGACCGAATTTTGTTTTTGAATGCCTCGCATTTGCATGCACATGTGTTGTGCTTCAATGACAACTGCTACACCGAGTGGATTTAAAGCCTCCTGAATACAGTTTTTAATTTGGTCTGTCAATCGTTCCTGCACCTGCATTCTTCGGGCAAACGCATCGACTACTCTTGGGATTTTGCTTAAACCTACAATTTTTCCATTCGGAATATAAGCCACGTGTGCTTTGCCAAAAAACGGTAGCATGTGGTGTTCACACATGGAATATACTTCGATGTCTTTTACCACAATCATTTGTTGATGGTCTTCAGTAAACATAGCCGATTTTAGTATTTCTAAAGGATCCAGTCCGTATCCATGAGTTAAATATTGCATGGCTTTGGCCACGCGTTCCGGTGTTTTTTCAAGCCCTTCGCGGGTCACATCTTCTCCTAAATTCTCAATGATTACTTTATAATTATCCGCTAACGCTTCCGTTATTTCAGTATCGTATTGTTCAATTTTTTCGTAACTTTTCATTTCTTTTATCATGGTATGCTGTATTTTTGATTTTGGCCAATTATTTTATTGGATGTTTTTAAAACATTTTTTTTATGAACCATTAAGAAATTAAGAAAAATTAAGCACTAATTCTTAATAATCTTAATTCCTTAATGGTGAAATAATCTCTATCTGAGAGTGTATATTTTATATCTAAATTTTAAAAGTCACAATTCCGTAATCCATTTCAAATACCTGACCTGAAATTGATTTTGCATTTTCAGAAATCAGGAAATTAGCCATTTGCGCTACTTCTTCCGGTTTCAAATAGCCTTTCATTGGATGGCGTTCCACCATATTTTCTTTCATACGGTCATTTCTTAAAATATTGGCCGAAAGTGATGTTTCGGTAATCGTGGGAGCAATGGCATTGATGCGTACTACCGATGCCAATTCTGCTCCCAGCGATTTTACTAATCCTTCCACACCTGCTTTTGCTGTAGCAATACTCGCATGAAAGGGCATCCCCAGTTTTGCGGCTACTGTACTGAACAAAATAATGGATGGATTAGTTCCTTTTTTCAAAACAGGTAAATATTTTTGTATGGCTTTTACAGCGCCAATTACATTAATTTCAAAATCATTTCTGAAATCTTCAATACTCAAACTTCCAATCGGCTTCAAATTGATGGAACCAGGACAATAAATTAAGGTATCAATATTTTCGATTTCCGGAAGTGCATCCTGCAATACATCTACGGAGAAATGTTTGAGGTTGGGGTGTGTGATTTCTGGCGCATTTCTGCTGATGTTGTAAACCAAGTTTGTCTCTAATTGTTGCAACAAAATGGCACCGCCAATTCCTTTACTACCACCAATGATTACTATGTTTTTCATATTTATTATTCAATCAGTTATTTAATTTATTTGTCTTGATTCTGTGAGCTATCTTTTCGAAATTTTATTGTTATTAATCTGTCTTTGCATCGTGCATTTGAATCTTCCTTCTCTAAAGTCTCTTAATTTTTCATGTTTTGTTTTACGGCCTTGAACTCGTTCACGCCACATTCTGAAACTTGAAGCCTTCATTTCATTTCGCATTAAATCAATCACTTCTTGTTCTTTTAATCCAAATTGCATTAATATGGAGTCAAAAGTGGTTCGGTCTTCCCAAGCCATTTCTATAATTCGGTCTTTATCTATATCTGTAAGTTCTTTTTTTGTATTCATGGTGTTCTTTTTTAATTGAAAATACGTTTTGTTGAATGAATCGATGGAAACACTAATCGCTATCTCCAATATCTGCCATGGTATGTAATTTTAATATTCGTGAACTTTCTTCTTTTACCAATGGGTTTTTTTTCATTTGCCATAAAAAATCGCTTGCAAATTTTCTAGTTCTTTCCATATTAATGATTGGCTTTGGATAAGTAACTCCCAACTCAAAATCATTAAATCGTTGATCCAAATAGGTCATCTTGAAAGGCTCGTGTACAAAAGCTCTTGGTAATTTACTGAGTTCAGGCACCCATTTTTTTATAAATTCACCTTCTGGATCATGTTCATAGCTGTTCTTTATCGGGTTGTATATGCGTAGCATATTGATTCCGGTTTCACCAGCTTGCATTTGCAATTGTGGAAAATGGATTCCCGGTTCAAAATCCAGAAACATTTGCGATAAATGTTGCGTTGCTTCCTGCCAAGGCTGCCATAAATTATGGGTAAAAAAAGAAACTAACATCGCACGCATCCTAAAGTTCAAATACCCCGTTTCATTCAAACATCGCATGGAAGCGTCTACTAATGGAAATCCAGTTTGTCCCGTTTTCCAGGCTTCAATATAATTTTCATTGATTTTCTTTTTCAATGAATGGAAACCTTTGTTGACACTTTCAAATTCCATAATTTCTTCCATTTCAAATTTTTGAATGAAATGTGCTTGCCAAGTCAGTCGAGACACAAAAGAATCAATTTGTTTTTTATTGTTACAGGTCAGTCGGAAAGTAGCTGTTTGTTGCAAAACTTGTCTGGAAGATAAATTTCCCCAAGCAATATAAGGGGACAATCTACTGCAACTTCTTCGAGCCAATAAAGGTTTTGAAATATGGGAATTATAGTTATGATAGCGCTCATCAAAGAATGTTTGCAAATATTTCCCTGCCATAGTCGAACCTCCCTTTTGGAAAATAGCATCTGGAACAGTTTCTAAATTGGTCTTTTCAAATACTTTTTCTAGTTCCCTTATTGCTTCCGAATTAAGGAAATTTTCTGCTTTCGAATCAAAAATATACTGTGGTTCATTCATGTATTCTTCCCATTTTGAAACCCAATTTGTTCTATTTCTCAATGCTCTGAAAATTCCGTTATTGATGTTTTCAACCCAATTGATTTGATTGTTTTTGCAAAATCGCTTGAAGGTTTTGTCTCTTTCATAAGTGATTTTTAAACCAGTTTCCTGATGTGAATACACCGTGTCAATTTTATAAGTTTCCTCAAGGATATTAAAAACTTGAAGCACCTCTGAAGATACCGCTAATACCTGTGTGTTCGATTGTTCGAGTTGTTTGTTGATATCTACAAGCGATTGCTTGATGAAATTCCAGTGTCTCGGACTATAATGCAAATCATTTTCTAAAGATTTTTCGAATACATACAGCAGCAATGTGGGTATGCTAGTTTTTGTTGCATTAAAAATCGCTTCGTTATCCTGTAAACGAAGGTCTCTTTTGAGCCAAACTACATTGATATGTTTTTTATTAGTATTCATAATTTTTAAAATAATTTCTGTTGCAACCACAAGTTTTGAAATTTTGATTGGCCATCATAATTTTTAGCTTGTAACTTAATGTTGAATTTGCGATCTCTAGGATCGTTGCCAACTCCTGAAACATACATCCAATTGCCATAATTGCTGTGTACATCGTAATCAATAAGCATTGCTTCAAAATAAGATGCTCCTATGCGCCAATCTAACAGTAATTCCTTCGCAAAATAAGAGGCTACGTTTTGTCTGCCTCGATTGCTCATCCATCCGGTCTGCTGTAATTCAATCATATTTGCATTTACAAAAGATTCTTCAGTTGTACCGTTGATCCAATTAGTTATTGCGGCTGAATTGTTTTTCCAATCATATTTTTTCTCTAAAATACCACCAATTTTAAAAATCGAATTCCCATTTTTCATCGAGATATATTTGAAATAATCCCTCCAAATCAGTTCGAAAATCAACCAATAGGTCGAGTCATTTTTCTCTATTTGTTTCTCGTATTTGACAATCTCCCAATAAATAGTTTTAGCCGAAATGGAACCGTTTGCCAACCAAGGAGAAAACTTTGAACTAAAATCAGTTCCAATTAATCCGTTGCGGGTCAGTTTATAAACACTTAATTTTTTGGATTCCCAAAAATAATTTTGCAATCTTTTCAATGCTTCGTTTTCACCACCGCGAAAAGGAAATGCTGTTCTGGAATCCATCTCAAAATCCGTAAATCCTAATGTTTTCATCGTAGGAATTACAGTTTGGTTTGTTATCCAATTTTCTTTAGACAGCGATTGAACCGTAAATTCAGGTAGGACTTTCGTTAATTTTTCACACTGATTCCTGAATTGTGTAAAAACATTTGGAATCGATTGAATATCAAACGGAATGTCTTCAGGATGAAATAAGAACTGATTGTAGCTAGCTTTGAACGAGGTCTGCACCACAACTTTTGATTTTATATTTTCTAGAACTTGCATTTCCTCGCTAGTCCATTCTTCTTGGAAGTAAACCGAATTGATTCCATTTTGAGCGATAATTTCCGGAATAGAATCTTCTGGTTTTTGGTGATAAACCAACAGCGTAATATTCAGTTTTTCCAGATTTTGTTTTAATGCTGTTACGGATTCAATTAGAAACTTAGTCCGGAACTTTTCTGTTTTTTTAAATCCAAAATTGCTCTCGTCGAAATGTCTTGGATCAAAACAATACACAGCAAGTACCGATTCATTTTCAGCAATTGCCATCGTCAAGGATTCATTGTCATGAACTCTCAAATCATTTCTGAACCAAACTAACCCTTTTTGTTTCTTTTGCATTTTTCGCTACAATATTTAACTTCGTCCCAAACTTTCTCCCATTTTTTCCGCCAGCTAAAAGGTCTGTTGCAAACCAAACACATTTTAGAAGGCAGATTTTCTTTTTTCACTATTTGTATTTTTCAAATTCATTGACAACGATTGTCGCTTTCAAATCAAACATCAAATTGTATAATCCAAAAAAGGTTCTGTTCATGTAAATGAAATGTTTAGATCCTCTATTACCGTTCATTTTACGCAGATTGGTGTCTTTTGAAAATCGTTCTCCTAGTTGTGCGATGCTTTCAAAAAAAGTTTCATCGGAAAAATCGAACGTTTGCGATTGAAAAGGTTTTGTAAATAAGGACAGTAAATCATGGAACAATGCGGTAAAATAATCTACTTCTTCTTTCGAATCATCTCTTCGAAGAATTTCTAATTCAAATAATTTTGTATTGAATATTTTCGGACTATTAATAACTTTTTTGTCTATCAACTCAAAATAAGGAGTGTAAAAGTCATTAGGAATCTGCTTCATACAGCCAAAATCCAATGCTACTAATTCCTCTTTTTTGTTTACCAAAAAGTTGCCCGGATGCGGATCAGCATGCACTTTTCTCAAGATATGAATTTGGTACATATAAAAATCCCATAGTGCTTGACCAATTTTATTGGCAGTTTTTTGATTGGTGTTGTTTTTCGTAAATTCTGAAAGATGAATTCCTGTCATCCAATCCATTGTGATAATCTTCTCTGATGAATACGCCGGATAATATTCAGGGAAAACTAAATTTTCGATTTTTTTACAGGCTTGAACAACTTCCTGGCTCTGTTCCAGTTCCAATAAATAATTGGTTTCCTCAACCAATTTGTCCTCGACTTCTTTGAAATACTTATCAGAATCTTTTCCCTGAAGGTTAAACATTCTGATGGCGATGGGTTTTACCAAGGCCAAATCAGAAGAAATACTATTGGCAACTCCGGGATATTGAATTTTTACCGCCAGTTTTTTACCGTTTTTTACAGCCACATGAACTTGGCCAATACTAGCTGCGTTAACTGAATTCGCATTGAATTCGTCAAATATTTCATAAGGTGTTTTTCCAAAATTTTTCTTAAACGTTTTCAATACCAATGGTGCCGAAAGCGGCGGAACAGAAAATTGGGAAAGTGAAAATTTTTCTACGTAAGCCTGTGGCAAAAAGCTTTTGTCCATGCTTAACATTTGGGCAACTTTCAGGGCACTTCCTTTCAGGCTTTTCAGTCCGTCATAAATATCTTCGGCGTTGTCTTCATTTAATTTATCACGAGTCAAATCTGAATTGACCATTTTTTCTCCGTAATACTTGAGGTAGTTAACACCAACTTTCGCACCGGTTTGTACTAGTTTTGTTGCTCTTTCAATTTTTGAAGTGGGTATATAGTCTATTGTTTTCATTACTTTTTATATATTTTTTCTTTGAAAATAAATTTTCCAAAATCGATTAAGCTGTCAATGGGAGCAATATTCATTAATTCAAAAGTCGCTTTCACTGATTTTTCAATATAAATGTCTGTTTTTTCGAAAGAAGGTGAAGAATCATCCAACCAGAATTTAAGTGTCAGTAAAAGTTGGATCCAAGATGTTTCCTGAAATGCTTTCTCTTGAAAATTTTGAAGTCTTTCTTGTTGCGTTCTAAAATCATCTGTAATGATCTCAGTCATGTAGTTTTTGAAACTGTTTCTCAGGCTTGATAACTGTGAAAGCTTTTTCAATTGATTGTCGTTTTCTTTCAAAATCATAACAACGTAACTACGGTTCGCGGTTAATATTTCAAAAAATGTAAAGTAAAAGCTTAGCATTTTACTTTTCATATCGTAGTTCTCGTAATCAGGATTCTTATTCAGTAATTCTACTGTTTTGTCTAAAAACATTTTGAAGATTTCTTTTTCAATACTTTCAATAGTTCCAAAAAAAGAATAAAATTCTGTTTCACTAAAGTTATTTAATTTTGCGAAGTTATAAACAGATTTTGGTTTTTCACTGTTCTCTAACACATAATCCATGTAGAAAGAAACTATTTTATCTTTCGTTATTATTGATTTTTTAGTAGCCATTTTTTTTTGAATTTGTAATTAAAGTATAAAGGTACAAAATGTTTAACTATATAATTAAAATGTTAAACAAAATTTAATATATATTTTAGATTGCGTTTAAATGATTAGCTTTACATTATGATAAAAAGAAATGTATTAATAAGCGGTGGTTCTGGGTTTATAGGCAAACGTTTAACTAGTTTGCTCATTCAAAAGGGTTATAGTGTGTCCATTTTAAGCAGAAACGAAAAACAAAATACTGCGGAAATTTCTTATTACAAATGGGATGTTTCAACTCAATTTATAGAAGAGGATGCTGTTCTTAAAGCGGATTATGTAATACATCTGGCTGGTGAGAATATTGCCGAGAAAAGATGGACCAAAAAAAGGAAGTACGAAATTATTACCAGTCGTGAACAATCCACACAACTTATCTATTCTGTACTCAAAAAAAATAATAAAGTATTAGAAGCTTTTGTTTCAGCATCTGCAATTGGTATATATGGAGCAGTAAATGGCGCAGAAATTTGTACAGAAGAGACGCCTCCAGCCAATGATTTCCTAGGTTATACTTGCCAAAAATGGGAAGGATCCCTAGATTTTATTGAATATCTGCACATTCGGACTGTTAAAATTCGCACCGGTTTAGTACTGGGTAAAGATGATGGTTTTCTAAAAAAACTGTTGCCTGTTTTTAAGAGGAGATTGGGTGCTGCTTTAGGCTCAGGAAATCAATATATGCCTTGGATACATGTTGACGATTTATGCAATATGTATTGTCATGCTATTGCTAATTCTAGTATGGTAGGTCCTTATAATGCCGCTATCAATGACAATACGAATAATACTATTTTCTCCAAGACCTTAGCGAAAGTTCTTGGATATTCCCTTTGGTTACCCAATGTTCCTGCTTTTTTAATAAAATTAGCAATGGGAGAAATGGCGAAAATTGTTTTGACTGGAAGAAGGGTTTCATCGGATAAAATCGAAAGTACAGGTTTTCAATTTAAATACAAAAAATTAGATGAAGCGCTTAAGGATTGTTTAGCAAAATAAACTTATTGTAAAACACAGGTGATTTGAGTGTTTACATTTTTGGCTATTTTACTGCGAACTATATAAGGAATTTCAATTCCGAAATCATCTGTGTTTAATGGAAAATTAGAAATCAGTTCGATTCCTTTACCTGCTTTTTTGATGGTACCATAAATCGTAATTTTTTTTGATTTCCCATGAATGGTTATCTTACCTTTTATCTCATATACTTTTGGGTTTGAATCAATGTTTTTCAAGTCAAATTTTTCAATAATGCCTTTGAATATTGCTTTTGGATACCGATCACTTTCTAAGTAATTTACATTGAAATGTTCTTGCATCAAACTTCTTTCAAATTGAAACTTTTTGATATAAGCCAAACAGGTTATTTCCCCTGTTTTTGTTATCAAAACACAGGCGGTTTTTTCATTTATTGCCTTTACTTCTTCAAAAAATGGGACTGAAGCTTCAAAATTGATAATTCCTTTGTCAGTGATCATTTTTTCTTGCGCAACAGTTGTATTGGTAATAAAAATCAGAAAAAGGAGCGTAATTTTTTTCATAATCGTATATGAATTAAATTACTTAAAGTTACGAAAAAAATGAATAAAAAACGCATTAAATAGGTTGGAAATGTTTGTTATAAATCAGTTTTTGGTTCTGATTTTTCAAAAAAAAATAGCACTGGATTCCTTTATTTTGCCTTTTATTTTAGTAATCAAAATCAGAATAGAATTTTCATTAACTCTTTTTTAATTCTAGCAAAACATTATATTTTTCTAAACCGGCCAAGCTTTCTTTGGAGCTGTAATCGAATACTTCTTCATGATAATCTCTTTCTTTTTTTAAAGCTATTTGTTTCAAACAATTATAAAATCGTTTTACTTCATTTAGATTGGAAAGAATTAAACCCGGAACCGCTACACTTTTACTTTCTTTGTCTTTGGCAACCATAGTGAAATAGGAGGAATTACAATGTTTTATTTTTCCGGTTTGAATATTTTCTGCTTCAACTCGAATACCAATGATCATGGAACTGTAGCCCACATAATTTACAGAAGCTTTCATGGTTACCAACTCACCCACTTCAATTGGTTTTAAGAAGTTT
Organism: Flavobacterium xylosi; assembly: GCF_042787345.1. NCBI lineage: Bacteria > Pseudomonadati > Bacteroidota > Flavobacteriia > Flavobacteriales > Flavobacteriaceae > Flavobacterium > Flavobacterium xylosi. Next base: position 43,515 of record NZ_JBHZPZ010000012.1, on the reverse strand, counting down.
ACCGTGTCCACAGAAGCTGTTACGCAATAATTCCCTGAAAATTTTGAGGCGCAGGCAAAAGCGATTTGGTCTAATAAAGATAAAATATACCCACCGTGTATTTTACCGCTAAAATTGGTGTGTGACGGCAGCATTAATTCTGAAATGCTAATATTTGAGGAAGCCACCGTTTTAAAAGTAGTATTCATAATAACCTATTTACTTATATAAGGAGAATTCTCTTTTTTTACCTCAATGATGAAGTATTTTGTATCTCCCCACCAAGGAAAAGTTTTATAGCGCTCAACATAGGATAATTTTACATATTGACCTTCCAGTTCCTTCAAATCAGAAACTACTTTTTGGTCTTTATCCAATACTGAAAAAGCAAAAATTTGGGCTCCTGATAATCCCTGACTCAATTCTCCTTCCCAAGTTTTGAATGCGACTCCTTTATGACTGAATTTAATTAATTGTCCGGATCGAACGCCTTCACTATAAGTCGCGTAGTATAAAAAAGTAAAGTAACATACTATGGATAATATGATAACACCAGCAATAATTCCTAATATTTTTTTCATCTAAATGGTTAGTTTAATAATTGGTTTTCGTCTTTTTCTGCTCTATTCAATATGCTTTCAGGAAGTGCTTTCTTTGCTTTAGCTCCCATTTTTTTCAATTTCTCCACACTTACAATCAGGTTTCCTTTTCCTTCTACAAGTTTATTCATGGCGCCACTGTATTCTGTTTTGCTTTCGTCTATCTTCTTTCCAATTTTGATTAAATCACCTACAAAACCTTCAAATTTATCATACAATGCACCAGCTTGTCTTGCAATTTCGAGCGCATTTTCCTGCTGCTTTTGGTTGGTCCACATACTGTCTATGGTGCGCAAAGTAGCCAGTAAAGTAGCAGGAGTAACAATTACTATATTTTTCTCGAATGCTTTGTTGTATAAAGTAGTGTCTTCGTTAAGTGCCATTGCAAAAGCGGGTTCGATTGGAATAAATAGCAGTACAAAATCAGGGCTTTCTATTTGATATAAATCGTGGTAATTTTTATTGCCCAGTTGCTCTACGTGACGTTTTATGGAGTTTACATGTTCTTTTAAAAATCCAACTTTTACATCATCATCCTCCTCATTGATGTATTTTTCATAAGCAGTCAAAGAAACTTTAGAATCGACAATCATCTTTTTGCCGTCAGGCAGATTGATTACTACGTCAGGAAAAACACGATTTCCGTCCTCAGTTGTAAAGGCTTGTTGCACTTCGTATTCACGACCTTTTTCTAAACCTGATTTTTCCAGTACACGTTCTAAAACTAATTCACCCCAATTCCCCTGCATCTTACTATCGCCTTTCAAAGCTTTGGTCAGGTTAATGGTTTCCTTGCTCATTTGGATATTCATTTCGCGTAATCCAAGTATCTGTTGGCGCAAAGCCGCGTGATAATCAATACTTTCTTTGTGCGTGTCTTCGACTTTCTTTTCGAACAAATGAATTTTATCTTGCAAAGGTGTCAAGATATTTTTCATGTTTTCTTTATTCTGTTCGGTGAATTTATTTGATTTTTCCTCTAATATTTTGTTGGCCAGATTCTCGAATTCCTTTGTGAATTTGTCCTGTAGTTTTTCAACTTCTTCTTTTTGCTCTTTGTTGCGTTCCCAAAGGTTCTCAAAATCTACTTCCTTTTTTGAAAGCTGAATCGCCAGACTGTCTTTTTCGTTTCGGATGGTTTTTTTGTCCGCAACGGTGTTTTCTAATTGTTTCTCGAAAGCTGTTTTATCAGTAACAATTTGTTCTTTCTGCTGATTGAATTGGGAATTTAAAGCGATTAATTTCTCTTCCAGACTTACTTTTTCTGATTGGAATCGGGCAGAGAAAATAAGTTTGCCAATGAAAACACCAATGGCGAGAGCGATTATAAAAATCAATAAAAACGGAAACATATTTGACATAGAAGTATTTTTGTTTATGAAGTAAAAGTAGGGAATAATATCATTTGTAGGATGTAAAAAAGAGCAAAGCGATTTTATATTTTTGAACAGCCAATTCACAACGAAAAATCGACCTTTCGATTTTGCTGTAACGATTTTTCGTTGTGAATTGCTTTCAGAATTGTATTTTAGCTTATAATTCCCAACAGAAACCCTCTCTTTCCTTTTGAATTGATAGTTGTGAATTGCTTTCAGAATTGTATTTTAGCTTATAATTCCCAACAAAGGTTATTCGTATTACAGAAGAGCAACTGTTGTGAATTGCTTTCAGAATTGTATTTTAGCTTATAATTCCCAACAACAGTTACGAATAATAACAAAGGACTTTAGTTGTGAATTGCTTTCAGAATTGTATTTTAGCTTATAATTCCCAACGTCAACATCCATAGCGACGTGAGTATCAGTGTTGTGAATTGCTTTCAGAATTGTATTTTAGCTTATAATTCCCAACACATGTTACACTTTTTTATCGTTAAGTCCCGTTGTGAATTGCTTTCAGAATTGTATTTTAGCTTATAATTCCCAACATACCGCGATATAATCGTTTGATATGTTGGTAGTTATGAGATTATTCTGAAATAGAAAAGAAGTTGTTTTTAGGCATTGTTGTTCAGGTAGTTATACCTTTTTTTAATCCTGATGACTAAAATAATTCTAACTGTTGTGATGGTTTGTCGGTTTCTACCAATTTTTTCCCATAAAAAAGTTCCATCATACCAAATTGTTTATCAGTTATTTGCATGACGCCAATTTTGCCGTGTTCGGGTAAGTTATTTTTTATTCTTTTGGTGTGTACTTCCGCATTTTCTCTGCTGGCACAAAATCGCATATAGATTGAAAATTGAAACATAGAAAAGCCATCGTCTAATAATTTCTTACGAAATGTACTGGCTATTTTGCGCTCTTTTCGCGTTTCCGTTGGCAGGTCAAAAAATACTAATATCCACAAACTTCTATATTGATTTAAACGGGTGTAATGTTTGTCATACATAAACGGGGTATAAAATTTTCCTTGCCGTTCCATCAAAACATTCATGTAAGGAATGTGTGGTTCTGCTCATAGCAACCATTAACGGACTGTTTTTCCCGTCAATAAAAACATCTATACTTGCTATACTCAATAGTTGTTTTTTAATGTCGATGGTCAATTCTTCAAAAGTATCTTCAGTTTCCATGATATGACATACAATCAAATCGACATACGGGCGATATGGTTCCATAATATCATCAGCAAGGCAATACGCATTGTATTTGTTGCGATGAAAAATGCCTAAAGTAGGTAGCATGCCAGAACTAACAATAGCTCGCGCGGTAATAGCCCTTAGAATGGCATAACCATAATTCAACAGATTATTAGGAGCAATTCCTTTTTGTCCTCTGGTAAAATTTTCTATTTTAATGAGGTTTGGCCAATAATAAACAGCTGCTCTGGATTCGTGATTTAGTGCATCTCCCGAAGTAACTTCCTTTGCCCAAATCTCCATTTTTCGGCAAGGAATTCCTTTTTCTTTGAGCAATCCTGCTTGGTTTATAATTTTAGCACTAATAGTTTGTTGCCATAAATTCTTTTTAAGTGGGGCAGAAGCATTAATTTGGTTTTTGAACCGTTCCGATTGTTCCGTATGACCATTCAAAGGCATTAACAAACCAATGGGCAAATGGTATTGGTCGCAATTGATTAACGCCACATTATTATGAATTAGTTTTTCCAGCAAACCATTCGTAATCGTGATTTGTTGATTTTCGAGAACGATAACCCCAATATCTTCTATAGCCACAGTTTTGGTCTCTTGTTCCTTGTCAGGATAAGAGATTACAATTTGCTCGTTTTTGGTGCTCAAATAAGCGGGATTACCAAAGAAAAGGGTTCGTTTTATCATCGAATTATTCCTTTAATCATTCCAAGTCTATTAACTTCAAGTTTTAAACAAAATTCTTTTATTGATTCTTTGTCAAGAGTAAATTCTAATTTATTTAACAAAGAGAATTCCATTTTATCTACAATTGAAGTTGCAATATTATTAGGAATCGCATACAATCGATTTCCAGTAAAACTCACAGATTTATATACTCTTTGTACTTGCTCTTTTGATAATTTATTAAAATTAAGAAGAGTTAAGTTTTCCATTTCAGCTTCTGTTGGTATATAAACTAAATCATTTGGAGAAAGAGTAAATAAAAGACGATTTCCGTTTTTATCTATTTCTAGTGAAGAACTTAATCCTTGTTTTTGCCTTTCAACTACTTCATTGAAAGGAATGGTTGTATAATTTCGTTTCCCGTTTTCATCTTGATAGATTGCAAAAAACAAATTTGTTCCTTTTGCAGCTTCTACGTATTTATCAGTTTTGTTTCCTGTTTGACCTAAACTAAATTTGCCTCCCTCTTCAAAAACTCTGACTTTTTTTATTGGTTGATGTTTTTTGTTATTATTTAATGCCGTAATATTTTTGTTTAAATGATCCAAACCATTTTCAGAAAAAGCAATTTCGTGAGCGGGGATTTTTTTGCCATTTTCACCAATAGTATTTTGATAAATTTCTTGTTGGAGATGTTTTAATAGAATTTTTTTTATTCCTGTATCCGTTATTTTTTCAATTTTCTTTTCATCGAAAGTGATGTCAAGTGTTTTTCGGGTTGCAGTAGCTTGTATGGTTTCATAGACCTGAACTTTGTCAATAGCTTTTCTATCAATCATTACGGGGAAAGATTTGAGGTGTTTTTTTAATCCCTCACTATTGTTTGGATATTGCTTTATTTTAGCTGCAAGTTGTTTTTTAACTTCCTTATCTACTATCAATTCTATTTGCTCAATTGCATTTGCAATAGTAATATGGCTTTGTTTAATTCGCTTTAAAAACACTTTTCCACTTACCGTTTCTGCGTGCATTGGTTTCCTAATAGCCCAGTTATCTCCTTTTGTTTGTTTGGTAGTGATTTTTTTCATTGCACCATCTTCTTCTTTCCAAACTTGATGCTTATTTACCGTTTTATTGATAACTCTAGAGTTTTGTTTGAAACTGATAATGGTTTGATTTAGTTCATCTTCTGCTTTTTTTGTAAAATTCTCCCAAGGCTTGTGGAATTCCCATTTATAATTCCCATTTGCGTCAGGTTTGGTTTTGAAACAGATTTTGTTTCTTAATCCGTGTTTGATAGTTTTGTCATTTTCATCTTTAGCATTTAGATTATTTAAATAGTTGATATGTGTCCTATTTATACAAGCAATTACTAAGGCATCTAAAGCGTGATGGCGATGGTCAATCCTCTTTTTAGAAAATCCTTTTGCTATTTCATCTGGTACTGTGGTTTGAAAAACTTGTTTTCCACTATTTCCAAATTCATCTCTTTTAAGTTCTAATTTACCAAAATCACTAGAATTAGTTATTGCATTTAAACGTTCAAAACGCGGTGTAACAATTTTATTCCAAACGTCATTCAAACCCCAATCTTGCTTCATTTTTGAAGTAATAGAGCCATTTAAGGAAACGATATTTTTTGAGGTTACTTCTTGTTCATCTTCCTCTCGAACTATTTTGCTTAAAAGATTCTTTACAATTTTACTGATGTATTTGGTGTCATTTAATTGTCTTTCGATAAATTTTTCTGGAATTTCTTCACTCAACAATTTCTTTTGCTTGTTTTTATTTTTGCTATAATAGCTATTTATGTGTTGGTTATAGGCTTCTTTAGTGAATATTTTAACTGTCTTTCCACCAGTTAAGGTTATAATTCTATCTTCGTTTTTTAGAATAAATTCTAATGCGGTCATATTTCCTTTCAAGTCATTTACTTCGGATTCGCAAATGACTTTGTTTGCTAACGAATCATCGAATAATCTGGATTGTGGAATAATGTGTTCGATTTGATATTTGGTTGTAAACAAATCACTTAATGGAATTAACTTTCCAGTGTAAGGCGAAATATATCCTTGTTCCAGCCAAAGTTTGTATTTGTTAATTTCAGAAGTTGTTGGTTTCGAATTTTTCCTTATTTTATCAACTTCTTCTAGTTTTTCTTTTCTATTTTCGCTGCTATAAATACCTTCTTAGTATATTTTTAAAATCTCTTGCTGGCTTGGAGAATATGGACGAACATCGCTTATTCCATCATTTTTTAATTCCGTTAAAATGGCTTTTATACGTAAATTGGTATTTTCGTTTTGAGAAATCTGTTTGGTCATTCTTTCACGAGTTGCTTTGTCATTTTTCATCTCACGGCCTAACTCAATATGAATTTCGTCAAAGAAATTTTCTTTTCCTTCTCCATAATGTTGCCAAATATCTTTTACTACTCGTAAAGTTTCTGTAATAACTTGCTCTACTATTGGATTTCGGAGTGAATGTTGTTTGAAATCGTATTTTAAAAAGTGTTCAATATCTGCGGGAGTTTTCCATTTTGAAATGTCACTGGCTTCGCTGTGTCTGTCATATATTAAATACGATGCCTGATACGTATTTAAACCTTTATTGAATTCAGTACAATTTATAAAACTTTTTAAAACTTGTTTTGGAATATCGCTGTCAGATACTTTTTCAAGAATTGACACATCATAATTTATAGATTTCAATCTTTCTTTAATGGCACTAATTTTGTCAGTAACTCTATCAGAAATTGCATCTTCATTCCAAGTTTTATCTCTTCTCATTAACGTCAATAATTTCTTTATTGCTTTTTCAGAATAAGAGCCATAATCTTTTTTAAAAGGTTTTAATTTTGAAAAATTTGCTATAAATTCATTAGGTAAATTATGTCTTTTTGCAAAAGTTGTAATTGCTTTTATGATTTCAATTTTATCAGTAACAGAATATAAAATATGCCATAAATCTTGGGTGTTTTTGGCATCAAAAAAAGATCTGTCTACATCAATTTTTGCAATTGCATTCAAAAACTGATTTCTTGTTTCGTTACAAGGATAGATTTTGTCTTCTACAAAATTCCATCTGAATCTATCTTCTTTTAATTTGAATTTCGGGTAAGCTAAAAATTGTTTTTGACTGATTTCAGCTTTATTATTTAGCCAGTGAAATAATTCAACTATATCCTCTTCCGTTTTTAAATAATCAATCGTTACATCAATGTCATCGACTATTTCTTTTTTGTAAATTTTAAAGTTTTTTACAAATTGTAATAATCGGAATTCTTGAAAAATAGGATTTGATTTTGCAATACATTTTAAAGATTTTAAAACTTGTTGTCCATTACCATCTTTTACTAAAACACCTTTTTTGTCTTTAACAGGTCTGTGTTCGAAACTGCAGTCGCTAATCAAAGAAATCTTGCTTTTTAATGGTCGCTGATAAAAAATAATATCATCTAAAAACAAATAGTCAAAACCTCTGTCTTTGATGTTGTTTTTATGAGAATCATTGTGTCTATATAATTCATCAATACATTTTTTATAAAGATTTCGATCTGTTAAAATAGCTGAATGGAATTCTATCTGAGTTTTAAGAATTTTCGATATTTCATCTTTATAGAACTTTCTTTCAATCGTTCGAACTAATTCCCCTTTTATTTTTTGATTTGGATTTTTCAAAAGTTCATCGTAGATGTAAGAACCAACCGATTGTCCACTTTGATTTATTGTTTGTTCAGTTTTGATTTTTCTTAACCCCCAGTCGTCTTCTTTTGGAGATCTAAAACTTCTCTTTTCTTCATTGTCTTTATTTAGTTTTACAGTTCCGTCATCATTTAGTTCGGTAGTTACAATGAAATTCTTTTGTTTACCAACCCAGTCAAATAATGCGATTTTGCTTTCACGTTTATAAATCCAACCGTTTGCGAGTATGACATTATACCATATGCCAGATTTTCCTTTTTCTCTTTCAATTACATTAACAACTGTAAGGGTATGGAACTCCTCTAATTTATTTTTGTTTTCTTCTTGTTCCTCGCCACGTAGTTGATAATACCCTCTTTTTTGATTGAAGTTTAGCAATATCCAAGCAAATTCTTCTTTACTTATTTTTTCTGTTAATGCTTTTTTTCTTAAATAGTAGATGGTCCAATCATAAGGGACTTGTTTTAAATCAGGATTTATTAATTTGAATTCAGAAAGCATTTCTCGGTGGCTTTCCAAAAATAAAAATTGGTTCTTACCCCTTTCATTTTTATAAAAAGATAATTTTTCTTCTCTTTCAGACTTAAATTGTCCAAAGCGTTTATCAAAATCTATTGCTTCGGAGTAATGTTTAGGTAAAAAACTAAGAATGTTCAGGACTCTATGAATTCGTTCTCTTCTTAATAAAAAGCGTTGAACCAATCTTCTTGTTCCTCTATATTTTGTTCTTTCAGCAGTTTGAGATATTGACACTCCGCTGTCAAATTTTCCTAATACATCTTGACTCATGGGAATTATTCTACTTCCCAAGCCTTCAATACTCCCTAATTTATTATCAAAGTCATTATTCGTTAGTGCCCAGCCAATACTATTTGTTCCTAAATCTAAACCTAATATTTTTTTCATTACTCATTGCTTTTTAGTAGCTCGAAACTTACGAATAAAATAATTAACTCCTTTACGGGAAACCGCAATCGAACATAAGAACTTTTGTTGTATACTTGCAATACAATTTTGAAGCAATTCACAATAAGGATTATTCCGTTGTGAAAACATTCAAAGCGGCACCCTTACGGTTGTCGCTTTTTTCATTTTTAGTATTTTGATTTATTTGGTTATTGCGACCAACCAGTATTTCCAAAAAAAAGCCAATAAGAATTTACATTCCTATTGGCTTTTAATAAATAAAATAATTAGTTATTCGTCCAGTTTTATATTTCCTCTGTCTTCGTGATTGTCAGGGTGTGAATTTGGATAACGGTGCGCGGTAATATCGGAGTTAAGGTCTTCGTTTTCAACAGTTTTCATTGCTTCCTTTTCAGTAGAAACGCCCCTGCTCAAACTCTCATTTTCATTCCAGCTTCTCTCTTCCGATTCGGGAATAGAAGCAATAGATCCATCTACATTGCGTGCTCTTTGAACAATTTTTTGATCTCCGTTAGCATCGGTTTCCACTTCTTCTTTAAGTATTGATGCTGCAGGATTGTAATCTTCAGGCAAGTTTTCACCACTGAAGCCTTCGTTCGGATTTTGTTTGTTATTTGTCTTTTTTGAACCTAAATCATTGCTTTCCATAATCTTTTATCTTAAAGTTACTACTCTTAACTTTTATAATATTACGTCTTTTATATCAAGAAATTAAATCATTTAACATAGCTTTTGGTTTGCGAAGGCAAATGTATTGGCGTTGTATTTTAATTGTCGCTAAAACAAAACTATCTTTGCCATCATTAAAAATATAACCTAATGACTCATTCTCATTTTATCATCCACAAGCCTTACGGGTATTTAAGTCAGTTTATTTATGAGCTGAAGCGCAAAAAGAAGCTGTTGGGGGAATTACATGATTTTCCTGAAGGAACGATGGCAATAGGTCGCCTGGACGAAGATTCAGAAGGACTGTTGCTATTGACTACGGATGGGATGATGAGCGAAATTATTCGAAGCAAAAAAGTAGACAAAGAATATTATGTTCAAGTCGATGGGATCATTCATCAGCAAGCAATTGAAGAGTTGCAAAAAGGAGTGGCAATTGGTTTCAATGGCTCCAAATACATTACAAAACACTGCAAAGCGTTTTTGATACATGAAATTCCTGCTTTTGGAACCAGGGGAAAAAAAATACGAGATGAACGCCACGGTCCAACATCCTGGGCTTCGATTACGGTCAACGAAGGAAAGTTTCGCCAAGTCCGTAAAATGACTGCCGCTGTAGGTTTTCCTACTTTGCGCTTGGTTCGTGTTCGAATAGGAAACGTACAACTTAATAATTTACAGGCAGGAGAAGTGATTGAAGTTGAGGATTTTCAAATAACCGAATAAACAAATAACCGATTAACCAATAATTACAATGTTAAACATCGTTTTAGTAGAACCCGAAATACCAAACAATACCGGAAACATAGGCCGATTATGTGTAGGCACGGAAAGTCGATTGCACTTGATTCATCCTTTTGGATTTGTTATCAATGATAAAAATTTGAAGCGTTCCGGATTGGATTATTGGGTACACCTTGATGTAACGGAATATGAAAATGTAGCCCAATGGATTGCCCAAATTCAAGATAAATCAAGAGTTTTCCTGACTAGTTCCCACGCTGAAAAATCGTATTTAGAAACTGATTTTCAGGATGGCGACTGGTTGGTTTTTGGTAAAGAAAGTAAGGGATTAAGTGAGGAAGTTTTAGGATTGTTTGAAAATCATCTGACCATTCCCATGTCGCCATTGATTAGAAGTTTTAATATTGCAAATTCGGTCGCTTTTGTCATAGGTGAAGCGAAAAGGCAAATTAACAGTAAACGTTGAGTTGAAAAGTTAGAATAGTAAAAAAGCGTGTTATTTTGAAGTAAATTTTATATATTTGAGTAAGACATTAACTGATTTAACCCTGTTTTTTCTTCCTTTAAATTTACTTTTATGATAGATAAAGTTATTCTTAGAAACACGATTTTCAAACATTTAGATGGACTGGTTATTGCACCGGTTGCTTTTTCTTTACATAAAAGCGGGGTGCTTTCTTATATTCTTGATAAAAAAGAAGTCACGCTGGAAGAACTCACATCACATTTTAAAGCAAACGAAGGGTATCTGAATGTGGGTTTGCGTAATTTATGTTCTCAGGGATTTCTGGATTATCATATCAATAACGCTACCGATGTGATTAAATTTAGCAGCAATGACAAAAGTGTAATCGCTTTTTCGATGTTTCATTTGTACGAAGATGTGATTGATTTATTGCATTTTTCGATGCAATTTCACCCTCGATTATTCGAAGATGCTCCCTTTGAACGGTTGCATGTTATTTTCGAAAAATACAAAAGCAATTACGCCATTTCTTTTTCGAATGATCCGTTAACGAATTCTATCCAGCATCAAATTTTAACGCATATTGAAGGATGTTTGGTAGGGCCTACATTAGTTCGCCTTGGCATGAGTGGCATGTTTCACAAATACTTCATGGAGATTTCCTTCCGTCCCGAAGAATTTCATAAATCACCCGAAAATTTCAAGATTATACTCGATTTCTTTGTTCATTTAGGTTGGTTTACCCAAAAAAAAGGAAATTATCAGTTTACGGAAACGGGTTTGTTTTTTGCCAAAAGAGCTACTGCTTATGGAGTGACAGTTTCCTATTTACCCACTTTTAGTAAAATGGATGAACTGCTTTTTGGTAATCCAAATGTACTCCGAACGGTTGCTGAAGGCGAAGAAGAAATTCATGTGGACAGGGAAATGAATGTTTGGGGAAGCGGAGGCGCACACGACACTTATTTTAAGGTGGTAGATGAAATTATCATCAAATTATTTAATTTGCCTATTGAAGACCAGCCCAAAGGAATACTGGATATGGGTTGTGGTAATGGCGCTTTTTTGCAACATATTTTTGAGGTAATTGACAGGCAGACTATACGCGGAAAAATGCTGGATGACCATCCTTTATTTCTTGTTGGTGCCGATTACAATCAGGCAGCATTGAAAGTAACCCGCGCTAATTTAATCAAAGCCGATATTTGGGCTAAAGTAATTTGGGGGGATATTGGTCAGCCGGATTTGTTAGCCAATGATTTATTGGAAAATTATAACATTGATTTGAAAGATTTATTGAATGTGAGAACCTTCTTGGATCATAACCGAATTTGGGAGATGCCAAAACGGATAACCAAAGGTAGAGTGAGTCATTCAACAGGAGCCTTTGTGCATAGAGGTAACCGAATCAATAATAATCTGGTTGAAGATAATTTGTTGGAACACCTTAATAATTGGTCGCCTTATGTTCGGAAATTCGGATTGTTGATGATCGAATTGCATACTATTTCACCAAATTTGACTGCGGCTAATTTAGGAAAAACAGCTGCCACGGCGTATGATGCCACTCATGGTTTTTCGGATCAATATATAGTAGAAATTCCGGTTTTGCACAAAATAGCTGCTGAAGCAGGATTGTATCCTGATACCAATTATTTTAGGAGATTTCCGGATTCAAATATTGCAACGGTAAGTATTAATTTATTGAAAGGAGTTTGATGAGTATTCAGTGTTCAGTAGTTAGTATTTAAAAATTTTCGACTTAGTGTCTTCGTGGCAAAAAACTAAACAATCATAAATTTTCCCTTCTCAGCGTCAAAAACAATATGTTCATCTTTGAATAATGTACTGAAAGTACCTTTTGAAATAAAATTGCAAGGTTGGTCTTGGATTACAGTTTCAGGAGTCATTATGATCATTTCGTCACTCAACTGTATCGCCATGTCAATATCATGTGTAGAAAATAAAATGCACTTTCCAGTTTCATGGGTAAGTTTTTTCAAAAGTTTGAATAACGAGACTTTATGTAATAAGTCGAGATGTGTTGTAGGCTCATCTAAAATTATCAGAGGTGTATCCTGAGCCAAAGCACGCGCGACCAAAACTTTTTGTAATTGTCCATCACTGATTTCATAATGCTTTTTGGCTGCTAAATGACTGATTTGTGTGAGTTCCATCGCTTCATTCACTTTTACTATATCTACAGCAGTTAATTTCCCAATCCAATTGGTATAAGGCTGTCTCCCTAAAGCAATGAGTTCAAAAACAGTCAAGTTGCTGGGAGGTAATTTTTCGGTCAATACCACACTTAAATTTTGTGCCAAGGCCAAAGCATCAATTTCGTGAATGTTTTTGCCGTTGAGTAAAACAGTTCCTGAAATCGTCTTTTGAATACCCGTTATTGTGCGTAAAAGAGTTGATTTTCCAATCCCGTTTGCACCAATTAATGCAATGAGTTTTCCTTTTTCTAAAGATAAATCAATATTCGAAGCAACAACGGTATTTTCTTTTTTATGAGAATAACCGATGCTGATTTGTGAAGCCTGTAAGATGATTTTATTTTCCATTATATTTGGATAGTTTCTTCATAAATTTAAACATATAGATACATAGAATTGTGTTACTAGGATAAAAGTTTTAAATACTCATTTACAAAAGTTTTTTGCCCTTCTTTAAAAATATTAAAGCAATTAAAATTTATTATAATTGCTTTTGGTGCTTTTAAAAATTTCATATAGGTTAGAAGCTGCGCTTCAAATATAGAATTCATTTCTAAAACAGATTTTAATTCAACGACTAAGCAATTTTCAATAAATAAATCACATCGAAAATCTGTTGTTAATTCTTTGTTTTTTATAAAATATTGGGACTTTCATCTCTGTGAAAAAATTAATTTTTCTATGTGATAATTCTTCTTTCATACATTGATGATAAACACTTTCAAGTAATCCTTTACCCACTATTTTTTGTACTTCTATAGCTGAACCAATTATTTCATAAGTTAAATCATCTAAATATTTTTGAGTAATGATCTGATTTTTTTTAGTTGTATAACTATGTTTCTATGTGTTTAAAAAGATCCAGTAGTAGTGGTTAAACAAAACTTTTTTTCCTGATTAATAACCAAATCACAATAGGTGCGCCAAAAATAGAAGTTACAGCATTAATCGGTAGCGTAATATCGCTACCCGGCATTTGCGAAATACTATCGCAAACGAGCATGATAATCGACCCAAAAAGTATGGTGCTCCAAAATAAAATTGTGTGATTACTGGTTTGAAAAATCAGCTTTGCAACATGAGGTACCGCTAATCCTATAAAGGCAATTGGACCCGCAAAAGCGGTAATACTTCCTGCTAAAATACTGGTTGCAAAAATAATAATTAGTCTTGATTTTTTATAATTCAAACCCAAACTACGGGCGTAATTTTCTCCCAGAAGTAATGAGTTTAAAGGTTTAATGCTGAATAGACTGAGAAGTAAACCAATTGCCACACAGATTGATAAAAGGGAAATTGATGCCCAGGACAAATTGCCAAGATTTCCGAGTGACCAAAAAGTGAATTTCTGTAATTGTTCTGCGGTGCTGAAATAGGTTAGCGTTCCTACAATGGCACTGGTTAAGCTACCAAACATTAGTCCCACAATTAAGATGGCCATGGTATCTCGTAAGCGATGTGAAACTGCCAAAACTGCGAGTAAAACTATAAAACTACCTAAACTTGATGCTAAAATAATTCCGTAGGAGGAGAGTAAAATTGTGGCTATAAATGGAGGTAAAAAAGCAGCCCCTAAAATAACCATTGCAACGCCTAAACTGGCGCCGGAACTCAATCCCAAAACATAAGGGCCGGCTAACGGATTTCTAAATAAAGTTTGCATAAGAAGTCCGCTGATTGATAAACCCATTCCAACAAGAATAGCAGCAATAGCTTTAGGTAAGCGGTAGTTGAGGATGATATATTCCCATGCTTCTTTACTGGAATTTCCGCCGGTTAAACTATTGAAAACTTCTTTTATAGGAATAGAAACGGAACCTAAACTGATGTTGATCAGGAACAAAAAAACCATTCCGATGGTTAGGAATATAAAGAGAACTGTATTTCGGTTTTTGTTTTGCAAGCTTAAATTTGTTTATATCTACAATGTTTTGGAAACCTTGCAAGATTGCTGTTTAGTTGAGATGTCGTCAGCTCGAGTTGAGCATAGATTTGCTATAGAAAATCTTTATGAAGTATCGAGAACCTTTTGAAAGGCTTCTCGATACAATTTTCAACATTAAAGCTGCCGCATTAATGTTGAAAATCACTCGAAGAGATGAGGTAAATTATTAATTTTAATGTTTTTATACCTAATTATCAATCAATATTATTCTAATTTCTGAAAGAAAAAAAGTTTGTGATTCGGAAGCAATTCAGGATGAAAAATTTTAATCAAATCTTTCAGTACCCAGTCGGGGCGGGTAGGTGACCATTCGAAATATAAAATCCCACCTTTTGCGCCTTTATTTATGCCGTACGAATATACTTTTTTATTTTTAAACGAACCAAATTCATTGTAATGCGGATTGCTGTCACTCATTTGTTTTAACGAAGAAAAATCTCCGGGAGCTATCCAATATTCGGCATTTTGAGCTTTTTCTAAAATGGTTTCAAACGGCAAAGGCAAACTGCCGGTTCCTTTGCTGTCAGCCCATAAATAATTAGATTGTGCATCTTTTAGAAATAGTGAAGCCCAACTTTCACCTTGTGGCACATACCATTGATCCTGAAACATTGCACCACTAAGAACGGTAGGTTTTAATGTTGCTTTTTTGGCTAAAGCCAAAGTGTTCGTATATTCTTTTTCAATTTCAGTAAATAGGGTATTTGCTTTAGAATCCAATCCATACAAAGCACCAAAAAACTTAATCCATTCTGCTTTTCCTAGCGGGGATTGCTCTGTCCAATCGCCGTTGAGCATTACCTTCAAACCGCTTTTTTGTAAATTATCCAAAGTTGGGTTGCTGTTATTTAAACCAAAACTGACAATCACATCGGGAGCCATGTCAATTAAAACTTCGGTATTTAAGGTTTCGTTTGTTCCCACTTCTCTAACTTTTCCGGAATCAATAAGTTTTCGGGTTTTCTCTGAAGAAATATAATCGGTGTTTGGGAAACCAACTAAAGTATTTTCGACACCTAACATTTCAAGAGCGGGAATGTGCGTGGTTGAAGTGACGACAATCGATTTTATTGGAATTGGAATGGTGGTAAACTGCTTTAAACTGTCCGGAATAATTCCGTTTTTTTCTTTTAAAACATAGGTGAAATTTTCTTTGGCTTGAGGCCAAGGACTGGTAATTTTAACGATTGAATAGCCTTTGTATTGGTAGATTTCCAAGCCTTTGGCATAATGAATTTCGTTTTTTGACGAAGCAATTGTCGCAGCAGAAGTTTCTTTATTTTGCTTGCATCCACTGAAGAAAATGACAAATAGAAAGAAGGTGAATTTTAAAAAAATTATTTTCATAACATGATTTTCAAGAGGTGCAAAGGTATATTTAATACTTTTTAAAAATCAAATTTTATTTTTTATTCAAATGATAAAGTTATATTTGCACTCGTAATGAGGTTGCTGTTTTGTTTTTTCAAACCAGCATTAAAAGGGAATCAGGTGAGAGATTACAGATTTCAGGATTCAGATTTCAGGAGTTAAATCCTAAATCAAGAATCCTAAATCAAGAATCTAAAATCCTGGGCTGTACCCGCAACTGTAAGCTAATAAGCTTGTTGTTATCTACAAAACCACTGTTTGCTGCGGCGAATGGGAAGGTTAACAACAAGACGCAAGCCAGGAGACCTGCCTTTTTACGCAACAAATACCGAACTCTCGGGAAAAAGAGTTCAGAAATTATGACTACAAAAAAAATACTTTTATTTTGTTTTTTAAGTTTGTGCCAATGTGTTTTGGCTCAAAATAAACCTGCAATTTCTTTAAACGAAGTAATTGTAACTGACGGCGCTTTAAAAAAATATTCAAAAACACTTCAAGTTAAGGTACTAAATGATTCTGTGATTCAGAGGAATTACAGTTCATTGACCAATTTATTGCGATACAATAGCTTGCTGTATCTGAAAGAATATGGAAACGGAATGACTTCTTCTGTTTCCTTCAGAGGTACAACTGCTGCACAAACAGCAGTGATTTGGAACGGGATTAACATAAATTCGCAACTTCTGGGCCAAACGGATTTTAATACCATAACCCCTTTGGGTTATACTAATGTCTCTGTAAGAACTGGTGGAGGTAGCGGAATTTATGGTAGCGCAGCTATAGGTGGTAGCATTCATTTGAACAATGAGCTGCATTTCAAAAAACAATTTCAAAATCTTTTACGGATGGATTTTGGAAGTTTTAATACGCAAGGATATTATTATCAGCTTATTGCCTCTGATGAGAAAGTTGCAACTCAGTTAAGTTTTTCCAGAAATAGCTCCGATAACGATTATGGTTATCTCAATTTAAATCAAAAAAATCAGAATGGAGATTATTACAATACCAGTTTAGATGGAAGTTTTGGTTATAAAATCAATTTGAATCATAAAATCAATTTTTACAGTCAGGTCTATGACGGTTTACGGCATTTTTCAGGAACTTTAGCTTCCATTTCCGTGAGTAAATATTATGATTTGAACACTAGAAATTTGCTGGAGTGGGTTGGATTACATAAAGATTTCACTTCTAAGTTGAAATTAGCGTATGTAACTGAAAATTATAAGTATTATGAGAATAAAGATAAAGATATTTTTAGTGAAGGTGGGGCCAAAACTAAAATAATAAAATATGATTTAGATTATTCTCCAACTAAGAACTTCACCGTCAATTCAGTTGTT
This sequence comes from Flavobacterium xylosi, assembly GCF_042787345.1. Taxonomy (NCBI): domain Bacteria; kingdom Pseudomonadati; phylum Bacteroidota; class Flavobacteriia; order Flavobacteriales; family Flavobacteriaceae; genus Flavobacterium; species Flavobacterium xylosi. The sequence goes on along the minus strand of NZ_JBHZPZ010000012.1, from coordinate 26,293 downwards.
GATTTTACGCAAATCAATGGTTTTGGGACTTCAATTACTAATGCTAAAAGAAATATTGGTGCTGCAAGCCTGTTAGTTAAACATACGTTAAGCTCTGTAATCCTATATGAAGCAAGTGTAAGACAGGAAATTGCCACCAGTTATAAGAATCCCTTTTTATATTCTTTTGGGTTTGTTTACCAGCCACTTGAATTATACAGAATTAAGTTGAACACATCTAAAAATTTCAGACTCCCATCTTTCAATGATTTATACTGGGAAGGGAGCGGTAACCATGAACTCATTCCTGAACTTTCCCATCAAATTGAATTGGGACAGGAATTAAAAATCAATGCTTTGAAATTTTCATTGACTGGTTTTTATATTCAAACCAAAGGAATGATTCGTTGGATACCTAATGAAACAGGACAATGGACGCCTATTAATACAGCAAGTGTTGTAAATAAAGGGGTAGAGGCAACAGGAAGCTATTTTAAAAATTTCAGAGGACATAATTTTAATATCAGTTTAGCTTACGGCTATACTTCGTCTGTGGATCAAAGTAATCAGAAACAACTAATTTATGTTCCGTATCATAAAATGACAATGAATGTTGATTACTCCTATAAAAACTGGTCCTTAAATTATCAATATTTATTCAATGGAGCTGTTTATACCTCTGCGGATAATTATTACAGGTTAAAAGAATATCAGGTTTCAAATCTTAGTGTCTATTACAAAATAGGAAAATTGGACCATTATAAAATAGGAATTCAAGCACTGAATTTATTTAATGAAAACTACCAAACGGTTGAGGTAAGACCAATGCCAGGTAGCAACTATAATTTAACTCTAACAATTAAATATTAACACATGAAATTTAAAATTTTTACAATCGCAGTCTTGGCTTCAACTTTATTTTTAGGGTCTTGTACGAATGATACTAATGAGGAAAGATCATTAGGAGCTTATGATAATGGTTTTTTTATAATCAATGAAGGAGGTTTTGGCAAAGCCAATGCTGAAATTTCTTTTATCAGTAATGATTTTGTCACGCAACAAAACTCGCTTTATTCCGCAATTAATCCAGGGAAGTTATTAGGCGACACAGCACAAGATTTTAATGCTAATGGAGAGTTTGGTTACATAGTAATGAATGGTTCTAATACAATTCAAGTTGTAAACAGATATTCTTTCAAAGGTATTGCGACTATTGCGAAAGATTTGAAAAATCCAAGATATATTGTTTTTGCAAATGGAAAGGGATATGTTACAAACTGGGGAGATGGAAGTGATGCAACGGATGATTATATCGCTGTTGTGAATTTAGCTTCAAATACAGTAGAAAGCAAAATTTCAGTCGCTGAAGGACCAGAAAAGTTGATTGTTTATAATAATAAATTATATGTTGCACATCTAGGTGGATTTGGTTCAGGAAAAACTGTTTCAGTGGTTGATGTTTTGACTTCTAAAGTTACAGCTACGATTTCAGTAGGAGATAAGCCAGCAAGTATTGAAGAAAATCAAGGTGTTATCTATGTTTTAAGTAGTGGTAAAGCCGCTTGGACAGGTAATGAAACTGCTGGAAAGTTACAAAAAATCAATCCTTCGACTAATGCAGTAACTGCAACACTTGATTTTGTTTTAGCTTCGCATCCTGGTCAAATGGATATAGAAAATAATAAATTGTATTTCACTCAAGCTAAAAATGTTTTTGTGATGAATACATCGGATACTGTTTTGCCTCTAAAAGCGCTTTTTACAGCTAGTTTTAGTGCCTATGGTTTTGCTGTGAACAATAATTCAGTTTACTTGGCTGATGCAGCGGATTATAGTTCGAATGGTAAAATTGCTATTTATGACACAAACGGAGTTTTGAAAAATAATAGTACTGTTGGTGTATTACCTAATGGCTTTTATTTCAATAATTAATAGGTCAAAATAAATTTTAAAAAAAAGAGGCTATCTGTATCGGATAGCCTCTTTTTTATGAAGAATTAGGAATAGCTTTTCTTAGAATTAGAGCTAAAAATGCTTTTTGGGTTTTATTCTAATGCTTTTAAAAGTCCTTCTGGTGCTTTCTCAATACACATTTCATTTTGAAATCTTCGCATTGATTTAGAATCTTTAAAAAATTCAAAATCCTTTCCAAGGTCTTGTCTCAACATTCTGCCAGTACCGGTAATTTTCCCAATGGCTGAGCTTAATAATGGTTCATCAGTTTCACCAAGGATACCTAAAGCAGTGGACGACGTTTCTTTTAATAAATAATCAGGCTGTAATCCATTGAAGTAATCGCCAAAACCTACTGAATTTACTATTTTTAATACAATAGGATGCATGGCATATCTGTGATTTGGATTCCTGTTCTCAGTACTAAAACTTGGGGAGTCATAACGCGTATCAGAACCTACATTTTTCCCTACCGTAACATCGCCAATTTGTATAACTTGAATGTGTGGTTCTAATGATACAAATTTGAATCATACCACCTCAGAGCAATTTCGTTTTGGTTTTGCACCAAAATACAAATCCGCCAAAGGAGAATTTGTATTGAATTCAAGCTTTAATAAAATTACTCGCTCGTACCAAGATTTTGACAGCTATTCTAACTCGGTTGGGTCTTCTCAATACGATTCAAGAAGCGTGAACACTGATGGATATAACAAATATGAATTTACACAATCTTTGTTTTTGTTTCCGGTACCCGATATCACTTTCACGACATGAACAGCGTAACTCCTTATGGAAATATTGCCAAAGAAAGCACTAAATTTAATATGATAAATCCATATGTGACGGGAGTTTATACTTCAGATTTTGGTTTGAATCTAAATGTGTGAGCGCGTTTGAATATCCACAGTCAATATGGAAATCAATTGGTTTATAACGTGAATCCTTCTTATGATTTTAAATTTATTCCATTGAAGATTTTAGCATCTTACAGTACTGCTTTTGTTACGCCAAGTTTGTACCAATTGTATTCTGAATATGGAAACGCAGATTTGACACCAGAGAAAAACAGCACTATTGAAGCGGGTTTTGAAGCGGATTTTTTGGATAAAAAAATTAAATTGAATGCCGTTGGATTTTACCGCGAGCAAACTAATTTCATTGGGTTTTATTTCAATCCGGTGACTTTTGATTCCAATTATATTAATATTGACGGTTTGAATAAAGCAAAAGGAGTAGAGACCGAAGTTTCTTTTGCCTTGAGCGAAAAAGTTAAATGGAATTCCAATTATACTTTTACGCAAGTGGATCGTGTTTTAGATCGATTGATTCCAAAGCATAAAGTAAACTCCTCTTTAGATTTTCAAATTAACAGCAGATTGTTTTTTAATGTAAATTACCAATATGTTGACAGTAGAAACGATGCTTTCTTTGATGGAAATACATACGCCAGGCAGAAAGTTGTTTTAGATTCCTATCAGTTGGTAAACTCATCTGTTCGTTATGAATTGGTAAAAAACAGATTGTCAGTTTTTGGTGCAGCAACTAATATATTGAACGCTGATTTTGTTGAAAACGTTGGATATAGTGTTCTTGGAAGAAACTTCAAATTAGGGTTGAATATCAATTTATAGGATTAATTTTGGGGTAATAAGAGGTTATTGGAATTATAGGATTGCGTACAAATTTATTTTCTGGCGCTTCAATGCCAGATTGGAAATGATAATAAATATATTTTTAGAAAAAAATGCATTCTAAATAATTTTAAAAACTAATTTTAACTGAAAAGCATCCGTTTAGGCGGATGCTTTTTTATTTTGGTCTACCAATCAATCGGTTATTTTATTTAATTTCAAATACCCAATATGCAATTCATCTTCTTTTAAATCCGTTTTGGATTTGGTGATTTTAAGTGCATACTTTTCTTTAAATGGCGCAGACAATATATCAGATACCTTATAAATATCGTCCACATCAATCCCGTATTTGTCGTCGATGTGTGAAGGGGCGCCCTTGAAGCCGCAATGTTTGTAGAAAGTAGATCTTCTGGCTTTTTTGGAAGCCAATCCCATACTTTCTGCAACAGTCAGGATTTTATAATGGTATTCTTCAAACTCATTTTCTTTATAACCACCCAAGTTGATGAAAAATAAATTATCAGAAGAAGAAATTAGAGCTGAATCGTTTGCAATAATTTCAATTGAAAAATTTTCGACTGCGGAAACTTCTCGCCAGGCATCAATATGAATTCGTCCTTTGGCTTCAGTCCAAAAATCTTTCATATGTGGGATCAAATTCTTCAAGGAATTTCCAATTCCAAAAAAAATATCATGTTGTTCTGTAAATCGGCCTTTCGGTGTACAGCCTAACATGATCATGTATAATTTTAGTTTTTCTTCCATGTTTCAAAGCTACATTTTTTTCTAAAATAAACTTTGGCACAGTTCATGAATGTATAAAAAAAATAACCATTAAAATATTTAAATCATGAAAAAGATAATTACCTTTTTAGCCATTGCAGGATTATTTACTTTGCAGTCTTGTACTACCTCCGGTAGTTTTGAAATTGACCCAATTCCCGTTGCAACAAGCGAAGTATTTGAAGTAACCACTTCATTTAATTCAACTAATAATTACAGTAGATTGATAACTTTAAATCCGCCTATATATTCTTCGGATGTGGTTTTAGTTTATAGATTGTCCGGTATAACACCACAAGGAAGTGATATTTGGAAATTGTTGCCGGAAACTCATTATTTTGCCAATGGAACATTGGACTTTGGTTATGATTATGATTATACCGCTACCGATATAAGTGTTTTTATGGTGGGTAATGATTTACAAAGTGTTTCTACGAATTATCGATTGAATCAGGTTTTAAGGATTGTAATTACTCCAGCTAGTTTTTCTAAAACGATAGACAAAAATAACATAAACGCAGTGATGTCGGCTTTAAATGTTGATAAAAGCCAAATTAAGAAAATTGATTTGTAGTTTATATTTTTAATAAAAAAAGGGAATCTTTCGATTCCCTTTTTTTTATGCTTTTTAATTATTGGATTTTGATAATTTTAGAACTCATTTTCTTCCACACCAATTTCCTCTTTATTCATTTTCAGGGATACTATGATTCCTGCTATTAGCGAAACCGCAATAAAAGCAAGTGATACCCATTCCGGCAATTCGATAAAATCATGGAGTAACATTTTTAAACCTACAAAGCTTAAAATAGCGATAAGACTATATTCTAAATAACTGAATCTTTCCAGCATATTGGCTAAAAAGAAATACATGGAGCGCAAACCTAATATTGCAAAAATATTTGAGCTAAAAACTAAAAAAGGATCACTGGTTATTGCTAAAATTGCAGGAACACTATCGAGTGCAAATACAACATCCATCACTTCAATAACAACAAGTGCGACGAAAAGAGGCGTTGCAGCAGTAATATGTCGTCTTTTCACAAAGAAATGTTCTTTATCGATGTGATTGGAAACAGCAACGACTTTCTTGAGGCTTTTATAAACGAATGATTTTTTAGGTTCAAATTTTTCGTCTTCATTGTCAAATAGCATTCTCATTGCGGTATAAATTAAAAATGCTCCAAAAATATACGTGGTCCAGGCAAATTTATTGATCAACAAAACACCAAAATAAATCATTATACCTCTAAAAACGATAGCTCCTAATATCCCCCAAAACAAAACTCTATGTTGGTATTTTTTTGGTATTTTAAAAGCAGAGAATATAACCGCGATAACAAATATGTTATCTACGCTCAGCGATAATTCAATCAAATAGCCGGTAATAAATTTCATAGAAGCCGTTGCCGGTTTCAGTTGATCTGGATTTGCAATATAGTCGGTACCGTAAAGCCAATAAATAACTCCTGAAAACATAAAAGATAATGCTACCCAAACGGCAGTCCATTTCCCAGCTTCTTTAGAGCTGATAATATGTGGTGTTTTGTTGAAAACGCCTAAATCGAGTGCAAGAAATAGCAAAATGGCAAGTAAGAATAAAATCCAGACAATCATAAATAGAGTTTTTTAAGTAGTACAAAGATACTTTTTGATTTTTAACAGCTCTACTTATTCTAGTAAATCTTACTGTTTTCACAAATAGGGTATCGTTTCAATTAATATAGGTTTTTAATTTCGAAAAATAGGAATCTATAAAAAACAGCATTTAAATTAGCAGCTTATTAATAATTTGGGTCATTCTTAAGAATTTCATAAAATTAAAGACGTACCCATAAAAAATAGAGGTAAATTTCCATGAAAGTAATATTTAATTTATATTTGCATCGAAATACAAGGGGTTTAATATAAAAACTACACAATTATGTCTACATTACGTTTTCAAGCTTTGAGAGAAGCATCCAACAGAAAGCCTGTTCAATTTGAAGAAACCGATAGAAAATCAACTATTTTCGGTTCGAATGTGTTTAATGACAAAGCAATGAAGCAATACTTGACTTCAGATGCTTTTAAAGGAGTGCAAGGTGCTGTTCAGCATGGAACTAAAATAGACAGAAAATTAGCAGATTATATTGCCATGGGTATGAAAGAGTGGGCTTTGTCTAAGGGAGTTACTCATTATACACACTGGTTTCAACCACTTACTGGAACAACGGCTGAAAAACATGATGCTTTCTTCGAAACATCTTATGACGGTAGCGATCCGGTAGAAAAGTTTGGTGGCGCGCAATTAGTACAGCAAGAACCAGACGCATCTAGTTTCCCTAACGGAGGAATCAGAAACACATTTGAAGCAAGAGGATATACGGCTTGGGATCCAACTTCTCCAGCATTTATTTTTGGAACCACTTTATGTATTCCAACCGTTTTTATTTCTTACACAGGCGAAGCTTTAGATTATAAAACACCTTTATTGAGAGCCTTAACCGTTATGGATGATGCTGCAACTGAAGTATGTAAGTATTTTGACAAAAATGTTAAGAAAGTTACCGCAACTTTAGGATGGGAACAAGAATATTTCTTAATCGATAAATCATTAGCAGACTCTCGTCCTGATCTTATTATGACCGGAAGAACTTTGCTGGGACATACCTCTGCAAAAGGGCAACAATTAGATGACCATTATTTTGGTTCTATTCCAACTCGTGCGTTAACATACATGAGAGATTTAGAGCAAGAATGTATGTTGCTGGGAATACCGGTAAAAACACGTCACAATGAAGTAGCTCCAAATCAATTTGAGTTAGCTCCTATTTTTGAAGAAACAAATTTAGCGGTGGATCATAACTGTTTGTTGATGGATGTAATGCAAAAAGTGGCGGAACGTCATGATTTGAAAGTATTGTTCCATGAAAAACCTTTCAAAGGTGTAAATGGTTCAGGAAAACACAACAACTGGTCATTAGCAACAGATACCGGAGTTAACTTGTTAAGTCCAAGTAAAACGCCAATGAGCAATTTGCAGTTTTTGACTTTCTTTATTAACACTATTAAAGCGGTAAATGATTACGAAGCTTTACTTAGAGGCGCAATTGCAACTGCAAGTAATGACCACAGATTAGGAGCTAATGAAGCGCCACCTGCAATTATCTCTGTATTTATTGGAGAGCAGTTGACTAAAGTTTTGGCTGAATTAGAAGGCGTAACTGCCGGTAAATTATCACCAGAAGAAAAAACAGATTTAAAATTAAATGTCGTAGGTAAAATTCCAGACGTTCTTTTGGATAATACAGACAGAAACAGAACTTCACCATTTGCTTTTACAGGAAATAAATTTGAGTTCAGAGCGGTGGGCTCTTCTGCTAACTGTTCCAATGCAATGACAACTTTGAATACTATTGTTGCAAAACAATTGAAAGATTTCAAAATTGAAGTTGATGCATTAATTGAATCTAAAGACATGAAGAAAGATGATGCGATCTTCAATGTGTTGAGAGAATATATCAAAGTTTCTAAAAATATCCTTTTCGAAGGAGACGGGTACAGCGAAGCTTGGGAAATTGAAGCAGGAAAAAGAGGTTTGAGTAACTTCAAAACAACTCCTGAAGCATTAAAAGCCAGAGCTTCTAAACAAGCATTGGATTTGTTTTCTGAAATGGGTATCATGAACCACATTGAAGTGGAGGCGCGATACGAAATTGAATTGGAAGAATACACTAAGAAAATTCAAATTGAAGGTAGAGTTTTAGGTGATATTTCAAAAAATCACGTTATACCTACTGCTATTCGTTACCAAAATACTTTAATTGAAAACGTTAAAGGATTGAAAGATATTTTCGGAGCTGAATTTGAATCAATTGCAAAAGAGCAAATTGTTTTAATCAAAGAAATTTCTGGACACATTGCAGGAATCAATTCTAAAGTGGAAGAGATGACTAATGAAAGAAAGAAAGCAAACGTTCTTACTGATGCTCAAGAAATGGCTGAAGCCTATTGCAATTCTGTAAAACCTTATTTTGAAGTAATCCGTGAGCACTGTGATAAACTGGAATTATTAGTTGACAACGAGCTTTGGACATTAACGAAATACAGAGAATTATTATTTACAAAATAATAACGAGTCACTATTTCATTAAAAATGCCTGTCCGTTTGGATAGGCATTTTTTTATGGTTTTCAATTAATTATAAAGATTTCGGGTCTAAGTACAAGCAAATACCCTTTTCGGTGTCAAATTACTGTCCGAATTTAATTCAAGCTATTTTTTATTTCATGGAGTGAAATGCCACTTTGTTTCCTTCAGTGTCGGTGAAGTGTGCCATAAAACCATTAGGCCCTATCGAAGTTTTAGGCAAAACAACTTTTCCGCCTGCTGCTTCAACCTTTGCAAGAGGGACACTCAAATCCTCACCACCGTTGAGGTACACTAAAGTACCTTTATCAGCGGGTTGATATGCTTCATTTTCCACTAAACTACCTCCGATTCCATGTTCCATGTCTGCCGGGAAGAAAGCTGATTTCATGCCCATGTCTTCCATTGGCTCCATTTTGGCTCCTAAAACTGTTTCGTAAAAGGCTTGTGCTCTGCTTAAATTTTTGACTGGAATTTCAAACCAGTTAATTGCATTTTTCATCTTATTTAATTTTTTTGTTTATGAAGGATTGAATTACTCTTTTTTTAAGACTTTGTTTGCTGTTAAGTTCTAAACACCGATTTTAAGTTCATTTTTTTGTCTGTTGGTTTCTATTTTTACAATCGTTGTTTAAGATTGCTGTCAACTAAACTGTTTCTTCTGCAGTTGTTGGGTCAATGGTTGCAGCTATTCTACTTATGGAATTCGCAGGAAATCCGCCTAATTTAGCATGTTCGCGAATCATTTCCTCGTTGGGTGCGATGTAAGTACAATAGATTTTGTCAGCGGTGACATGGCTGTTAACCCACTGGATTTGTGGTCCCATTTTGCCCAAAACTCCATAGGAAGTTTGCGAAATGGCTTTCAATTGTTCGGCGCTTAGTTTACCGGCACCGGGAATCTCTCTTTCAATAATGTATCTAGGCATGATGTTGTATTTTTTGTTTCCTACTCGTATGGCTTTTCGGTAAGGCCCCGTTTTTTTAGTGGTTGCTGGTTTCCACTTTTCTAAGTTTAAATCTGGGTTTAAAATTTGTTACACTTTTAAAGGTATTTATGGATTAACTTCAATTCAAACCTATATGAATCTAGTATAATACGTAATAAAATAAACAGTATTTTGTCATGTATTTTAATGTTTAAGTAATTAACAGTCAAAACATTATAACAAATTTAATGAAATAAAACTAGACTTTAAAGACAGATTACAGATTTAACGAAACACTTGAAAACGCCATAGGCAAAACCCAAAAAAAATAATTATCTTTGCCGCACAACCCCGTTGCTCAAAAGCAGCTTACACAACTAGACTACATGAGTTCAGATACTTCAAAAAGATATGCACAACGTGGTGTTTCGGCATCCAAAGAAGATGTTCATAACGCCATAAAAAATATTGATAAAGGATTGTTTCCTCAAGCATTTTGCAAGATTGTTCCTGATTATTTAACACAAGACCAAGAGTATTGTTTGATTATGCATGCCGATGGAGCAGGGACTAAATCCTCTTTGGCTTACATGTATTGGAGAGAAACAGGCGATATTTCAGTATGGAAAGGCATCGCTCAAGATGCTTTGATTATGAATATTGACGATTTATTGTGTGTGGGAGCGACCGATAATATTATGCTCTCCTCTACTATTGGGAGAAATAAAAACCTGATTCCAGGAGAGGTGTTATCAGCCATCATCAATGGAACCGAAGAATTGATCAAAGAACTGGATTCTTTTGGCGTGACCATACATTCTACTGGCGGGGAAACCGCTGATGTGGGTGATATTGTGCGTACCATAATTGTAGATTCTACCGTTACGGCTCGTATGAAACGTTCTGATGTAATTGATAATGCTAATATTAAAGCGGGTGATGTAATTGTAGGAATGGCTTCTTTTGGTCAGGCTACTTACGAAAAAAGCTATAATGGCGGAATGGGAAGTAATGGATTGACATCGGCGCGTCATGATGTTTTCGGGAAATATTTGGCAACCAAATATCCGGAGAGTTTTGATGCTGCGGTTCCCGAAGAATTAATTTATTCCGGTCAGGTAAAATTGACTGATGCCGTAGCAAATTCTCCTATAGACGCGGGACAATTAGTGCTTTCGCCTACCAGAACCTATGCGCCAATTATCAAGAAAATTTTAGATAAATACTCGTCTGATGAAATTCACGGAATGGTGCATTGCAGCGGAGGAGCACAGACTAAGATTTTACATTTTATACAAAACTTACATATCATAAAAGACAATTTATTTCCTGTGCCGCCACTTTTTCAATTGATACAAGAACAATCTAAAACGGATTGGAAAGAAATGTACCAGGTTTTCAATTGCGGGCACCGTATGGAAATATACGTTCCGGAAGCTATCGCTCAAGACATTATTGCGATTTCAAAATCGTTCAATGTTGATGCCCAAATCGTGGGTAGAGTAGAAGCGGCCGATACTAAAAAACTGACGATTACCAGCGAATACGGCACTTTCGAATATTAATTTCAGCACTGTTTAAATATTATATATCATGTACGAACTAGTTTTTTGGAGATATTTGGAAGGTTTTTATCTGAACCATCAAGAGGTTTATGAAGCTATTGTAGAACAACAAGAAGTGGCCGGTTTAGAGGAACTTCCTACGGCTGTTATTCTCAATAGAATCAATTCGGTATTTTCAAAATGGGAAAAAGTAGATGAAAACAGTTGGAAAAACCCGAATGGTAAAGGCGCTTTTCAAGTAGAAATTACACCGAAAAGTATCCAAATTGATTGCTACGGTACCGAAGGGAAAACCATGGATCTTTTGGTAGATACCCTGGCCGAATTCAAATGTCCGCTATACGATCCGCAGGTTCCGGAGCGGTATGACGAAATGAGTGAGTAACATTTTTAGGAGCTAATCCAGCTATACATTACAAGTCCACAGCATAAAAAATATTTTTCTAAGTCCTAAAAGGAGCTTCCGTTGGTTGCTCTTTTACAACAAGAAAAATTGTTTTTTTATACTGTGGGCTTTTCATTTCCATCTGGGCTAAAAAATCGGTGGAAATCAGTAAATTCGGTATCAATCTCGATCTATTTTTTATAAATTAGCTTTCAAAAAAAATGACTGCAATTTTCGATTTCCCTCAAAATACAATCCTCGAAAATGAATCTGTTTTGCTCCGTCCTTTGCAAGAAAGTGACGTTGAGAACCTATTGGAAATTTCTATCAACGAACCCGAAACTTGGGAATATTCTTTGGTAAGAGCCAACGGAAAAGAGAATTTAGAAAACTACATCAAAATCGCCTTAAAAGCCAGAGAAAATAAAACCGAATTCCCCTTTATCGTTTTTGATAAAAAATCAGGAAAATATGCCGGAAGTACCCGTTTTTATGATATCAGTTTGCCATTCAAAACGGTGCAGTTGGGATACACTTGGTATGGAAAAGATTTTCGAGGAACAGGATTAAATAAACACTGTAAGTTTTTGCTTTTGCAATTCGCTTTCGAAACCTTAGAAATGGAACGAGTAGAATTCCGTGCGGATAATAACAACCAGCGCAGCATTGCCGCCATGAAAAGTATTGGTTGCAAAGTAGAAGGCGTTCTGCGAAGTCACATGCCAACTTTAGGCAGCGACCTGCGACGGGACAGTATTGTTTTGAGTATCCTCAAAAACGAATGGTTTGAAAATGTAAAAGAAAATCTGAAAGCCAAATTATAGTAAAGCTTTGAAGTCCTGTTTGGAAATACTGGCATTTTTACTGCGCTCATTCGAATAGTAATATTTGGAATTTTTATTGGTTGGATACCTAATTTCATCCATAATGACCAATACGGATACACCAATAAATAAAGAAAACAAACTCCAAACAGAGACGATGTAATCTTCATAATAAATGGTTGTGACCATATAGGAAATTATGGTCGTAATACTCAATAACCAGACTTTTCTAATGGTTAAAAATAGGGGTGGAGCAACAGTTGCTATAATGTAAAGTAGGCCAGCAGGAATACTATATTTCATTGGGTAATTTTGTGAAAAGGAAATTGTATGGCCACTAATTTTTGCTTCAACAGAATAATTCATTAAACAATAACCCAAATAAAAAGCAATCAAAACCCCAATTGCAAGCAACACTCGCTGAAAAATTATATTTTCCTGTTCTTTTTCTAGTTTTAATGCCGCATAAGGAATCCACAAGGGCCATACAACCTGGCTGAGAAATAGTAAGATATACGTTGTGATTTGTTGCAAGGGGCTGAAAAAAGGTTTAGTCAATGCTAACCATAAAAAGCCTTCTACAAATTGTTGTACACAAAAAATGATCGGAATACAGGCGAAATATATCTGAGATGGTTTTCTTACTTCCTTTATTGAAATAACGCTTACGACGGCAAGAATAACACCCGCCCCAAAACTGACACTAGCTGAAAAACACATAAGTTTTATTTTAAATGAATTAAAAATTATTGTATTTAATAGTAGGTTAAAATGAACAGGTTACTGAAAATGTTTATGACAAAAAAGATTAATTACGTGCTATGAAAAGCCTGTAGTACTCTTTTTTAAACATTTGATTTAACCTAAAAAGTTAGTTAAGTTTTAAAATGCTTTCTAACGTGTAAATAATAATAAGATTTTGGGGATAGCGGGATTCTAAAAACGTGAAATCCTCAGCTAAAGCTAATTTATAAATAAATTTCGAATCGAACAACTGAAAGTCAGTATATTATAAAAAATAATTTTATTATATTCCAGAAACTAATTTTTTTTTCGGGTCGTAAAACCCAGTTTTTCATATAGTGCAATAGCGTTACTATTCGTTTCGGCTACATGTAAATAGGGAATTTTGTTTTGATCAAAAATGACATTTACGGTTTGTGTCGCAAGTTGTTTTGCATATCCTTTCCCAGTAGGATTGGGATGCGTAACTAAGGCACTTACTTCGTCATAGGTAATAATACTTTGCGCACGTTCTTCGACATATTCTAAACCCAAATCGTCAATTACTTTTTGTACTTGTGAGTTAGTTTGTTATACAATTTTATCCGTTTGTTCTTTTGCTTGTTGTTGAACTTGGTTGCAAGAGGACAAAATACTTGCAGTCAAAACCAATCCGAAAATCATTTTCATTCTGTTCATTTTTTTGTTTTTTTTGCCTACTTTTTTAAACTCTGTTCGGCTTGTCCGTTTTATTTAAAAATGGTTTGGTACACAATTCTTATTCAATTTTAATTGTTGCTTTTAATAGTACAGTTTTGGTTTTGAATTTATAGTTTTTCTTAATTCAAAAGTTCTGTTTCAATAGCTTCAATTTTTTCCTTGTTTTGACATTCTCGTCATTATTATGACTGCTTATTTTAGTCTCAAGACCCTTTATTTTGAAGAGGTTTTGCAACATCTGCCTGTTCTAACTGCAGTTTTACTCTTTCGTTTGTTTAGTCAGATCAATAGTAAAGTTTGCATTTATGATGAGTCCATTATTATTTTGAAATACATCTTGTCCATTAATTTGCCGCCCGAATTGTAGCGTTTGATTTAAATAACCGCCTTCAATTCTTACTGATTTATTAAATCTATATCCTAGAAGAATACCTAATCGATTTTGGTCAAAAATATTGGCATTAACATTTTCTCCAAGGCCAATTAAAATCTCGTCATACAAAGCAACATAGGGTGTTTTATCTTTAATTTCTTTGCCTTTTAAAGGTACTTGAAGTCTAAACATATATCTAAACCTGTTGAGCAAAGGAAACTCATCTTCGTTTGCCAAATTCGCATTAGAATAGCGACCGACAAATCTTTGTTCAAGCATAAAACGATGCGAAAAATCTATTATCCCTTCTTTATGTGAAAGTTGTACCATTTCGAAAATTCTATGCTCTGTAAAATCTCTACCAAAACCATTTATAGCATATTCTCCATATGGGAAAGTTTCTATCCAAGCGTAACCTGCTCTAAACAAAACGCGCGGGTTTACATTGTAGTTTACGCCAACTCTTAAAAGACTTTGTTGCCAATCGGTTATATAATTATTTCTACGCCACTGATACTCGGTATGAATACCAACCTTGTCAGAGACTTTAAATGTTCCAAAATAATTGTACCATCCAATGCGGTTGCTCGTATTTTTACGATTGTTTTGTCCAAATGTATTATTAATACATCCGAACAAAACAATACCTATAAACGTAATTTTTAAATACTTCATTATTTAACAAATTCGAGTGTTCCATCAGTTAAGCGATAAAATGCCCCCACAATTTTTATTTCGCCTTTATCTTCCATTTCTTTTAAAATTGGACTTTTTGCACGTATTTGTTGTAGTGCATACTTTACATTGTTTTCTGAAACGTGCCTTACAAATAGTTCATTTGATGAGGTTTTTTCGCCTGGAAAATCTTGGCTCATATTAACGGCAGGTTTTATTTTGGCAAGCATTGCTGTAATATTTCCAAGTTTCACATCATCAATTGCACCTTTCACAGCACCACAATGTTGATGCCCCATGACTAGTACCAGTTTTGCACCTGCTACCTTACATGCAAATTCCAAACTGCCCAAAAGGTCTTCGTTTATAAAATTACCCGCCACTCTTCCCACAAAAATATCTCCCAAACCTTGGTCAAAAACATCTTCTACTGGCACACGACTGTCTAAACAACTCAATACAACCGCCTTTGGAAACTGTCCTACTGCTGATTTTCTTGCTTGTTCACTTAGATCTCTTGGTATCGATTTACCACTTTGAAAACGTTTGTTTCCTTCAATAAATTCTTGGAAAACAGCATCTGGTGTCAGTTTTGCTTGGTCTTCTTTTGTCATAACGTGGGTTATAACTTGCTTTGCTTCTTCTGTTTTTGTGGACGTTGTCGTTTCGGTTTTTGTTCCTTGATTACAAGAAAATAAAACTGTTGCAGTCATAACCACAATTGTGTTAATTTTTAAATTCATAACTATTTATTTTTTGTTTTTTCGCCTACTTTTTTTAACGGTGTTCGGCTTGTCCGTTTTATTTAATGTGCTATTCGTATTCAATTTTAATTATTGCTTCTACTTTTACACTTTTGGTTTTTGAACTGAAAATTTTCTTAATTTAAAAAGTTCTTTTTGCAATCGCTTTATTTTGACTTCGCTTGATCTTACATCCTCCGCATTAATCTGACTACTTATTTTATTCTCAAGATACTTTATTTTTATGTGTACCGTTTGGGCAATGAGTCCTAAAGCATCGTTGGGGTTAAACTCACCTAATAAAAGTTGTATGTCGTGATTTTTACTAAATTGATAATGTTTTATCTCTAATGACATTGTCAAAAATTAGGTTAGAACCAATTATTGGTGTTGAATTGATTGGAGTATCTTCGCCAATTTTGGCTTCCACAGCCACAACAATATCATTGAACAGAAGAGATTTTGATTGTGCGGTAATAACGCTGAATACATTTTCTGAGAATGTGTTGTTTTCCATTTTATAAGAAATGTTGTTTTCATCAATTGTAGCTGATGCAATTAATTTTTCTTCTAAAAGAAATTTTACCAATTCCTTTGCACTATCTTGTTTTTTTAAATAAATAATAACGTTGACCATTGTTTTTATTGTTTAGTAATTATTGCCCTTGCCCTAATGAATATCCTGCCTTACCGTCAAATGAATATAGATTTTCTGTCTTTATACTATCAATATTTTCATAAATTGCATTTTTTAAAAGTTCGATGATGTTTGTTTTATCTATTTCAGAATTTTCCAATGGTTTAAAACGACATCTCCAATGGTCAGTACAAAAGGTTTCCTCAAATCCATCTGGCCAAACTTTAATTCCTCTGTTAGTAATCATTGAGAGTTTTAGTCCATTACTTTCAATTTTCTTCACTTTCTCTGCTAATTCGTCCGGATTCGTCCCGTTCCAATGAACAAAAATATCCACCCCAACTAATTCTTTTTTTGCAGCAGGTTTGCGTTTGTATTTAGGTAGGTTTAGAGCTGAATTATTGGAATAAGAAACAGATTTTAATATCGAAGGCTTTTTACCTAGATTTTCAATTACTGCTTTTGCAAATTCTTTAGTTCCTACCTTTTGCTTGCTTATTCCTTCCTTAAAAATATCATAGGTATGAATGCCATCTTCTAGGGTCTTGAGCCACGCATTTTGAACTTTTTCTGCTATTTCTGTTTGCCCAATATGATTTAGCATCATAATTGCTCCTTGCAACAAACCCGATGGATTAGCTAGATTTTGCCCAGCTCTTCTTGGTGCAGAACCGTGTATGGCCTCGAACATAGAACACTCTTCGCCTATATTAGCTGAGCCTGCTAAACCAACTGAACCAGTTATTTGTGCAGCCACATCACTAAGTACATCTCCATACAAATTTGGCATTACAATTACATCAAAAATTTCTGGAGTATCGGCCATTTTAGCTGCACCAATGTCTATTATCCAGTGTTCGTTTTCTATTTCAGGATATTCTCTTGCAATCTCATCAAACACCTGGTGAAATAAGCCATCCGTTTGTTTCATAATATTGTCTTTCGTAAAACAAGTGACTTTCTTGCGGTTTTGTTGTTTAGCATACTCAAAAGCGTAGCGCACTATTTTTTCGCAACCTGGTCGACTTATTAATTTTAAGCATTGCACTACCTCGTCTGTTTGCTGGTGTTCAATTCCCGCATACAAATCCTCTTCATTTTCTCGTACAATCACGATATCCATTATGGGGTGTTTGGTGCTTACAAAAGGATGTAAACTCATACAAGGTCTAACGTTTGAATACAAGCCAAGAAATTTGCGCGTGGTAACATTTAAGCTTTTGTATCCGCCACCTTGTGGAGTGGTAATAGGCGCTTTTAGAAATATTTTGTTTCGTCTGATTGTTTCCCACGATTTAGATGCGATTCCGGAGTTATTACCAGCCAGATATACTTGTTCGCCAACCTCAATTTCATCGATTTCAATTTTGGCGTCTGCTGCTAAAATTATTTCTAATGTCGCATTCATTATCTCAGGACCAATTCCGTCTCCTTTTGCTACTGTTATTCTAGTCATAATTCTTGTTTGTTTTTATATATAACTTTTTTAATTATTTATAAGGTAGGGTAGTTTACCATCAGTTATAATTATTTTACTATTAGTAGATTTTGATAGTTCTATAAAAGCCTCAATACTTCTAATCTTAATAATTTAATCTGTTAAACCTTCTGAAAGTATTTTTTGTGCATCTCGTGAACCAGTTGCTTCAATGATTTTTCTTTCCGCATCTAGCTTTTCTTGTTGCAAAATAAAAACCATTCTCATTGCATCTTGTTCTGCTTGTAATTTTTGTTCGATTGAACTTGCCAGACCCTCTGGCAATTGTATACTTTTCATCAGAACAGCCTGAACGAATATTCCTTGGACAGAAAGAGTTTCTTCCATTTTAATTCTAATTGCTTCTTCTATTTCTGCTCTCATCCCTGAATGCATATCTTTTGCAAAATATTTAGAACACACATCTGCAGATGCCGATCTAAATACATTAGATATAATAGTTTCATAACCAAGACCAATGCTACTGATTACTTTTGGCACACTATTTTGATCGATTCTGTAAAGAATAGATATTTGAGAAATAACACTTAAGCCTTCCTTGCTAGGCAAACTCAAGGATAGTTCAATATCGTTTATCTGAATATTTGTTTTTATAACTCTAGTAGTAAGAGGGTTGAACCAAACAGCACCTTGTAAGTGACTTTTTTCAGAAAGTTTACCAAGATTTTGTTTAACCCCAACTTCTCCGGGTCTAACAATAGCGCAGCTTGTAAATGTGATTGATGCAATAACGGCGGAAATAATTTTAATTGTTCTCATTTTTTTTATTTATGGTATAAAGTTGTGAATTATAATTCATAAGTTTTTATTTATCTTTGTAATGCAAACCATAAAAATATTTTATGAAATAAACCTTAAATCAATTGCGGATATTTTTGAAAATCGTGCAAACGCAAAGTGTAACAAAAGCTTCGGAAGAATTGCACCTTACTCAGCCTGAGTTGTCTATTCAGTTGAGAAATTTTCTAGCCCGGTTTGATATAGCTTTAACGGATGTGGTCGGGCGAAAAATTTACATCACTGATTTTGGATTAGAGATTGCGAAGGCGGCTAAAAACTTTATCAACCAAGTGTAGCCATAAACTATAAAACTTTGGCTCACAAGGGACAATTAACAGGACGTTTAAAAATTTCAATAGTATCAATTGGAAAGTATGTGATGCCCTATTTTCTTGCTGATTTTATGGAATAACATTCTGGAATAGAATTACTGATGGATGTTACTAACAAAAATAAGGTTGTGGAGAGTTTAGAAAATTAGGAAGTTGATTTTGCACTTGTTTCTATTCTACCCAATACCTTAAATATGGAGAAACTCGATTTACTTCAAAATAAGTTGTACTTGTTAAGCAGTACAAAAACAAAATATAAAAAGGCTACTAGCACAGAAGAAATATTTAAACAGTTGCCTCTAATATTTAGAGAAAAGGGTTCAGGGACAAGACAGACAATGGAAAGCTTTATTGAAAGGAATAACTTATCAGTCCTAAAAAAGATGGAGTTAACCTCTAATGAAGCAGTTAAACAAGCCTTATTAGCTGGTTTTGGATACTCTATTATGCCGTTAATTGGAATTAAAAATGAATTAAACAACAATGAATTACAAATTATTCCAATAAAAGGTCTTCCTATTACAGCAACTTGGAGTTTAATATGGTTAAAAGGGGAAAGCATTCTCCAGTTGCTAACTCTTTTTTAGAGTATTTAAAAAAAAAGACTCAAATTGTACACGATAAATTTAGGTGGTTTGAGCAGTATTAGAAGATTAGCTCTTGTAGTTTTTTATTGTTATCATCTATTTGTCTTTTCATTTAATTGTCTTTTATGTCTGTGTCAATAGAATTATTCTGATTTGTCTTTCGGAGCAGTTCTATAAAATAACCCACTTGTAAAAAGTCACGACCTGATTCATCATTTATTTTGTAGTCAAACTGATGTAAATAACCAATTTGTATCGTTGTTGCTTTTGTTGGCTTGTAATTGAATGCTACTAGAAATCTATTTCTTTCAAAGTAAGGTTCATTGTTGGTGAAAAATATTTCATTACTTGCACTAATTTGATACGGCTTGTATTCATTTATTTCTTTTCCAAAAGGGTAGGAGACACCAAGTCTATAGCGAAAACGGTTGCGGTAGCCACTGCTTGTAAATCTTAGTTCTGTACGATACCGTTGTTCTATTTTGAATTTTCCG
Source organism: Flavobacterium xylosi (assembly GCF_042787345.1). Lineage (NCBI taxonomy): Bacteria > Pseudomonadati > Bacteroidota > Flavobacteriia > Flavobacteriales > Flavobacteriaceae > Flavobacterium > Flavobacterium xylosi. Next base: position 6,545 of record NZ_JBHZPZ010000012.1, on the reverse strand, counting down.
ATTGATTGATATAGAACTATCTGAGGCCAAATTCTAAATTCATCATTGTTTTTAGGTATAACAAAATTTCCGCCTTCTTTGTAAGTTTGGTAACTACCTGCACCTAAAGTTATATTAACGTTTTTTTGAACTTTATAGCTAATGGCGCCTTTATATTCGTAATAGTGAAAATCACTATAAAATTTTAATGAACGCAATTGTGCTTCGCCAAAAACACTCCATTTTTCGTCAAGATTGTATTTTACATTCATTATATTCCAACTCCCAAGGCCGCTAGTTTGTGCAAATATTGTCTGTATTGACAAATTCAATAGAATTGCTATTAATAATTTTATTCTCATTTAATCGGTTCTTTATGTTATTATTTTTTTTCAGAAACTGAAAAAGATTTTTCAAAGAAATGTGAATTAGGTATTGTAATTATTTTGTTAGAGTCTGTTTTAATGTGAACAAAAAAGTAGTTCATTTCTGTCACTTCTCCTTCATAATGGTAGTCTTTGTGTAATACTTTTACATAATCTCCTAATTTTACCGGATGATTAAAGAAAATCAAAATGCTCGAAGTGATATTTGAAAGTAATGACCATTGCGCAAAAAAGGCTATACCTAAAGCTGTCAAGATTGTACTTGCAAATAATGCAATTTCATTTTGTTTGAAACCCCAAACTCCCGTTAAAAGGATAATTGCTGTCATTGTCGAAAATAGCTGCACAGCTCTTATTGCCATTTTTCTCCTACTCCTTTCTAATCGAGTTCTTTTGAGAAAATTATTGATAACTGTTTTAAATATAAAATACAAAATGATATAGCCACCTAATATTATTATGGTTTCAATAATTTGAATGTTGAATGCGTTCATTGCCTACTTATTGATTAGTTTATTTTCTCTGTCTTTACCAATTAGGTTAATGCTTTCATAAAGTAACGAGGCATTGATTAGTAAGCGGTCAAGTTCTGGTTCAAAAAACTCTTCGATATAATTATTCCACTTATTTGGGTGCTTCATAAGCTCTTTAAAGCTATTTGCAAGTGTAGTGATGTATTCTTTTTTTTGAGGAGCATCATTTATAAATATTGGGGGATATATTAATCTCTTCATCGTTTTGTTAATTTCAATCATATTTTTTTCATTTTTCCTCGGGTTTTCTTTCGGTTTTGTGTCGCTCGAAAGTGACGCACAACGTCAGTTCGTCTAAAAACCTTCAAACGAACTCAATTTTTTTAATCAGCGAGTAAATATATGTGATTTAAACTACAATTAAAATTCTTTGTTGAAAAACGGATTGTTCATTCTTAAAATAAAACGATCCATAAAAAGCCTTAAAAAGCGCTGTCAGAACATCAAAAAAAGGAGCCAATACTTTTAGATATTGTTTTAGTATATTTTGGTCAATTAGGTTAAAAATTCGGCGCATGAGTTCTATGTTGCGATTGCATTCTTTCTCGAGAGTTCTGGAGGAACGCATGCAATTGAGATAGCCGTAAATAAAGAATTTGAGTAAATCCGAAGGATGATAAGCGGGTCTTCCATTCTCGACGAAATCGAAAGTAAATCCAAAATCAGGGAGTTTAAGACTGTCTAAAAAAAGGTCAATGAGCCTGATTTCGTTGTCTTGCGCAATGGCATCATCAATCGATGAGGCAAAAAGCGGGAGTTGGTTTCTATTGGTTCCGTTGATGAATTTCATGTTTAAATTTACAAAAAATCAACGAGCTACGCAAATATTTTGAGCGATTTTTATTGCAAATTATCTGATAGGAAGATAGGAGGTTATTAGACAGTTTGAGGGTTTCGGGCTTTGCGTTGGTGGGCTTTTGAAACCGTAAACTGTTTGCCAGCACCAACGTTTATTAATTGCTCAAATGTTTCTATTCGCACTGTCCGCCCACTAACGCAAAGCCCGTGTTAGCGGTTCGTTGTTTTCTCAATTCGTTTCTCTGAATATTTTTTCAGAGTTTCGTAAGGGCAGAACCTTTATGAACGGCAATATGATCCGTCTTGCTGCTTTTTATTTCATATTGAGGTTCTTCTTTCGTCGCGTGGTGTGTATAACCTTTGTAATCGAAATCCTTTGTATGTATTTTAATGATAGTGTCGGAAACGCTACCCGCTTCCGAGTTCCAGCTTACTTTGTCGCCTACGCTAAATATTTTTTTCATAAAACAGATTTTAATTGCAAATTAAATTTTAATCGGAATAAAGTACATTACCGTCAACTATTCTTGCCGGTGCAGTGTATTTATGTTCCTGAACTTTCCCTGTTGCCATAATATGTAATACCGCCCAAGCTTTTGCTTTCAGATAATCGGACACCATCGAACGATGACACCTCCACCAAACAGCTTCGGAGCACATATAAGCCGTGGGATGTTCGAAAGCGATATGTTCCAGTTTCACAATCGCATTTTCAAATTCTTTGGTTTCCATATAATCGGCGTAACCTCTGAAAGAGTCGTTGTTCCAGCGATTGTTTTTTGAGTCTTTTTTCATTTTCCGTCTTCCTCCCAAATCGGCCATATGTATGTATTGTATTCCGTTTTCTTCTAACGATATCTTCAGATTCTCTTGATTGAACTGCGGAAACTTGCGTGAGCCCGGTGAACTCCGTATGTCGGCCAGAATTTTAATTTCAAAGGATTTCAGCATATCCAAAAAGTCATCCAAACTATGAGTTGAATGTCCTATGGTATAGATGGTATGTGTTTCGGATTTATTCATTTGGAATTGTTCAAGGCCAAAATATATTTGTCGATATACAGTTGCTTTTCTTTAGATTTATATTGCTGGACATACCGCGGATGTTCCAGGATTATTAAACTGTCAAACAACTTTGCATCTTTGTTCAGCTTTTGGATAAATGCTGCATTTTTTTTCCCCAGCACAAAAACCTCTGAAGTATCTAATCCCAGGCTTAGGTGTTTTTTCAAAGACAAAATCATGAAATCTTTTACCATTTCAAAAAGAACAGGATCGTCATAATAATTGGCATTAAGCCATTTGCCGGCTTTTGTTTGCCGTATAATGGCCAAAGGAAAGGGGGAGTTGATATAAAAGTCTTGGTAGAAATTTTTTGCTCCGCCATATTCGGCAATCATCTCATACATGAAAACAGAAGAAACTTCGTGCGTATGTGCCGATTGCATTTTGATACCGCAGGCACTTTCCAGTCGTTTGGTATCCGTAAACGGTACACCCGTTACTCCAGCTCCATGACGGCCTGGGTTAATACCGATAATAAATCTTCGTTGCTTTGAATCGTTGTAATATTTATGATAAAACTGTTGCATGACCTCCATTGTTTCAGGATTGTCCAAGTAAGGATTCATCACCTGAAAACCTTCCGGCAGTTTACCCGAATAGTGTAAATTGCGGTTGAAATCAATCACTTTATCTGCAAATGTTTTTGACATAAGAATTTCGTTTATTTTCCCATCCTGCAAAGTCTTTCAGCATATTCATCGAAGGACAAAAAGAGCAAAGTTCGTGTTATAGCCTGTCTTTTTATTATAATTTACTTTGATTTTTTTAGTCTTTCGGTCTTTGTCTTACAATGTGCAGCGTCCTGATTTTGGTTGACTCAAACAAAAGTTGAAACACGGCTTCCGTCCGCCCCCATTTTGGCAAGCCGCTTGTTGAACTAAACCTTCGGTAGCACCATTGTAGATTTTGATTATCTTACGAAGATAACTAAAATAGGATATTATGACTACAAAAAAAAGCATCCTGATGCGTTAAGAGAAAACAAGATTCTCAATCAGGCCAAGCGTGAAGTTCCGGGATTTGAGGAATTACTTCAACGATTTGAGCGTACGGTTTCAGTCTTGGGTCGAAGTCAGAGTGCTTTCAACAATTATTCCCGCCATGTGGCGGCTATTTCCCTTTATTTTGGTAAAATCCCTACTGAATTAGATTCTGAACAAGTACAGGATTACTTGTTTTACCAACAAAAAAAGTCAAAAACGCCATCTCAAACGTATTTTAAACACTGTGTTTACGGACTTCGGTTTTTGCTAAAATCCGAAGGATTGCCTTATGAATTCCCTCGTTTACCGTCCATAAAAAACGAGAAAAAACTCCCTGTTGTTTTTAGCAAAGAAGAAGTTTGGGCTATGCTTCAAAGTGCCAAACTACTCAAGCATAAAATTCTCATCGGTTTGCTCTACGGTTGCGGACTGCGCTGCATGGAAGCCCGAAGTGTGCTTTTACAAGACCCGGACTTTGACCGCAAACAGCTTAAGGTAGTTCAAGGTAAAGGCAAAAAAGACCGTTATGTACCTCTTTCGGAACATTTAATTCGTGGACTGGAAGATTTGTAGCGTAGCGGAAAACACGAATACCAAAAAACAATAAAAACGCATGAGCTAAACCCGAACGCAAAAGGAAAAACCTGATGCGACTAGGGATTGACAAAGACCACGCATATGCTTGGAGCAGAACCAGAAAAGGAGGCTGGCGAATCGCCCAGAGTCCGATTCTAACCACTACAATTACCCTACTGCGACTTAAGAAGAAAGGCTATCAATCAATGTTGGAGATTTACATGGAACTCAACCCATCACTTTGCGAACCGCCGAATACGAGACCCGTACGTACGGTGGTGTGAGAGGCGCACTCCGTCAGTTTCTGGCGGAGCCGTCTACTCGATTGGCGGTAGGTTTTTTTAGTTCTATTTTAAAGCCGTTTCTAATTTATTTAAAGCATTTTCTATATTTATGCCTGTATTTCTATCATTCTGATTCGCAATAATCAAGATGCCTAAATTTTGTTGTGGCAAAATCTTAAGTATATTAGAAGTGCCGTTTGAACCACCGTCTTTTATATAGTTTGTTTGTCCTTTAGCATCGGTTAAAATGTCCCAAAAATAACCCATGTCTATGTTTGGATAAACTTTTTTATGAGATTCAACAACAACCTTATTATTTGAGTTTAATTCAAACTTAATATATTTACCTAAATCGTCCATTGTTGATTTTAGAAATTTTGATGCTCCCCAAATACTGATAGTTAAAGGTTCCATAGTATCGCCTTTTGCATTATAGCCATTTGCAAGAGTTTCGTTATTTCCTAAATTAAGTTTTGTAGATTTCATTCCTGCTTTTTTAAAAATCTCCTCATTTAATAGGTCATCGTAACTTTTCTTATATACATTTTCTAAAATATAAGCACACAATTCTGGCGCTAAAGCACCATACTTATAGCCAGTTCCCGGAAGTGAATCTACTTTTACTTTTCGTAAATCAGCTAAGAAAAGTTCTTTAGTATACGCTTTATCGAGTCTGTTTTTATAATAAAGGAAACGTTCAGCAGGGTATTTATCTCTTATTTGTTGAGTAACAGGAAAAGGTGTTTGTATTCCACTTCTATGGACAAGTAAATCCTTTATTTTTATTGGTTTGCCTTGAAGCGCTAAATTAGAAAAATCTTCTTTCAGATATTTTCTAATATCGTCATCTAATCCAATTTTATTTTCTAATACAGCATTAGCCATAAGTGTTCCTGTAAATACTTTAGTTGTAGAGCCTATTTCAAAAAGTGTTTGATTGGTTGCTTTATTACCTTTTCCTTTATCCAACTCCCCGTAGTGCTTTATATAAGTTTTTTTATTTTTGACAATGGCTATCGAAACAGAATTAGCTCCTGATTTTTTCAGAAAAGAGTCTGCAACTGTATCCATTGAATGGTATACAGATTTATCAAAATTATTTTTGTTTGAATTTGATTTTTTTTGTCCAAAAGAATGAACAGAAAGAAATACAAAAAAGAGGAATGAAAATTTTGTCATAATCTTATTGTTCTGAATTTTATGCGTTTTTTTGGAAACTTACCGCCAACGTCCCGTGGCTTGGGGCAGTTGGGGATTTGGTTAGCCAAATGTATCGATTTAAAAACCAACATTCAAGTACAAAACCAACTTTGAAGTTTTCCTAAAACCCCAATTGCGCCAAACCGCTGTGTGTGCCTTGCATGCACTTCCAATTTCTCAAAAGTAGGAATTTTATCTATAGGGTGCAAGTCCCTTATCGGCAAGTTGTTGATTTTATATTGAGCCGATTAGCACGTGGTAAGCTGGTTTGGAGCGATCCATGCAGTGAAGATTATTGCGAAAGCAATACCTTCCTTAATTTTTGTCTGTACCGAGGAACACAAAGCGCATAAGAGGCTAGCTAAATTGGGTAAGTATGCACAGCAATGCAAAGCCTTTAGACAACAGGTTTAGTTAGTAGATGCGTCGGGGATAGACGGAAAGAGGAAGTGCTTACCGAGGGAGGTCTTCACAACCACGAGTGGTTAGGTGGAGAAGTCAGCAGAAGTCATAGTACTTGGGGCAACGAGTTACCAACAGAAAGGTATAGGACTCACAAGCAGGGAAGGGCTGAACGCAAGTGGTTCTTAATTTTCATCGGAATAACGCAAGTTATAGCCCTGAAAAAGCGGAACAGGTTAAAAGAGAATCTGAAATAATCCCGAAGTTTCGGGACAGATTAAAACACCAAGTATGATTGCACAAGTAACACATCCTTACAATCTCCAAAAGGCGCTACGT